>NZ_JBQQBX010000001.1:0-506612 GCF_052245475.1 Streptomyces sp. 7N604 | reverse complement strand
GTTCCGGGGGGCGATGGGGGTCTCCCCATCGCCCCCCGGAACGAATGCCCACACCACGGCGGCAGGGCCCGCTCAGCCGCAGGACGTCACCGCGTGACACCATGTGGACATGCCCTCCGTGTTCTCCGACCTGTCGCCGCACCCCATCGTGCAGGCCCCCATGGCCGGCGGCGCCTCATGCCCCGAGCTCGCCGCCGCCGTGTGCGACGCGGGCGGCCTCGGCTTCCTGGCTGCCGGGTACAAGACGCCGGAGGCCATGTACCAGGAGATCAAGCGGCTCCGCGGGCTCACCCAGCGCCCCTTCGGCGTGAACCTCTTCATGCCGCAGCCCTGCGTCGCCGACCCGTCCGCCGTCGAGGTCTACCGCGAGCAGCTCGCGGGCGAGGCCGCCTGGTACGAGACGCCGCTCGGCGACACCGACGGGTCGGCGGACGACGCGTACGAGGCCAAGCTCGCGATCCTGCTCGACGACCCCGTCCCGGTCGTCTCCTTCACCTTCGGCTGCCCCTCGCGCGCCGTCCTCGACGCCTTCGGCAAGACCGGCACGCTCACGGTCGTCACCGTCACCAGCGTCGCCGAGGCGCAGGCCGCCCAGTGGTCGGGCGCCGACGCCGTCTGCGTCCAGGGCATCGAGGCGGGCGGCCACCAGGGCACCCACCACGACGACCCGCAGGCCGACGGCACCGCCTCCGGCGTCGGCCTGCTGACGCTCATCGCGCAGGTCCGCGAGGCCGTACAGCTGCCGATCGTGGCGGCCGGCGGGCTGATGCGCGGCGGACAGATCGCGGGCGCCCTGGCCGCGGGCGCCGCCGCGGTCCAGCTCGGCACGGCCTTCCTCGTCACCACCGAGTCGGGCGCGAACGCGCTGCACAAGCGGGCGATGACGGACCCGCTGTTCACCGGTACCCAGCTCACCCGCGCCTTCTCGGGACGCCCGGCGCGCGGCCTGGTCAACCGCTTCATCCGCGAGCACGGCCCGTACGCGCCGGCCGCCTACCCGCAGATCCACTACCTGACCGCCGGGCTGCGCAAGGCCGCGGCCACGGCGGGCGACCCGCAGGGCATGGCGCTGTGGGCGGGCCAGGGCCACAAGCTGGCGCGCCAGCTGCCGGCCGGGCAGCTGGTCGAGGTGCTGATCGCCGAACTGGAGGCCGCGCGGGCGACGTTGACGCTCGGAGCCGCCACGTGACGGCTCCGGTCTTCCTGGTCGACCGCGACCGGCTCCGGCTCGGGGACGGCACGAGGGCCATCACGCTCGACGGCCCCGAGGGCCGCCACGCGGTGTCCGTACGGCGGCTGCGCATCGGCGAGGAGATCGTGCTGACGGACGGCGCGGGCAGCGGGGCGTACGGCACGGTGGCCGCCGTCGAGGGCAAGGACCGGCTGGAGGTCGCGGTCTCCGAGTTCCGTACGGAGGCCGAGCCGAGGCCCCGGATCATCGTCGTCCAGGCACTGCCCAAGGGGGACAGGGGCGAACTCGCCGTCGAGACCATGACGGAGACCGGTGCCGACGCGATCGTCCCGTGGGCGGCGGCGCGCTGCGTCACGCAGTGGAAGGGCGAGCGCGGCCTGAAGTCGCTGGGCAAGTGGCGGGCCACTGCCCGCGAGGCGGGCAAGCAGTCCCGCCGCCTCCGCTTCCCCGAGGTGACCGAGCCGATGACGACGCGTCAGGTCGCCGGGCTGCTGGCGGGGGCGGCGTTCGCGGCCGTGCTCCACGAGGAGGGCAGCGAGCCGCTGGCCACCGCGGAACTCCCCGCCGTGGGGGACATCGCGCTGGTCGTCGGCCCCGAGGGAGGCGTCTCCCCGGAGGAGCTTGCGGCGTTCGGGGAAGCGGGAGCGAAGCCGTACCGGCTGGGCCCGAGCGTGCTGCGCACCTCCACCGCGGGCACAGCGGCGACGGCCCTGCTGCTGGGCCGTACGGGCCGCTGGTCCTGACCGTACCCTGCCCACTGATCGCAAGTCACGGAAAGTGCTGGTCGGGTCCGCAGCGCGTGATTAGTGTGGCGGGGTGACCCAGCCTTCGACGCCTTCTTCGCCGCAGCCCTCGTATCTCCGCCACCCGCATCTGCACGGCGAGTTGATCACCTTTACCGCCGAGGACGACGTATGGGCCGCCCCCATCGACGGGGGCCGCGCCTGGCGGGTCAGCGCCGACAACATGCCCGTCTCGTACCCGCGCATCTCCCCGGATGGTGAGCACATCGCCTGGACCTCCACCCGCGACGGCGCGCCCGAGGTGCACATCGCGCCCGTGGACGGCGGCAGCTCCACGCGGCTCACCTACTGGGGCAGCTGGAAGACCGCGGTCCGCGGCTGGACCCCCGGCGGCGAGGTGCTGGCGATCAGCACGTACGAGCAGGCGTCCGTGCGCCGCACCTGGGCGCGGGCCGTCCCGCTGGACGGCGGCCCGGCGCGCACGCTCCCGTACGGTCCGGTCGGCGCCGTGGCGTACGGCCCGGGCGGGGCCCGCGGGGGCGTGTTGCTGCTCTCGGCGACCATGGGCCGCGAGGCCGCGGCCTGGAAGCGCTACCGCGGCGGCACGGCGGGCAAGCTGTGGCTCGACCGCGACGGGAGCGGGGAGTTCGGGCGGCTGCACGCAGAGCTCGACGGGAACATCGAGTGCCCGCTGTGGGTGGGGGACCGGATCGCGTTCCTCTCCGACCACGAGAGCACCGGCGCGCTCTACTCCTCCCTCCCCGACGGCTCCGACCTGCGACGTCACACCGCACTCGACGGCTTTTACGCCCGCCACGCGGCCACCGACGGGACCCGCGTCACGTACTCCTCGGCGGGCGAACTGTGGCTGCTGGACGACCTGGAGAGCGCGGAGCCGCGCCGCCTCGACGTCCGCCTCGGCGGCCAGCGCAGCGACCTCCAGCCGCACCCGGTGCGGGCCTCCGCGTATCTCGGCGAGGCCCGGCCGGACCGGACCGGCCGGGGCAGCGCGGTCGAGGTGCGCGGCAGCATCCACTGGGTCACCCACCGGGAGGGCCCGGCCCGCGCGCTCGCCGCGACACCGGGCGTACGCGGGCGGCTGCCGCGCGTCTTCCGGGCCGGACCGGGCGGCGACGAGCACGTCGTGTGGGTCACGGACGCGGAGGGCGAGGACGCCCTCGAGTTCGCCCCGGCCTGCGGTGCGGCTCCCGGCGCGGCCCCGCGCCGCCTCGGCGCCGGGCAGCTCGGCCGGGTCCTCGACCTCGCCATGGCCCCCGACGGCAGCCGCGCCGCCGTCGCCTCCCACGACGGCCGCGTGCTGATCGTCGAGCGGGAGTCCGGGGAGGTCCGCGAGGTCGTGCGCAGCGCGTACGGCGACGCCGACGGCCTCGTGTTCTCGCCCGACTCCGGCTGGCTCGCCTGGTCCCACCCGGGCCCGGGACCCTTGCGCCAGCTGAAGATCGCCAATGCCGCCGACCTGTCCGTCGCCGACGCGACGCCGCTGCGCTTCAACGACTTCTCGCCCGCCTTCACCGCCGACGGCAAGCACCTCGCCTTCCTCTCCGAGCGGGCCTTCGACCCGGTCTACGACGCGCACGTCTTCGACCTGGCGTTCGTCGGCGCCTGCCGCCCGCACCTCATCACGCTCGCCGCCGCCACGCCCTCGCCGTTCGGCCCGCAGCGGCACGGCCGCACCTTCGGGGACGACAAGGCGGACGAGGGCGGTGGCGGCGACCACCGGGAGGACCAGGACCAGGCGCCGCCCGCCACCCGTATCGACCTCGACGGGCTCGCCGACCGCATCGTGCCCTTCCCGGTCGAGGCCGCCCGCTACTCGACGCTGCGCGCCGCCGAGGACGGCGTGCTGTGGCTGCGCCACCCGCTGCGCGGCGTCCTCGGGTCGGCCCTGGCCACCCCGGAGGACGACGGGCCCACCACCGCACTCCTGCGCTACGACCTCGCCCAGCGGCGCGTAGAAGAACTCACCGGGGACGCCGACGACTTCGCCGTCAGCGGCGACGGCAGGCGGCTGCTGCTCCTCACCGGCGGCAAGCTGCGGGTCGTACCCGCCGACGGCAAGCCGTCCTCGGCGGGCGACGACGAGGACGGCGGGGACAGCCTCACCGTCGACCTGTCGCGGATCCGGCTGACCGTCGAACCGGCCGCCGAGTGGCGGCAGATGTACGACGAGGCCGGGCGCCTCATGCGCGACAACTTCTGGCGGCCGGACCTGGGAGGGGTCGACTGGGACGCGGTCCTCGACCGCTACCGGCCGGCGCTCGCCCGCGCCGCGACCCACGATGACCTGGTGGACCTGCTGTGGGAGGTCCAGGGCGAGCTCGGCACCTCCCACGCGTACGCCACCCCGCCCGGCGGGTACGGCGACCCGGCCCACCGGCAGGGGCTGCTCGGCGCGGACCTCGCCCGTGACGACGACGGGGTGTGGCGCATCGAGCGGATCCTGCCGTCGGAGAGCTCCGACCCGCACGCCCGCTCCCCGCTCGCCGCGCCCGGCGTGGCCGTACGGGCCGGGGATGCGATCGTCGCGGTCGACGGGCACCGGGTGGACCCGGTCACCGGTCCTGGCCCGCTGCTGGTCGGCGCGGCCGGCAAGCCCGTCGAGCTGACGATCGCCCCGGCCGGGGGCGGCGACCCGCGGCACGCGGTCGTCGTGCCGATCGCGGACGAGGAGCCGCTGCGCTACCACGCGTGGGTCGCGGACCGGCGCGCGTACGTGCATGAACGGTCCGGGGGGCGGCTCGGCTATCTGCACGTCCCCGACATGCAGGCGCCGGGCTGGGCCCAGATCCACCGCGACCTGCGCGTCGAAGTCGCCCGCGAAGGCCTGGTCGTGGACGTCCGCGAGAACCGCGGCGGGCATACCTCCCAGCTGGTCGTCGAGAAGCTGGCACGCCGGATCGTCGGCTGGGACCTGCCGCGCGGGCTGCAGCCGATGAGCTATCCGCAGGACGCGCCGCGCGGGCCGGTCGTCGCCGTCGCGAACGAGTTCTCGGGGTCGGACGGGGACATCGTCAACGCGGCGATCAAGGCACTGGGGATCGGTCCGGTGGTCGGCACGCGGACGTGGGGCGGGGTGATCGGGATCGACCACCGGTACGGGCTGGTCGACGGCACGGTGGTGACCCAGCCGAAGTACGCGTTCTGGCTTGAGGGTTACGGGTGGGGCGTGGAGAACCACGGGGTCGACCCGGACGTGGAGGTCGTCCACGCGCCTCAGGACTGGGCGGCCGGCCGCGACCCCCAACTCGACGAGGCGATCCGCATCGCCTTGGCGGCCCTGTCGGAAAACCCGGCGAAGTCCCCCCCGGACCTCCCGGCTTCGCCCTGACCGCTCGCACGGCACGCACGGCCACCGGCCATACGGCTGGGTGCAGTTGGGGGCGGGCACGGGGCCGGTTGTCGGCCCCGCCCGGCCAGGCGCTGTCAGACCCGCAGGGTGCGGTCGAGCCAGTCGAAGACGGTCTCGCAGTGCGTCTGCGGCGCCATGGGCGAGCAGTGGAGCTGAGCGCCCTGCGCGGCGGTGAGCTTGATGTACTTCTTCGGCGAGCGGAGCAGGTCGTAGAGGGCCTTCGGCTGGCCCGGATAGAACTGCTCGGCGTCGTAGTCCAGGACCAGCGTCGGGCACGTGATCTGCGGCACGACCTTGGCGATGTCGAGCGCGATGACGGCCTGGGCGGGCGTCCAGAAGTCGGTGAAGATGCGGCCCTCGCGGGCGGCGCGCATCACGGCCGGGTCGAACGGCTCGAAGCGCTTCTCCAGGAGGAAGCGGAACTCGGGGGTGAGCGTCGGCACGATCTCCTCGTTCCAGACCCGGTTGGTCTCCTCCTTGGTGTCCTGGAGGATGTCCCGGATCTCGGGCGGGAAGCCCAGCCACGGTGAGACGCAGCCGGGCATGGCGGCCAGCGCGGCGATGCGGTGCTCGGAGGCGGCAGCCCGCGGAGCGAGATTCCCGCCCATGCTCAGCCCGGTGAGCGCGATGCGGTCGTGGTCGACGTCGCTGCGCCGGTGGAGCCAGTTGACCAGCGGGGTCACCACGTGGTCCCAGCGGCTGGTGAACGGGATCTCGTTGACGTAGATCATCTGGCCCTGTCCCGGTCCGTCGTAGACCAGAGCGTTCCAGCCGCGCTCCAGGGCGGCGAACACGCCGTAGGTCCACATGTCGACGTTCTCGCCGTCGCTGCCATTGGTGAGGATGACCGTGGGGCGGCGGGCACCGGAGTCGTCGGGGCGGAAGAACCAGACCGGCATCTTCGCCTTGCCCCAGTTGAGGGTGGTCTGCTCGGCGGCCGGGTCGCAGAGCCGGGCGAAGAGGTCCCACTGTTCGCGGGCCGCCCAGTAGACGTTCTCCTCGGCGCCCGGATCGTCGCTGCCGAGGACGTAGAACAGAGCCTGCGCGTAATACTGGGACGCCCGGAGCGCCTCGGCCCGCTGGGTCTGCGTCCGGCCCTTCTTGCCGGCTGCGGCCGCGCTCGCGGCCAGCCGGTCGCCCCAGTCGAGGAAGGTCTTGGTGTAGGACTGGTTGCTCAGCCCGGCCCCATTGATGGAGTTGACGGCGGTGAGCACCTCGCCGACCTCCGAGGCGCCGTACCCCGCGGCGCCGAGCGCCAGGAGTGCCGAGAAGTTGAACCCGGGGTCGGTGAAGAGCTGCATGGCCCCGGGGGTCGGGGTATCGGCGGGCTCGGCCGGAGACGTGGGCTTCGGGGTGGGAGGGGCAGCGAACGCCGTGTCGCCTGCCGCCGCGGAGACGGTGGCCGCACCTGCTCCAGCGACGAGTCCTCTGAGGGCAACACGCCTGGTCAGGTCGTGTCCGGAAGGTGTGGAAGCGTGGGTCATCCTGGCAACGTAAAAGGCCGGATGTCCTTCCCTGAGGCGCCACTCGCGCCATGCTCCGAATGGACCGGTCCGCTTCACCATCCGCGAGCCTTCGGGTGCGGCAGGGGGGCTGAGAGGGTGCTCTCCGGCTGGGCCGACGGGCTGGGACAAGGAGGCGTACCTCCCGTGCTGCGCGCCGCAGGCGGTTCGTAGGGTGGGGGCATGTCCGAGGAGACACCGCTCATCCGCAGTCTGCGCGCCGCCGTTGAGGCCGCGCCGGAAGACGTACCGCTGCGCCTGCACCTCGCTGGGCTGCTGCTCGACGCCGGGCACGGTGACGAGGCCGTGGCCGAGATCGCGGCGGCGCTGCAGCGCTCGCCCGGCGACGCGCAGGCGCGGGCTCTGATGGCACGGGCCATGGGCGGCAGCCCGCCGCCCGCCCCGGACGGCGGCGCGGCACAGGCTCCCGCGCCGCAAGCGCCCGCGCCCCAAGCCCCTGCCTCAGACGGCGGGTTCGACTGGCAGGCGGCCGAGCGCGAGGTCGGGGATGTCGTACCGCCGCGCTTCGTCCCGTCGTCGGACGACAGCGAGGGCGGCGGTGCGGGCGGCGGTGAGGGCGGCCGTAAGGAAGAGCGCCTTCAACCGCCCCTCGCCGCCGACGGCCCCGCCGACCCCGGCGGCGCCTCCACCTGGGACGTCGAAGCCGCCGGCGCCGTACGCCTGGCCGACGTCGGCGGCATGCACGAGGTGAAGGAGCGCCTGGAGGCGGCCTTCCTCGCCCCCATGCGCAACCCCGAGCTGCGCAGGCTCTACGGCAAGAGCCTGCGCGGCGGCCTGCTCCTCTACGGCCCGCCGGGCTGCGGCAAGACGTTCATCGCGCGCGCCGTCGCGGGCGAACTCGGCGCGCAGTTCCTGTCCGTGTCGCTCAGCGATGTCCTCGACATGTGGATCGGCGCCTCCGAGCGCAACCTCCACGACGTCTTCGAGACCGCCCGCACCTCCGCCCCCTGCGTCCTCTTCCTCGACGAGATCGACGCTCTCGGCGCCAAGCGCAGCCGTATGCACCACAGCGGGCTGCGCAACACCGTCAACCAGCTCCTGACCGAGCTGGACGGAGTGAACGGCGACAACGAGGGCGTGTTCGTGCTCGCCGCCACCAACCACCCCTGGGACGTGGACACGGCCCTGCGCCGCCCCGGCCGCTTCGACCGCACGCTGCTCGTCCTGCCCCCCGACGAGCCC
Organism: Streptomyces sp. 7N604; assembly: GCF_052245475.1. NCBI lineage: Bacteria > Bacillati > Actinomycetota > Actinomycetes > Kitasatosporales > Streptomycetaceae > Streptomyces > Streptomyces sp. 7N604. The sequence goes on along the minus strand of NZ_JBQQBX010000001.1, from coordinate 498,602 downwards.
GCCCGCGAGGCGATCCTCCGCTACCACCTGCGCGACCGCCCCGTCGCGGGCATCGAGCTCGGCAAGCTGGTGCGCCGTACCGACGGATTCTCCGGCGCGGACCTGGCCCACCTCTGCGAGACCGCGTCCGAGAAGGCGCTGCTCGACTCCGTCCGCACCGGCGAGCCCCGGATGATCGGCATGCCGGACCTGATGGAGGCGGCCAAGCAGCTGCGGCCGTCCACGGACGCGTGGTTCGCCGCGGCCCGCAATGTCGCGATGTTCGGCAACGAGGGCGGCACGTACGACGACCTGCTCGCGTATCTCAAGCGCAAGAGGAAGCTGTGACGTCCGTGACAGCAGCCGTGCGAAACCACGGCAGGCGCCGGTGACCGCCGCGGCCGTCGAAACCCTGCGCCGCGCCCAGGCCCTCGCCGACCTGGGCCGGTACGAGCAGGCGGCCGCGCTGCTCGTCCAGTACCTCGCCGACGACCCCGGCAGCGCCGCCGCCTGGGCCGAGCTGGCCCGCTGCCGCTCCCTCCTCGACGACAACGAGGGGGCGCTGCGGGCCGCGGACGAGTCGCTGGCCGCCGACCCCTCGCAGGCGAGGGTCTGGCAGACGCGGGCGGCCGCGCTGAGCGACCTCGGCCGGTACGAGGAGGCGGCCGCCGCCGCGCACGAGGCCGTGCGCGCCGAGCCCGGCTACTGGGGCGGCCATCTCGTCCTCGCCAGCACGCTGTTGCGCCAGGGCCGCGCGGGCGAGGCGTACGAGGTCGCCCGCCACGTCGTCCACCTCGAGCCCGAGGAGTCCCGCGCGCACTACATGATCGGCATGACCGCCCAGACGCTGCGCAACTACCCGGTCGCGGAGCAGGCCTACCGCGAGGCGCTGCGGCTCGACCCGGAGAACACCTACGCCCGCAACAATCTCTCCGTCCTGCACATGAACCGGCGCCTGGGCCGCCGCAGCCGCTGGAGCCTGGCGCTCGAGGGCTTCGCCGACGTCGCAGCCGTCGACCTCGAGGACCGCACCGCCCGCCACAACCTGGAGGTCATGGTCTTCGGCGCGGTCGCCAAGGCCCGCTGGATCGCCGCGCTCGGCCTGTTCGCCGGGATGATCGGCGCCGCCTCGTCCGGCGCGGGCCAGGGCACTCCGCCGCAGCCCGGAGAGCTCGGTCCCCGCCTCGGAGCGCTCGCCGTGATCGCCGCGCTGTGGGCGGCCTGGGCGTGGCGCGTACGGTCCAGGATCCCGGAGCGGCTGCGGGCCCCGCTGCTCTCGCTGGCCCGGCACTGCGCGCCCGTCGCCGTGCTGGCCTGCGCGATCGGGGTGGTGGCGGTGATCTCGGTGCTGGTCGTGGCCGTGCCGTGGACGAACCCGGGCTTCATGGGCACGACCGTCGCGCCGTCCGTCTGGCTGGTGGTCCTGGCGTACTGGGGCTGCCGGGCGGCGCTCCGGCGGCGCAGGCCCAAGGATTGAAGTACGGGAGGTACGGGCCGATAGCATGCGGTCCGTAATGATCGGCTGCATTTGATCACCTGCGCGAATGATCCGCGCGAAGGAGGCCCGGGCATGGCCGGAGAGCGGCAGGACGACTGCCTGTTCTGCAAGATCGTCGTGGGGGAGGTCCCGGCTGACGTCGTGCGCGAAACCGACACCACCCTCGCGTTCCGCGACATCAACCCCCAGGCGCCCACGCACGTCCTCGTCGTCCCCAAGGCCCACTACCGGGACGCCGCCACCCTCGCGGCCGCCGACCCGCAGCTCACGGCGGACGTGCTGCGCGAGGCGGGCGAGGTCGCGGCCGAGGACAAGGTCGACGGGACCGGCTACCGCATCGTGTTCAACACCGGCAGCGGCGCGGGCCAGACGGTCTGGCACGCCCATGCGCACGTCCTCGGCGGCCGCGGCTTCAACTGGCCCCCGGGATAGGGCGGGAAAAGAGCTCCCGTTGTCCGCCCGCGAACTCGTCGTCCTCGGCACAGCCAGCCAGGTGCCCACCCGGCACCGGAACCACAACGGCTATCTGCTGCGCTGGGACGGCGAGGGCATCCTCTTCGACCCCGGCGAGGGCACCCAGCGGCAGATGCTGCTCGCGGGCGTGGCGGCCCACGACATCAACCGGATCTGCGTCACGCACTTCCACGGCGACCACTCGCTGGGCCTGGCCGGGGTCATCCAGCGCATCAACCTCGACCGGGTGCCGCACCCGGTCACCGCTCACTACCCGGCGAGCGGCGAGCGCTTCTTCGGGCGGCTGCGCTACGCCACCGCGTACCGCGAGAAGGTCCGTCTGATCGAGCAGGCCGTCTCGGGCGACGGCGGAGTGCTCGCGTCCCAGCCCCGGTTCACGCTGGAGGCCCACAAGCTCTCGCATCCCGTGGAGGCCTTCGGCTACCGCCTCACCGAGCCGGACGGCCGCCGCATGCTGCCGGAGCTGCTGGCGGCGTACGGGATCGCAGGGCCGGACATCGGGCGCCTGCAGCACGACGGCGCGCTCGCCACCGCCGAGCACGGCACGGTCACCGTCGAGCAGGTCAGCGAGGTACGGCGGGGGCAGCGCTTCGCGTTCGTCATGGACACCCGCATGTGCGACGGCGTGTACGCGCTCGCCGAGGGCTGCGACATGCTCGTCATCGAGTCGACGTTTCTCGACGACGCGGTGGAACTCGCGGAGGAATACGGGCACCTGACGGCAGGCCAGGCGGGCCGCGCCGCAGCGGAGTCGGGCGTACGGCATCTGGTGCTGACGCACTTCTCGCAGCGCTACTCGGAGCCCGCCGAGTTCGAACGGCAGGCCCGCGCGGCGGGCTACGAGGGCGAGCTGACGATCGCCCGCGACCTGGACCGCATCCCGATGCCGAAGCGCCGCTAACCTCGGCCGGTTGTGGGCATTCGTTCCGCGGGGCGATGGGGGTACGGGTGGGCACAAACCGGCCACCGGCCCGCGGCCGCGTACGAAACGGCAACCCCTCGGCGGGGGTGCGCGCCGTTGCCGGGTGCGGGTCGCTGTGCCCACCCTCCCCCATAGCCTGAACGGCATGGGAGTACCCCCATCGCCCCGCGGAACGAATGCCCACAGCTTCATCAGGCGGTGGCGGGCGGGCCGCCGTAGCCTGGAAAGGCGCGCCCGGAGGGCGTTGCCGCACCGGCGGGGAGCGGGGCGCAATGAGGCCGACCGTCCGCATCAGCATGCTGGCCGCGGCGCTCGCAGCGCTGCTGGCCGTACCCGGTGCCGGGCTCGCCGAGCGGGCTGCCCGGCCGGTGCCCGCCGCGGCCACCGCCCGCACCGACGCCGGGCCCGCCCACCTCGCGTACGACATCCGCCTGCGCGCCGACGCCACAGCCACCCGATGGACCGGACGACAGACCGTGTCGTTCACCAACACCGGAGGCACGCCCCTGCGCGAGGTGTATCTGCGGCTCTGGGGCAACGCCTGGGACGGCTGCGGCCCGGCAGGCAGGACAACCCCCGTGCAGGTCACGCGCGTCGAGGGCGGCACCGCCCGCGGGCTGTCCGCCGGCTGCACCGCCCTCCGCGTCGACCTGCCGGAGCCGCTCCCGCACGGCGCCCGTGGCACCGTCGGATTCGATCTGGCGGTCACCGTGCCCGACCGGGCCGAGCGCTTCGGCCGGCACGGCCCGTATCGCTTCCTGGGCAACGCCCTGCCCGTGCTGGCCGTACGGGACGCCACACACGGCTGGCACCTCGACCCCGACGTCGGTTTCGGCGAGAGCTACTACACTCTCGCCGCCGACTTCCGGGTACGGCTCGACCACCCCTCGGCCCTGAACGTGCCCACGACCGGCACCGCCACCACACGCCGCGGAGAGCCCGGCGGCCGGACCGTTACCACCGCCACCGCGCGCCAGGCCCGCGACTTCGCCTTCGCCGCGGGCCCCTTCCGCACGGCAACCGCCCTCTCACCCTCCGGAATCCGGATCACCGCCTACCGCACCGCCGCCACTCCGGCCCCGGCCGCCGACGCGGCACGGCGCGTCGCCGCCGAGGCCGTCGACGACTTCGGTGCGCGCTTCGGCCGCTATCCGTACGGCGAGGTGGATCTCGTCCTGCACGACGGATTCGACGCCACCGGGGGCGACATGGAGTACCCCGGGCTCGTCCTGCTCAACGCGGGCTCGCTCAACCCGGGCTCGCTCAACCCGGGCGCGGCGGGCAGCGCGACGGTGCACGAGGTGGCACACCAGTGGTGGTACGGCATCATCGGCAACGACCAGTTCGGCTCGCCCTGGCTGGACGAGGCCTTCGCCGTCTACGCCGAGGACGTCTTCCGCGGCGACCACCGCCCCGGCTGCCGGCCGGCCGCGGACGCGGCCCGCTCCATGGGCCACTGGGCGGCGCGGGGCGGCGGTGCGTGGAAGGCCGCCGTCTACGAGGGCGGTTCATGCGCGCTGCACGACCTGGAGCGGGAGATCGGCGGCCCCGCGATGGCCCGGCTGCTGCGGAACTACGCCCGCGACCGCTGGTACGGCGTGTCCACCACCGCCACCTTCCAGCGCGCCGCGGAGGCCGTCGCGCACAAGGACCTCGGCCCCTTCTGGCGCGAGCACGGCATCCGCTGACCCGGCCCATGTCCGACCCGGTCCATACGATGGGTCACAGGGGATCGACCTGCACTGATCGCTCGGCCAACAGCCGACCATCACCCGGCCGTGAACCCAGCGATCGCGCAGCCATCACCCAGCCGTCGTCCAGCCGTAGCCCCACCCCCCACCCATCGCCGTCGAGCCGAGGAGCGGAGCGTGAAGGGAAGCGACAGAATCAGGCCGCCCCGCCCGGCGGCCGGAGCGGAGAGCGTCCCCGCTGCGAGCAGCCACCTCGTGGACCCGCTCGCCCCCCTCCGCACGCCCGCCGATCCGCCCGTCGACGTCTATCTCACCGGCACCGTCTTCCTGGACATCATCTTCACCGGACTCGACAGCGCCCCCGTCCGCGGCACCGAGTCCTGGGCGCAGGGCATGGGCTCGAGCCCCGGCGGGGTCGCCAACATGGCCACCGCTCTGGCCCGGCTCGGCCTGCGCACCTCGCTCGCCGCCGCCTTCGGCGACGACGTCTATGGCGACTACTGCTGGGACAGCCTCGAGAACGGCGAAGGCATCGACCTGTCCCAGTCGCACCGCGTGCCCGGATGGCACTCCCCGGTCACCGTCTCCATGGCGTACGAGGGCGAGCGCACGATGGTCTCGCACGGCCACGAGGCGCCCCCGCCCGACCCCGCCCCCGACTGCCCGCCCCCGTCCCGCGCCTGCGTCGCCTCGCTGGCCCCCGGCCGCCAGGAGGACTGGATCGCGTCCGCCGCGGGCCGCGGCAGCCGGATCTTCGCGGACGTCGGCTGGGACGACACGGGCCGCTGGGAGCTGTCGGCGCTCGCCGACCTCGGGCGCTGCGAAGCCTTCCTCCCCAACGCCGAGGAGGCGATGCGGTACACCCGCACCGACAGCCCGCGCGCCGCCGCCCGCGCGCTCGCCGACAAGGTGCCGCTGGCCGTGGTGACGCTGGGCGCCGAGGGCGCGTACGCCGTCGACGGCGGCACCGGCGAGACCGCCGCCGTGCCCGCCATCGCGGTCGAGGCGCTCGACACGACCGGCGCCGGGGACGTCTTCATGGCGGGCTTCGTCACCGGCACGCTGGCGGGCTGGCCGCTCGCCGACCGGCTCGCCTTCGCGGGCCTGACCGCCGCCCTGTCCGTCCAGGAGTTCGGCGGCTCGCTCTCCGCCCCCGGCTGGGTCGAGATCGCGGCCTGGTGGCAGCACGCGAAGTCCTACGACGACCAGGTGGCCGCCCTGCGCCACTACGGGTTCCTCGACGACCTGCTGCCCGCGGCCGCCCGCCCCCTCCCGCTGCGCCGCGCTGTCCCCACGATCGGGTTCCGGCAGCGCTGAGCCAGAGCCGGGCAACGCCGGAACCGGACGGTGACCGCCGAAGCCGGACGGTGACCGCCGGAGCCGGACGGTGACCGCCGGAGCCGGACGGTGAAAAGCCCTCGGGTGTTGTCGGTGCTCCGTCGTAGTCTGGGAGTATCAAGGGGCCGTACGGACCGGCGTGCGGCACGTCGAGCACACAGAAGGCGGGGTCAGCAGGCCAGAGAGCCGGCCCATGACTCAGACACCCACACGTTCGCAGGCAACCGCCCACTTCACCGTCTCGCCCAAGCACCCCATGGTGATGGTTCTGGGGTCCGGTGACTCTCTTCTGCGCGTGATCGAGAAGGAGTTCCCGTCGACCGACATCCACGTGCGCGGCAACGAGATCAGCGTGACGGGGGACTCCAAGGAAGTCGCGCTGGTCCAGCGTCTGTTCGACGAGATGATGCTGGTGCTCCGCACCGGGCAGCCGATGTCGGAGGACGCGGTGGAACGCTCGATCGCCATGCTGCGCGAGGAGGCCAGCGCGGCGGGAGCGGCCGAGACCCCCTCCGAGGTGCTCACCCAGAACATCCTCTCCAGCCGCGGCCGCACGATCCGCCCCAAGACCCTCAACCAGAAGCGGTACGTCGACGCCATCGACAAGCACACGGTGGTCTTCGGCATCGGCCCCGCGGGCACCGGCAAGACCTATCTCGCCATGGCGAAGGCGGTCCAGGCCCTGCAGTCCAAGCAGGTCAACCGGATCATCCTGACCCGTCCCGCGGTCGAGGCGGGCGAGCGGCTCGGCTTCCTGCCCGGCACGCTCTACGAGAAGATCGACCCGTATCTGCGCCCGCTCTACGACGCGCTCCACGACATGCTGGACCCCGACTCGATCCCGCGGCTGATGGCGGCCGGGACGATCGAGGTGGCCCCGCTGGCGTACATGCGCGGCCGGACGCTCAACGACGCGTTCATCATCCTCGACGAGGCGCAGAACACGAACCCCGAGCAGATGAAGATGTTCCTCACCCGGCTCGGCTTCGACTCCAAGATCGTGATCACGGGTGACGTCACCCAGGTCGACCTGCCGGGCGGCACGAAGAGCGGCCTGCGCCAGGTGCGGGAGATCCTCGACGGCGTCGAGGACGTCCACTTCTCGATCCTCAACAGCACCGATGTGGTCCGGCACAAGCTGGTCGGCCGTATTGTCGACGCGTACGAGCAGTACGACAGCCGCAACGGGCAGTGACATCACCGAAAGAGCCAGACACAGCGCAATGTCGATCGACGTCAACAACGAGTCCGGCACGGACATCAACGAGCAGGCGATCCTGGACGTCGCCCGCTACGCCCTCGCGCGGATGCGGATCCACCCGCTCTCCGAGCTCTCGGTGATCGTCGTCGACGCCGCCGCCATGGAGCAGCTCCACATCCAGTGGATGGACCTGCCGGGGCCCACGGATGTCATGTCCTTCCCGATGGACGAGCTGCGCCCGCCCGCGAAGGACGACGAGGAGCCCCCGCAGGGGCTCCTCGGCGACATCGTGCTGTGCCCCGAAGTGGCGCGGAAGCAGGGTGAGGAGGCGCCGACGCAGCACTCGATGGACGAGGAGCTCCAGCTCCTCACCGTGCACGGCGTCCTGCACCTGCTCGGTTACGACCACGAGGAGCCCGGCGAGCGGGCCGAGATGTTCGGTCTGCAGAAGGCCATCATCGACGGCTGGCGCACCGAGCGCGGCGTCGCGGGGCCCTCCCCGGCGCCCACCACCCGATGACGGGACGGACACGATGACCGGGCAGTTCATCGCGGCGGCCGTGCTGCTGGTCGTGATCGCCTGGCTCGCCGCCTGCGCCGAGGCGGGCCTGGCCCGTACGACCCGCTTCCGCGCCGAGGAGGCCGTGCGCTCCGGGCGGCGCGGCAGCGCCCGGCTGCTCGCCGTCGCCGGCGACCCGACCCGCTATCTCAATGTGGCGCTGCTGGTCCGGGTCGCCTGCGAGATGGGGGCGGGCGTCTTCGTCACCTACGCCTGCCTGCGGGAGTTCGATCAGACCTGGGAGGCGCTGGCCGTCGCGCTCGGCGTGATGATCCTCGTCTCCTACGTCGCCGTCGGCGTCTCGCCGCGCACCATCGGCCGCCAGCACCCGCTGAACACCGCCACCGCCGCGGCGTACGTCCTGCTGCCGCTCGCCCGCGTCATGGGCCCGATCCCGCAGCTGCTGATCCTCCTCGGCAACGCCTTCACCCCCGGCAAGGGCTTCCGCAAGGGCCCCTTCGCCTCGGAGGCCGAGCTGCGCGCCCTGGTCGACCTGGCGGAGTCGGAGCAGCTCATCGAGGACGAGGAGCGCCGCATGGTGCACTCGGTCTTCGAGCTGGGTGACACCCTCGTCCGCGAGGTGATGGTGCCGCGCACCGACCTCGTCGTCATCGAGCGCGCCAAGACCATCCGCCAGGCCCTCACCCTCGCCCTGCGCTCCGGCTTCTCCCGCATACCGGTGACCGGCGAGAGCGAGGACGACATCGTCGGCATCGTCTACCTCAAGGACCTGGCCCGGAAGACGCACATCAACCGGGAGGCCGAGAGCGACCTGGTCTCCACCGCGATGCGGCCCGCCACCTTCGTGCCCGACACCAAGAACGCGGGCGACCTGCTGCGCGAGATGCAGAAGGAGCGCAACCACGTCGCGGTCGTCATCGACGAGTACGGCGGGACGGCCGGCATCGTCACCATCGAGGACATCCTCGAGGAGATCGTCGGCGAGATCACCGACGAGTACGACCGCGAGCTGCCGCCGGTGGAGGAGCTGGGGGAGGAGCGGTACCGCGTCACGGCCCGGCTCGACATCGGCGACCTGGGCGACCTGTACGGCCTCGAGCTGGACGACGAGGACGTGGAGACGGTCGGCGGGCTGCTCGCCAAGTCCCTCGGGCGGGTGCCGATCGCGGGCGCGACGGCCGAGGTGGACCTCTCGGAGGAGGCTCCCTCCGGCTCGGCCGGTGGGGGCACCCCCAGCGGTAGCTGGGGGAGCAACCCCACCGGCCCGGCGCTCAAGGCCCTGCGCCTGACCGCGGAGTCCCCTGCGGGCCGCCGGAACCGGATTGTCACGGTGCTGGTGGAGCCGGTCCGCTCCATGGAGGCGGGCGACGGCGTGGTGGCGCCGTAACCCCGCGGATCTGGAGAATTCCGCCGCCGAGGTGGCCCGGGACTGGGGCTCCGCCCCAGTCCTCAGGGGTCCGGGGGCGTACGCCGGGCCGGGTGGTCGGCTCTCTATGATCGCCCCATGACCGACAGCGATGCCCTGGACCCCGAAGACCGCAAGATCATCACGCTGGCCCGCTCCGCGCGGGCGCGGAACGCCGTGCCCGAGGGCGCGGCCGTACGGGACGAGACCGGCAGGACCTACGTCGCCGGGACCGTCGATCTCGCGTCGCTCAAGCTCAGCGCGCTGCAGACCGCTGTCGCGATGGCCGTGGCCAGTGGCGCCACGTCCCTGGAGGCCGCGGCCGTCGTCACCGATGAGCCGGCTGCCGCCGACGCCGACCGCGCCGCCGTACGCGATCTGGGCGGCCCGGACACGCCCGTCCTCCTCGCCGCCCCCGACGGCACCCTCCGCGCCTCCGTCACCGCGGGCTGAGCCCGTCCGCGGCCCGGTCGCCCTGCCCGTCCGGGCCGCTGGCGTACTGCGCGGCCTGGAGGCGGTACAGACGGGCGAAGTGCCCCTCGCGGTCCAGGAGTTCGGGGTGAGTGCCCTCCTCGATGAGATGTCCGCGGTCGAGTACGTAGATGTGGTCGGCGTGCCGGACCGAGGCGAGCCGGTGGGTGATGAGGACGACGGTGTGGCCCTGCGCCGCCAGGGCGCGGATCTTGTCGAACGCCTCGATCTCGGCTCTGGGGTCCAGGGCCGCGGTGGGCTCGTCGCAGATCAGCAGGGGCGCGGACCGGTAGTGGGCGCGGGCGAGGCCGAGCCGCTGCCACTGGCCGCCGGAGAGCTGCACGCCGCCGGTGAAGGCGCGGTGGACCAGGCTGTCCCAGCCCTTGGGCAGGGAGCCGACGATCCGGCGGACGCCGGCGTAGTCGGCGGCGCGGTCCAGGGCGTGTTCGTCCAGGGGGCTGTCCGGGCGGCCGATGACGACGTTGGCCCTCGCCGTGAACGGCCAGCGCTGGAAGTCCTGGGTGACCAGGGCGACGCGGTCGAAGAGCTGACGGCGGTCGAGCTCCCTGGCGTCGACACCGTCCCAGGTGATGCGGCCGGTGTCCGGTTCGTAGAGCCCGGCGATCAGTTTGGCCAGCGTGGTCTTGCCCGAGCCGTTCTCGCCGACCAGGGCCACCACCTGGCCGCGCCGCAGGGTCAGGCTGACGCCGTGCAGCGCCGGTTCCGTGCGGCCCGGGTAGCTGAAGCCGGCCTTCTCCACCCGGACCACCTCCGGCTCCCGGGGGACGCCGGCGCCTCCCGCCGGGATGGCCCGCCGGTCGGCCTCGGTGTGCAAGGTATCCAGATCCTTCAGGAACAGCCCCTCCTCGTACAGGTGGTTGACCTGGAGCACCAGCGCGGAGAGGTTGCCGGTGGTGGTCCGGATCGCGATCACGGCGGTGCCGGCGACGGCGAGCGGCAGCCCTCCGCCGATCAGCAGCAGGCCCAGTACGGCGTACGTCCCGGCGGTGGCCAGACCGGACAGGGCCGACGCCGCCAGATCGGTCCGGGCCTGCTTGCCGGCCAGGCGGGTCTGCTCGGCCTCGGCGGCCACGGCCATGCCCGCGTAGTGCTCCAGCAGGAACGCGCCCGCACCGTGCACCCGCACCTCCTGGGCCGCCTCCTGCTGGGTGAACAGACCGGCGAGCAGATGGCTGGCCCGGGAGTGCTCCAGCCAGGCCTGCACCGACTCGTACCGGCGGCGCGCGGTGCGCACCGCGGCCCACCCCCGGGGCACCGCGATCAGGCCCAGCAGCGGGAGCAGTACGGGGTTCAGGACCGTGAGCACCCCGGCGGCGGCGATCAGGACCGCCACGGCGTCGATCACGCCGACGCAGTAGCCGATCATGCGGCGGGCCGAGGCCGTGGCGTGCTGGGCGGCGTCGAGAAGCCGGTGGAACCCCGCGTCCTCGATCGCCGCCAGCTCCACGCGCGCGGCGTGGTGCAGAAACCTGAGCGTCGCCACGCGCTCCACCTTCGGCTCGAGCCGCCCCGTGGCGGCCGTGGAGAGCGACTGCATGAGGGCGGCGAAGCCCGCGACGGCGCCGAGGACCATCAGGGAGGGGGTGGCGGCCGCCACCTTCCCGGGCGTCGGACCGCCCGCGAACAGGGCGACCAGCACCTTGTTCGTCGCCAGCAGCCCCGTGGCCTGGGCGGCGGCCTTCCCCAGCGCGGCCACGGCGACCATCAGCAGCGCGGCCCGGTCGGCCGCCCAGGCCAGGCGAACGCTCTCGGCGAGCACCTGCGGCAGCCGGCGCGCCATCGCGGTGAACGACAGGTTCAGCGACGCCAGTTCGTGGCGGCTGAACCCGAGATCCCAGCGCAGGCGGCCGCCGAAGAGCAGCGCCTCGCTCCCGCATGCGCCCGCCTCGGTGGAGCCCTTGCGCGCTCCGGCCGTCCGGCCGAGACCCGGAAACCTCATCCCGTCACCACATCCCCTTCTCGGTTCAGCTGAGCAGGAGAGCCGCATCCCAGGGGGTGTCCGGCTCGCTGTCCGTCGCGTACGTGTGCAGGGCCAGGGCGATCCCGGCCGCGCCTTCGAGGAAACCGGCCCGGTCACCGGCGACCCGCATGGTCGGGGCCGAGTACCGGTATCCGAACGGGAGTTGCGGGTCGTAGGCGTCGATGACCGGGGCGGCGAGGTGCGGCAGCTGCGCGGTGAGGCGGCTGTCGCCGCTGTCGCGCGCCATCCGCCAGGTGATGAGCAGCACTCCGGTCCGGCCGTGGCACAGGGAGGAGTCGAAGAGTCCCCGGACGTCGTCGAGGTCGGCGGCGAGTGCGTCGACGGCGGTCCGCTGCCAGCCGGTACGGGACAGGGCACGCCCCGCGAGGTACACCGCCCATGCGACGCCCGGGGTGCCGTAACACCAGGCGGTGCGCCCGGGCGGCAGCGGAGCCGTCCGGTCACCGGCCTTCATATGCCAATCGAAGGGGATCACCCACGGCCACCGCCCTCCGGCCGTCCGCCAGTTGAGCAGCCATGCACAGACGCGGGTGATGGCCTCGTCCTGGCCGGGGACGCGTACGCCCGCCTCCCGGGCGAGCGCGAGGAGCGCCATCGGCCCGGGGATGCCGTGCGCCAGGCCGAGGTTGAAGTGCCCGCGGGGGTAGTCGGGGTCGTCGTCGGCGGCGGTCGCCGGGCCTCCGCGCACCCACCAGCCGGGAACGGTGTGGCCGTGGGCGCTGACCGGTTCGGTCAGCCGGACCAGATAGGACAGGACGCGGGCCAGCAGCTCCTGGTGGCGGGGCCGGCGCAGGAGCAGATAGCGGCCGAGGCCGGTCGCCCCGCTGATCACGTCGTAGGCGTGCATGGGCGCTCCGGCCCGGCCCGCTCGCAGGCGCTCCTCCTCGGCCGCGAGCAGGCGCTCCACTTGTGCCGTCACGCGGTCGTCGAGGCGGTCCAGCAGGGTCGCGTAGTCACCCGGTCCGTGCCGCGCCGCCCAGGCCGCGAACGCCAGCGGGGCCGCGCCGTCGAACAGCCCGCCGGAGGTCGGCGCGGCCGTGGCCTGGGCGGCGGTCGACAGGTGCGCGTGCGCGGTGGTGCGGTGCCGGGGAACGGAGCGGGACAGCTCCGCGAAGAGCAGGGCCACACCGGGGTGTCCCTCCGCGAGCGACAGCGGGGCCCACGGGACGCGTACCGGGCCGTCCGGGAGGTGGTCGACGTTCCCGGGGGCGGTCGCCACCGCCGCGACCCGGTCGGGTCCCGCGAGGTGCTCGGTCAGGGCGGTCACGACCTGCCCGGCCCGTTTCCGGACGGCGGACGACGGTGGGGCCGGGGAACGGCGCGCCGGACGCCGCGGCGCGGCCGTCACGGCGCCCACCTGCGGCGGTCCCGGTGGGCCTGGACAGCGCCCCGGGCCACCGCGCAGGAGGCCCGTTCCCCGTCCCGGTCCGCCCCGATGAGGCGGTTGTGGTGCATGTGGAAGAGCGAGGGCAGGACGTCCTGCGGCGACGTCCAGGCCCGCGGCCCCAGCTCGTACAGGAGCCGCCCGTAGTCGGCGAAGGCCCGGGCCCGGTGGTCCCACGCCTGCCGCAGGGACGCGCCGCCGGGCTGCTCGCACAGCGCCTCCCAGCCGCCGTAGGGGTCGATGAGGCGTACGGCGTCCCGGCGCACGCCCTTGAACGCCGCGTGTGCCTCGCCCTTGGGGAACGCCTCCAGCAGCCAGCTCGCCCACGCGGGCTCCGCGCCCCCGCTCGCGTCCTGCGGGTACCAGAACGTACGGGCGAGATCGACGTAGCCCGCCGCCACGAGCAGCAGGGGGTCGACTGTGAGCTGTCCGCCCTGCCGCAGTCCGAGCTGCCGGATGACGGCGACGCTGTCGGCGTGGAACGCGCGCTCGGCGGCTTCCATGGCTTCCGGGCCGCCGTACCGCTCCCACTCCGGGACATAGGTGTCCAGGGTGAGCCGCCACGCCAGGCCCTGCCTGCGCAGCCGGGCCATCCAGTCGTGCAGGCGCGGCAGGACCTCGCCGGCGAGCGTGGCGGGCGGCCCGTGGAAGCGGAATCGCAGATGGTCGTCCTCGTCCCGGTACCGGAGGAAGAACCAGCGGTCGACGCCCGAAGGCAACTCCTCGATCAGCGGGGGCACTTCGGTCGCCAGGAGGTCCGTCTGGCGCTCTTTCGCGCAGTACACCGACGCGTACAGCCACTCGCCGCCGGGCGGGTGCTCGACCGGCGCGGAGCGCGGCACGGCTGGTGCGGAGCGCGGCACGTCAGCGGTGCCGGTGCGCCGCGCCACCAGGGGGATGACCAGTTCGTTCCGGTGCGCGCCGCCCGGACCGGTGAGCCAGCCCCACTCGCCTTCCCCCGCCTCGTCCTCCCCCGTCACCAGCGCCTCGTACAGCAGGGCCTCCGGGTGGCGCCCCAGCTCGTGGCGCAGCAGCCGCAGATGCTCCTCGTCGCCGAGGTCCAGTTCCAGCCGGTGGTCGGCGTATCCGGTGCACAGCCGGCGCGGCACCCTCCATCGGTCCCGCCAGGCGCGCACGGCGGCCGCCCACCGGCCGAACGGGGCCTCCTGGTCGAGGACTTCGGGAGCGGGCCGCCACCGGGCGGGGGCGAGCACGGTACGCCCGTAGCGCACCCGCGGAAGGTACGGCAGTGCCTCGGCCGCGCCCCAGTCCCACAGCCTCCAGGCACGCTCGCCCGTGGCGGAGACCTCGCGCAGGAAGCGGGCGACGTTCGGTGCGTTCCACTGCGTGGTGAGCATGTGGAACACCGTGGGCACCACCTCCCGGCCGGTGGCGCGGTCCACGACGAACAGCCGGTGCGGGTCGGCGCCCACCAGCAGGCTGTCCACGTCGAGGGTGTGCGGGTCGTCGCGGTCGGCGAAGACGGCGACCGGAATCAGGCGCTCCAGCAGCCGGGGCACCTGGGCCACATTGCCGCTGCGCGAGTTGGGGGACGGGAACGTCAGCTGCGCCCGCGCCGCTCCGGGCGAGCGCGTGCCGATGGTGCGCGCCAGCGCGTCCAGCGCGGCTCGGGCGCCCTCGGGCAGCAGATGGGCGAACCGGCCGGAGACCGCGCCCGCCTGCGCGGCCCCGCCGACCACGACCAGGCGGAACCGCCCTTCCTGCAGCGCCGTGGGCGAGTCGGCCAGCAGCTGGGTGAACAGCTCCACCGACCCGGGCGGGACCCCCGTGTCGCGGGAGAGCCGGGAGACCACCGGGTCCTCGGCGTCGTCGGTCAGTACGACTTCGGGCTCGCCGGCCAGGACCGCCTCCTCGGCGAGCCCGGCCAGCACCGCGTCCCGCTCGGGGTCCCGGCCGTGGGCCGGACGCGGGGAGCGGCTGCTGCGCGGGCGCACATAGCCGGCCGGTGCCCCCAGCCCGATGCCGGGGTCGAGCAGTTCCTTCACCGGAACGAGGCGGTCGCTGCCGTACCGCTCCAGGAAGTCCGCGTGGTAGTCCGCCAGGGGACCGTGGTCGCTCCCCCGGGGGCCCAGCCGCCACAGCAGCCCGGCCGCCCGCTCGGCCTCCTCGGCCACCGTCCGCGGCAGCCGTACGTCGGCGTCGACCGCCAGATCCACCTGCACGAGCTGCTCTCCGGCGCGCAAGCGGCCCATCCGGGCGGTCAGTTCGCGCCAGGCCGCGCGCCCATCTCCCAGGGGGCGGGCGCAGTAGTCGGACAGTCGCCGCCGGATGTCCCGCAGCGGCGGGAGGTCGGGCGGCGAGGAGGAGTCCGGGAGGTCCGCGAGCCGGTTCAGGACGTACGCGAGCGGATCGGTCGCCTCCAGCGGCGGGCGCAGGTCGGTGAGGAGGATCTCCTTTCCGATCAGCCGCCCGAGCATGGCAGCGGCCGCGCCCCGGGGTGCGGCCGGAAAGGCCGCCGACAGCCGCCGTTCCAACTCGGCGTACGGCACCGGAGCGCGGGCGGCTTCCCGTACGGCGCGCACCGCGGCGGTGTGACGCACGCTCACCTCGTGGACCGCCCGCCCCTCGCCGCCGCCTCCCGCGGTGTCGGGCAGATACGGCAGGACCAGCCGGTCACCGCGCACGAAGCAGAGGTTGTTGACCGTCACCCGCAGCTGCCGCAGCACCTCGGGGCGCTCCTCCCATCCCGTCACCAGGCCCATCAGCCACTTCCGGTCGGGCCGGGCGGCGCGCCGGTGGCCTTCCCCCAGCCGCACCTTGACCTCGGCCGGGTCGTCGACGAACTCGGCTGCCGCGACACCCGCCATCAGCCCGAAGGGCGTGCAGCGGGTCGCCATCCGCAGCCGGTAGCGGGCCAGTGCCCGCGCCGCGCGCCGCAGTGCGGCCATGTCCGGCAGCTCGCGGCCGCTCTCGCCGTCACCGCTCTCCCTGCCACCGCCTCCGGCCCCGGCGATCAGGTCCAGGCTGCGCGCCAGGGACGGGCTCGAGACCGCGACCGCCTCGCGCACCAGCGGATCCGCCGCGAGGCGGCGGATCCGGTCGACCAGTTTTTCCCCGCCCGCCAGGGAACCGTCCGCGGCTATATCGCACGTTTCCCGGGCGCGCCATTCCGGGTGAACCGGCGCGCGCAGCAACGCGGAACCCGGACAGGAGAAAAGGGAATCAGTGCTCATAAGCCCTCGCAGTCTGTGCTCGCTATTTCGGGTCGGGCGTCGATCCGTATGAGCGGGGTGCCTCCCCGCGGAGCGGAAAGGCACCCCACCGCGGTCACTGGGGACCGCTGCCCGCTGCTAGCACTGCGGGCAGGTGAGACAGGTGCCGCAGAAGGTGGCGCAGGTGTCACCACAGGTGGCCGGGCACGAGAGGCAGGTGCCGCAGAACGTGGCGAACCCCGTGGCGTGAGGCGCGTTGTCCGGGGTCACCTCGGCGGTTTCGCGGATGTCCAGATCGAAGACATCCTCGGCCGGATCATTGACGACAGCGGAGATCGGCATGGTCTTTCCCTCCTTTCCATGTGACGAATGCGGAATTGGCGATCGGGGAGCTCCGGCTCGCTTGCGCAAACGTTTCCAGCGTTGCGCCTTCCCATGAGTAACCCAATAGCAGCAAGCCCATTTACCTCATCCGAAGGAAATTCCCCAAGGGGGTGTTTAAATGCAGGTCACTGGCCTATGCTCTACCTGCTGTGACCTGCGGAAACGTCACCATCGAAAAGCGCCGGGGAATTCCACCGGCGCAGCGCCCCCTGAATTCCCACGCCCATTTCGGCCGCCCGCGGCCTCCGATGCGTACGGAGGAGGCGTCCGCATCGGGGAGAATGGTCGCCATGAGTGCACCTTCCTCCCCCGCCCAGGTCCCCCACCGCGCGGGCTTCGCGTGCTTCGTCGGCCGCCCCAACGCGGGCAAGTCGACCCTGACCAACGCCCTGGTGGGGACGAAGGTGGCGATCACCTCCACGCGACCGCAGACCACCCGGCACACCGTCCGCGGCATCGTGCACCGCCCCGACGCGCAACTCGTCCTCGTCGACACCCCGGGACTGCACAAGCCCCGCACGCTGCTCGGCGAGCGGCTCAACGACGTCGTACGGACGACGTGGGCCGAGGTGGACGTCATCGGTTGCTGTCTCCCCGCGGACCAGAAGATCGGCCCGGGCGACCGGTACATCGCCACCGAGCTCGCCGGAATCCGGAAGACCCCCAAGGTCGCGGTCGTCACCAAGACCGACCTGGTGGACTCCGACCGGCTCGCCGAGCAGCTCATCGCCGTCGACCGGCTCGGCAAGGAGCTGGGCGTCGAGTGGGCCGAGATCGTGCCTGTGTCGGCCGTAGGCGACAGGCAGGTCGGGCTGCTCGCGGACCTGCTCGTCCCGCTGCTGCCCGAGGGCCCCGCGCTCTACCCGGAGGGCGACCTCACCGACGAGCCCGAGCAGGTCATGGTCGCCGAGCTGATCCGCGAGGCCGCGCTGGAGGGCGTACGGGACGAGTTGCCGCACTCGATCGCGGTCGTCGTCGAGGAGATGCTGCCGCGCGAGGGCCGCCCCGCCGACCGGCCGCTGCTGGACGTCCACGCCAACCTCTACATCGAGCGGCCCAGCCAGAAGGGCATCGTCATCGGCCCGAAGGGCGCCCGCCTGAAGGAGGTGGGCAGCACGTCGCGCAAGCACATCGAAGCCCTGCTCGGGACCCCGGTCTTCCTGGACCTCCACGTGAAGGTCGCCAAGGACTGGCAGCGGGACCCCAAGCAGCTGCGGAGGCTGGGCTTCTGAGCCTCGCCGGCCGGGCTTCTGAGCCCGCCGGCCGGGCCGGAGATCGCTCCGAGCCTACGAGCCTTCCTTCAGCACCCGCGTGATCAGCTTCCGCTGCGGCTCGGTGAGCCGCGGGTCGGAGCAGTAGACGGTGCGGTCGTCGATCGTGATCTGGTAGCTGAAGCCGTCGGGCACACCGACCGGGGGCGTGTCCCGGCCGTCGGCGGCCGCCTGCTCGGCCAGGGCACGCCACTCCTGGGCGTCGGGCCGTCCCGAGGTGTCCACCTCGGCGTGGCGGTCGATGCCCGCGAACCCTCCAGTGCGCCTCACGTGAATTCGCATGGGTTCATCAGTACCCGCTTCGGCCGGTTACGTCCCAGGATTCCGCGGCTCCATCCGCCGCGCCGCCGGTACGCCCACCCGGGACCAGGCCTTCAGCAGCGCCTCCTGCTCCTCGCCCTCGCCGTAGCGGGCCCGCGCGGCGGCGACGGTGAGCCGGGCGAAGTCGGCGAACTCCGCGTCCGCGGCCAGCTCGCCGCCGGTCAGCACGTCGTACCAGATCTGCCCGGCCCGCTCCCAGGCGTGCCCGCCCAGGCTCCGGGCGGCGAGGTAGAAGGCGTGGTTCGGGATGCCCGAGTTGATGTGCACCCCGCCGTTGTCGCTGTTCGTGCGGACGTAGTCGTCCATCGTGGCGGGCTGCGGGTCCTTGCCGAGGACGTCGTCGTCGTACGCCGTCCCCGGGGCCTTCATCGAGCGCAGCGCCACCCCGCTGACGCGCGGGGCGAGCAGCCCGGCACCGATCAGCCAGTCCGCCTCGCCCGCGGTCTGGCCGAGCGCGTACTGCTTGATCAGCGAGCCGAAGACGTCGGACACGGACTCGTTGAGCGCGCCCGACTGGCCGAAGTACTCGAGATTGGCGGTGTACTGCGTGACGCCGTGGGTCAGCTCGTGGCCGATGACATCCACCGGAATCGTGAAGTCGAGGAAGACCTCGCCGTCACCGTCCCCGAAGACCATCCGCTCGCCGTCCCAGAAGGCGTTGCCGTAGTCCTCGCCGTAGTGGACGGTCGCGTCCAGCGGCAGCCCCTCGCCGTCGATGGAGTCGCGGGCGAACTCCTTGAGGTAGAGCTCGAAGGTCGCGCCGAGCCCGGCGTAGGCGCGGTTGACGGTCGCGTCCCGCACCGGCTCGTCGCCCTCGCGGCGCACCTCGCGGCCCGGCAGCTCCTCGCGGTGCTCCGCGTCGCAGATGGTCCGCTCAGGCCGGTCGGAGGGGCCGCGCCGGGCGGCTGCGGCGAGTGGGCCCGCAACCGTGGTCAGCCGGCGGCGGGTGCGCTGCGAGGCGTCCCGCTCCAGGGTGCGGCGGGCAGGCCCGGCGAGCGCCGGGTCGCCCGACCTGGCGAGCCGGTCGAGGAGGTGGGGCGGCACGATCGTGCAGAAGACGGGTTGGGTGGCGTGCATGAGATATGCAGTCATGCTGCGCAATGTGGCACATGGTCATGGTCCTGTCACCCATGGCGACGGCAGTTAGTGAAATGGAGTGATTCATCACTCTTCGGTGGTCACCGCCGACACGTCTTGCATACTGAAACGGACTCGGTTCACCCGCGCAGCTCGGTTAGGCTTCTGCGCATCATGCGTTTCGGGCTGCTTCTCCTTAGCTGCCGCGGCGAGGGCCTGTAGTCGTAGGCCGACCCCCTCCCCGCGGAGTCCGGTGTTGCCCACCGCCGCCCCGTCGGCCGTCGAAGCCCATTCGACAGGAGCCCAGCCCACATGACGACCGCCCCGAATTCCGCATCCGCGAATTCCGTAGGCCGACCCACCCCCATCACGGCAGCCGGTGTCACGCAGAAGCCGTCCGGGATGCCGATCCACAAGTACACGCCGTACGAGGCCGTGGACATCCCCGACCGCACCTGGCCGGACAACCGCATCACCAAGGCCCCCCGCTGGCTGTCCACCGACCTGCGGGACGGCAACCAGGCGCTGATCGACCCGATGTCGCCCGCCCGCAAGCGCGCGATGTTCGACCTCCTGGTGAGGATGGGCTACAAGGAGATCGAGGTCGGCTTCCCCTCCTCCGGCCAGACGGACTTCGACTTCGTCCGCTCGATCATCGAGGAGGGTGCGATTCCGGAGGACGTGACGATCTCCGTCCTCACCCAGGCCCGCGAGGAGCTGATCGAGCGCACGGTGGAGTCGCTGCGGGGCGCTCACCGGGCCACGGTCCACCTCTACAACGCGACCGCTCCGGTCTTCCGCCGGGTCGTCTTCCGCGGCACCCGCGAGCAGGTCAAGGCCATCGCCACCGACGGCACCCGGCTGGTGATGGAGTACGCGGAGAAGCTGCTGGACGACCGGACGGCCTTCGGCTACCAGTACAGCCCGGAGATCTTCACGGACACTGAGCTGGACTTCGCGCTGGAGGTCTGCGAGGGCGTCATGGACGTCTGGCAGCCCGAGGACGGCCGCGAGATCATCCTCAACCTGCCCGCCACCGTGGAGCGTTCGACGCCGAGCACGCACGCCGACCGCTTCGAGTGGATGTCGCGGAACCTGTCGCGGCGTGAGCACGTCTGCCTGTCCGTGCACCCGCACAACGACCGCGGTACGGCCGTGGCCGCCGCCGAGCTGGCCATCATGGCGGGCGCGGACCGCATCGAGGGCTGCCTGTTCGGGCAGGGCGAGCGGACCGGCAACGTCGACCTGGTGACGCTGGGCATGAACCTCTTCTCCCAGGGCGTCGACCCGCAGATCGACTTCTCGCAGATCGACGAGATCCGCCGGACTGCCGAGTACTGCAACCAGATGACCATCCACCCGCGCCACCCCTACGCGGGCGACCTGGTCTACACCTCCTTCTCCGGCTCCCACCAGGACGCCATCAAGAAGGGCTTCGAGTCGATGGAGGCCGACGCGGCGGAGCAGGGCAAGACGGTCGACGACATCGAGTGGGCCGTGCCGTACCTGCCGATCGACCCCAAGGACGTCGGCCGGTCGTACGAGGCGGTCATTCGCGTCAACTCCCAGTCCGGCAAGGGCGGTATCGCGTACGTCCTGAAGAACGACCACAAGCTGGACCTGCCGCGCCGGATGCAGATCGAGTTCTCGAAGATCATCCAGGCGAAGACCGACGCCGAGGGCGGCGAGGTCACGCCGAAGGACATCTGGGACGTCTTCCAGGACGAATACCTGCCGAATCCAGACAACCCGTGGGGCCGCATCCAGCTGCGGGCCGGGCAGACCACGACCGACAAGGACGGCACGGACACGCTGACCGTCGAGGCCGTGGTGGACGGGCAGGACACGGTCCTGGCCGGCACCGGCAACGGTCCGATCTCCGCGTTCTTCGAGGCGCTGGCGGCGATCGGCGTCGACGCCCGGCTGCTGGACTACCAGGAGCACACGATGAGCGAGGGGGCCAGCGCCCGCGCCGCCGCGTACATCGAGTGCGCCATCGACGGCAAGGTCCTGTGGGGCATCGGCATCGACCCCAACACGACCCGCGCCTCCCTGAAGGCGGTCGTCTCGGCGGTCAACCGAGCCGCTCGCGCCTGACGGGGTCCGTCGGCCGCCCCGTTGCGGCCGCAGTGCCCGACTCGTTTTTTCAGCCCCTGCCCGCCCGGGTGCAAAACGCCCAGGCGGGCAGGGGTTGTGCAATTGCGGGCCCGGGTCCGGGACCGTTTCCCTCGGCAGGGGGTGCTGACGGCACATCATCGATGTGGTTAACATCACCTCCAACACGGCGCCGTTGCCGAAGAGTCACCGAGCAGCAGCGGACCGTGTCGGGACGAGTCGGGAAACTCTTGGGCCTACGCGCCGGAGGTGCGCTATGCAGCGCGTGTGGGGAGTGCGCACGACCTGGCGCACGGTCGGAGACGGCGAGTTCTTCTGCCCCGACTGCGGGGGCGACCGCAACTACCGCCGCCGCACCGGCCGCCGCCGCCTCGCCGTGCTCGGACTCCCGCTCCTCCCGCGCGGATCCGCGGCCCCGGTCGTCGAATGCTCCTGCTGCCGCGGCCGCTTCGGCGCCGACGTGCTCGACCACCCGACCACCCACCGCTTCTCCGGGATGCTCCGGGACGCCGTGCACACCGTGGCCCTCGCCGTCCTCGCGGCGGGCGGCGCGCAGGACCGTTCGGTCCGCGAGGCCGCGGTCGGCGCGGTGCGCGGCGCCGGGTTCGAGGACTGTACGGGCGAGCAGCTGCTCGCGCTCGTCGAAGCGCTGGCAGCCGACACCGGGCGCCTGCCGTGCCGCTTCGAGGACGGCGCGAAGGGCGGCACCGCGCTCACCATCGAACTCCACGAGTCCCTCGAGCCCCTGGCCCCGCACCTCGCACCCGCCGGGCGCGAGGGCATTCTGCTGCAGGGCGCCCGGATCGCCCTCGCCGACGGGCCGTACAGCCCGGCCGAGCGGCAGGCCCTGGCGGCCGTCGGCCGCGCCCTCCTCATCGGCCCGGAGGACACCGACCGCCTGCTGGCAGCCGCGGCCCGCACGCCGTCGTAGGCCCGTCCCGGAGTCGTACGGGCCTGTGGCGTACGGAGGGGCCCAGGTTCGCCCCCGACGGCCCGAGCCGCCCCTTCCGTACGGGACAATGGCCGCATGAGTCTGTTCCGCGACGACGGCATCGTGCTGCGCACCCAGAAGCTGGGGGAGGCGGACCGGATCATCACGCTGCTCACCCGCGGTCATGGGCGCGTACGGGCCGTGGCGCGCGGCGTGCGCCGGACCAAGTCGAAGTTCGGGGCGCGGCTCGAGCCTTTCTCCCACGTCGACGTGCAGTTCTTCGCGCGCGGCAGCGAACTCGTCGGCCGCGGGCTGCCGCTGTGCACGCAGAGCGAGACCATCGCTCCGTACGGTGGCGGCATCGTCAGCGACTACGCCCGCTACACCGCGGGCACCGCCATGCTCGAGACCGCCGAGCGGTTCACCGACCATGAGGGCGAGCCCGCCGTACAGCAGTACCTGCTGCTGGTCGGGGCGCTGCGCACACTCGCCGCCGGCGAGCACGCCCCGCATCTCGTCCTCGACGCCTTCCTCCTGCGCTCCCTCGCCGTCAACGGCTACGCGCCGAGCTTCGACGCCTGCGCGCGCTGCGGCATGCCGGGCCCCAACCGGTTCTTCTCGGTCGCCGCGGGCGGAGTGGTCTGCGCGGAGTGCCGGATGCCGGGAAGCGTCGTACCCTCGGCTGAGTCGCTGACGCTGCTCGGTGCGCTGCTGACCGGCGACTGGGAGACGGCGGACGCGTGCGAGGCGCGGCACGTACGGGAGGGCAGCGGGCTCGTGGCGGCGTACCTCCACTGGCACTTGGAGCGCGGCCTGCGCTCGCTCCGGTATGTCGAGAAGTAGAAGCGCAGGGCCGATGACATGGGAGACGTGAACCGCATGGCACGACGCGGGATTCTGGGCCGTACCCGCCGCGAATACCTGGCACCCGAGCCGCACCCCTCCGGTGCGCGCCCACCGAAGATCCCGGGCGAGCTGGTCCCGAACCATGTGGCGATCGTCATGGACGGCAACGGCCGCTGGGCGAAGGAGCGCGGCATGCCGCGCACGGAGGGCCACAAGGTGGGCGAGGGAGTCGTCCTCGACGTCCTCAAGGGCTGCCTGGAGCTCGGCGTCAAGAACCTTTCCCTGTACGCCTTCTCGACCGAGAACTGGAAGCGCTCGCCGGACGAGGTGCGCTTCCTGATGAACTTCAACCGGGACGTCATCCGGCGGCGCCGCGACGAGATGGACGCGCTGGGCATCCGTATCCGCTGGGTGGGCCGGATGCCGAAGCTGTGGAAGTCGGTCGTCCAGGAGCTCCAGGTCGCGCAGGAGCAGACCACGGGCAACGACGCGATGACGCTGTACTTCTGCGTCAACTACGGCGGGCGCGCGGAGATCGCGGACGCGGCGGCCAAGCTCGCGGCCGACGTGAAGTCCGGCAAGCTCGACCCCTCGAAGGTCACCGAGAAGACCTTCGCCAAGTACCTGTACTACCCGGACATGCCGGACGTGGACCTCTTCCTGCGCCCGAGCGGCGAGCAGCGCACGTCCAACTACCTGATCTGGCAGAGCTCGTACGCCGAGATGGTCTTCCAGGACGTGCTGTGGCCGGATTTCGACCGGCGCGACCTGTGGCGGGCGTGCCTGGAGTACGCGTCGCGGGACCGCCGCTTCGGCGGCGCACTGCCGAACGAGACCGACGCATCCCAGGGCAGCATGTCCTGACGGGAAATCCGCGCACGGCGACGCACATCCCGGAGCGGTGACCCGCGCTCAGGGGCAGCGAGGGTGCTGCGTCACCTGCCCGGTTCGGTCGCCGGAGGCCGGCCCGCCGGCGGCCACGAGGCCGCGGGCGGCACGACCGGCAAAACGTCCGCGCCGGCGGTGTCGTCCCAGAGGGCGGTGGCCGGGGGAGGAGCAGGTGCGGGCGCCGTCTGGCAGGTGAACCCCAGGCGCTTCATGGCCCGGGTCACCTCGAAGGCGGTGAAGTCGCGGCGGTCCTGGCGGGTGACCAGCGCCCCGACCTGCTTGACCGGGTAGACGGTGCGACCGATACGGACGGAGGCACCGGTGATCGGCTCGGGCCTCACGCCGCGCATCGTCTGCTCCACCTCGCTCGCGGTCAGATCGAAGGGGTAGCCGGCGATGATGCAGCGCATGGTGCCTCAGCTAGGGGGAGGGGGGAGTACGTCGGGCGTACGTCGGTCCGCTCAGCGTCCCACAGTCCTGCCCGGGCGGGAAGCAAATGGGGCCATCCGGAATATCCCCACCCCGCGAAGAAGTGTGCTACCTTGTTGTTAGTTGCAGTTTTGGTACCCATGAAACTTTGTGTGCGCCTGACGGGATGTGACCTTCAGGCGCATTTTGTTTTTCCGATCTCATCGGATGGGGACATACGGCGACGTGGAATCCGCACAGTGCGGGTTCCGTTACTGCTTCCCCTATGAAGGAGATTTCATATGGCCACCGGCACCGTCAAGTGGTTCAACGCGGAAAAGGGCTTCGGCTTCATCGAGCAGGACGGCGGCGGCGCCGACGTCTTCGTCCACTACTCGAACATCGCCACCCAGGGCTTCCGCGAGCTCCAGGAAGGCCAGAAGGTGAACTTCGACGTCACGCAGGGCCAGAAGGGCCCGCAGGCGGAGAACGTCGTTCCTGCCTGAGCCTGGACGCGCCACACAGCAAGGGCCCGCACCTGATGGGTGCGGGCCCTCGCCCGTGCCATGGCGCCATTTGCCGAAACCCAAGGGCACATTTCGCTGAAGTGCCACGTATTCCCATCTCCCGGCCCGTTCCCGCGATTCTCCGACCGGCTCCCAGGCCGCGGATTTCCTGCCCGGTACGCGCCGTCGTCCCGAGGAAGGTTCCTTCCCTTTGAATCGTCGTGCCCGCACCACCCGCCACGCCCGTTCGCAATCCCCTGCACCCGCTCGTGGCCGCGGGGCCGCTCCCGCTCAGAGTGATTTCGCTCTGCCGACCGGAACCACCCCGGCGCTGCCCGCGGCCGGCTCCTTCGCCGAGCTGGACATGGATCCGGCCCTGGTGGCCGAGCTCACCCGGCAAGGCGTGACCGTGCCGTTCCCGATCCAGGCCGCGACCCTGCCGAACGCGCTCGCCGGCCGGGACGTACTGGGCCGCGGACGCACCGGCTCCGGCAAGACACTGGCCTTCGGGCTTGCGCTTCTCGCTCGTACGGCGGGAGGCCGCGCGCAGACCCGCCGGCCGCTCGCCCTGGTCCTGGTTCCCACCCGGGAGCTGGCCCAGCAGGTCACCCAGGCGCTCGACCCGTACGCCCGATCGCTGCGGATCCGGATGGCCACCGTGGTCGGCGGCCTGTCGATCGGCCGTCAGGCGGGGGAGCTCCGCACGGGCTCCGAGGTCGTCGTGGCCACTCCCGGCCGGCTGAAGGATCTCATCGAGCGCGGCGACTGCAGCCTGGACCAGGTGCGCATCACGGTGCTCGACGAGGCCGACCAGATGGCCGACATGGGCTTCATGCCGCAGGTCACCGCCCTGCTCCGGCAGGTGCCCGCCGACGGCCAGCGGATGCTCTTCTCCGCGACCCTCGACCGGAACGTCGATGCGCTGGTCCGCCGCTTCCTGACGGACCCGGTCGTCCACTCGGTCGACCCGTCCGCCGCCACCATCAGCACGATGGAGCACCACGTTCTGCACATCGCGGACGAGGACAAGCACGCCACCGTCACCCGGATCGCCGCCCGCGACGGCCGAGTGATCATGTTCCTGGACACCAAGCACGCCGCCGACCGGCTCGTCCGGCGGCTGCTGGCCAGTGGCGTACGGGCAGCGGCGCTGCACGGCGGCAAGTCCCAGTCCCGGCGCACCCGTACCCTCGACCAGTTCAAGGAGGGGCACGTCACAGCCCTGGTCGCCACCAACGTGGCCGCCCGGGGCATCCATGTGGACGACCTCGACCTCGTGGTCAACATAGACCCGCCCGGCGACCACAAGGACTATCTCCACCGCGGCGGCCGTACGGCCCGCGCCGGGGAGTCCGGCAGGGTCGTCACCCTGGTCCTGCCGCACCAGCGCCGCGACGTGACCCGGCTCATGGCCGACGCCGGGATCACTCCTCAGGTCGTACGGGTGCACTCCGGTGACACGGAGCTCACCGACATCACAGGCGCCAGGAATCCGTCCGGCATCGCGGTCACCATCACGGCTCCGGTCGTCGAGCAGCCCCGCCGGACCGGCGACGGCGGCAACCGCAGGCGCCGCCCGTCCCGGGCGCGCCGCGCCTCATCGGTGGTGGCACGGCAGGCCGGTTCCCCGGCACGCAGAAGGTCGCGCTAGAACTGCGCGCGGCGAAGGTCCCGCTAAGCCTGCGCGGCCTTCGCCGCGCAGGTTCCGCATGTCCCGAAGATCTCGATCGTGTGGGCGACGTCCACGAAGCCGTTGTCCGCCGCGATCTGGTCGGCCCACTTCTCCACGGCCGGGCCCTCCACCTCGACCGCCTTGCCGCACCCGCGGCACACCAGATGGTGGTGGTGGTCGTCGGTGCTGCAGCGGCGGTAGACGGCCTCGCCCTCGCTGGTGCGCAGGACGTCGACCTCGCCGGCGTCCGCGAGCGACTGGAGGGTGCGGTAGACGGTGGTCAGACCGACCGAGTCGCCGCGGTGCTTGAGCATGTCGTGCAGCTCCTGGGCACTGCGGAACTCGTTCACCTCGTCGAGGGCGGCCGCCACTGCGGCGCGCTGCCTGGTCGACCGGCCGCGCACTGGGGCTGTGCTCATCCCACTGCTCCCCGCGGTAGCCACCGTTGCCTCCTCTGCTCGCCGTCCGCACCTACGGCTGGCCATTGTGCCAGTTCGCGGGTGCGGCAAAGAGCTACACCTTGACGTCGTCTCCCGAGGGGCCCGCGCCCGGTACCTCAAGGGTGCACTGTTCCTCGAAGGCCGCCGCGGCCCTGCGCGCACGTTTCCTGGCCAGCGGCGCCACGAGCGCGGTGATCACCGCGAATACGGCGATGGCCAGCACCACGATGCTCGCCCCGGGCGGCACGTCCACGTAGAAGGAGTAGGCGGTCCCGGTCAGGCTGACGCCGACGCCGATGCCGACCGCGGCCGCGAGCGTCATCGCGAAGCTGCGGGTGGCCTGCTGGGCGGCGGCGACCGGCACCACCATCAGTGCGCTGACGAGCAGCAGGCCGACGACCCGCATGGCCACGGTGACCGTGACGGCGGCGGTGACGGCGAGCAGCAGGTTCAGCAGCCGTACGGGCAGCCCGGTGACCCGCGCGAACTCCTCGTCCTGGCAGACGGCGAACAGCTGCCGCCGCAGTCCCAGTGTGATCGCGATCACGAAGGCGGCCAGCGCGCAGATCGCCCAGATGTCCGAGCTCGAGACCGTGGTGATCGAGCCCCAGAGATACGTGGTGAGGTTGGCGTTGGAGCCGTTCGGCGCGAGGTTGATCAGCAGGACGCCGCCCGCCATGCCGCCGTAGAAGAGCATGGCCAGCGCCAGGTCGCCGCGCGCCTTGCCGTACCAGCGGATCAGCTCCATCAGCACCGAGCCGGCCACGGTGACCGCGATAGCCGCCCAGATCGGGTTGGTCCCGGTCAGGAAGCCGAGCGCGACACCGGTCAGCGCCACGTGCCCGATTCCGTCGCCCATGATCGCCTGGCGGCGCTGGACGAGGTAGATGCCGACGGCGGGTGCGGTGATGCCGACGAGGACGGCGGCCAGCAGCGCCCGCTGCATGAAGTCGTAGCTGAGGATGTCCATCAGGTCAGCAACCCCGTCCGGATCGTTTCGGCCGTCTCGCCCGCGTGCGGGTGGACGTGGTCGTGGCCGGGCAGCGCGTGCTGGCCCACGGCCTGGGGCGGTGGCCCGTCGTGGACCACGCAGCCGTCGCGCAGCACCACCGCGCGGTCGATGAGCGGCTCCAGCGGGCCGAGTTCGTGCAGCACGAGCAGCACCGTGGCGCCCGCGGCGACCTGTTCGCGCAGGGTGTCCGCGAGCACCTGCTGGCTCTCGTGGTCCACCCCCGCCATCGGCTCGTCCAGGATCAGCAGCTCGGGTCCGGTGGCGAGCGCGCGGGCTATGAGCACCCGCTGGTGCTGGCCGCCGGAGAGGTTGTTGACCGAGTCCTTGGCCCGGTCCGCCATCCCGACCAGCTCCAGCGCCCGCTGCACCGCATCCTTGTCGGCCTTGCGCTGCCGCCCCAGCTTCGTACGGGCGAGCCGGCCCGCCGCCACGACCTCGCGGACGGTCGCGGGCACCCCGCTCGCGGCGGTGGTGCGCTGCGGTACGTACCCGATGCGGGCCCAGTCACGGAACCGGCTCCGCGGGGTGCCGAACAACTCCAACTCGCCTCCGGTGAGCGGGACCTGGCCGACGATGGCCCGTACGGCCGTGGACTTGCCGGAGCCGTTGGCGCCGAGCAGCGCGACGACCTCGCCGTGCCCCAAGGTCAGGTCGATCCCGCGCAGGACGGGCCGCGAGCCGAGCGAGGCGCTGGCCTTGCTGAGGGATATGACCGGCTGCTCCATGTGCGGTGCCTCCGTTGCCGTCACTTGGCCCCGAGGGCCTTCTGCAGGTTCTTCAGGTTCGCTTGCATGACCTCGAGGTAGTCGTCGCCCTGGGACTTGTCGTTGATGCCCTCGAGCGGGTCGAGCACACCGGTCTTCAGGCCGGTGTCGCCCGCCAGGGTCTCGGCGGTCCTGGGACTGGCGATCGTCTCGAAGAACACGGTGGTGACCTTGTCCTTCTTGGCGATCTCGTGCAGCTCCTTCATCCGGGCCGGGTTGGGCTCGGACTCCGGGTCGAGACCGACGATGGCCTCCTGGTCCAGGCCGTAGCGCTCGGCGAGGTAACCGAAGGCGGAGTGGGTGGTGATGAAGGTGTCGGTGGAGCGGCTCTTCAGGCCGTCCTCGTACTCCTTGTTCAGCCCGTCCAGCTTGCCGACCAGGGCCTCGGTGTTCTTCTTGTAGTCGTCGGCGTGGTCCGGGTCGGCCTTCTCCAGGGCCTTGCCCACGCCCTCGGCGATCTCGGCGTACTTGACCGGGTCCAGCCAGACGTGCACGTCGCCGCCGGCGTCCTCCGCGCCGGGCTCGTCGCCCTCTTCCTCGGGGCCGTGCTCTCCGCCGTGTTCCTCGCCGTGGTCGTGGCCGACCTCGGTCCCGTGGTCCCCGAGCTTGGTGAGGGTCGTGGCGTCGACGGTGTTCTTCACGCCGGACTGCTCGACTGCCTCGTCCACGGCGGGCTGCAGGCCCTTGAGGTAGAGGATCATCCCGGCTTCGCCGAGCTCGGCGGTCTGCTGCGGGCTGAGCTCGAGGTCGTGCGGCTCGATGCCCGGCTCGGTGAGGTCGGATACGGAGACGTGGTCGCCGCCGATCTCCTTCGCGAGGTACTCCATGGGGTAGAACGACGCCACCACGGTGAGCTTGCCGCCGTTGCCACCGCCTCCCGAACCGGAGCCGGAGCAGGCGGACAGGGAGGCGAGGCCGAGCGTGACAGCCCCGGCGACGGCGGCGGTGGGTATGAGGCGACGGCGTACGTTCATGACACTCATTTTCAACAAAATTGGAAACGATTGTCAACAACGTCTCTGTGGGGCCTCAAACGCTTACCGATTTGATCCGAGGGGTGCGGCCGCCGGTAATCTGAGGTATTCGCTGGGCCGGACCCCGGCGGAACCCACCATCACCGCCTTCGTCGTCATGAAGAGAGCACCGTGGCCGCCGACAAGATCGACACCATCGTCAGCCTGAGCAAGCGCCGTGGCTTCGTCTACCCGTGCAGCGAGATCTACGGCGGCCAGCGCGCCGCCTGGGACTACGGGCCGCTCGGCGTCGAGCTCAAGGAGAACATCAAGCGCCAGTGGTGGCGCGCCATGGTCACCTCGCGCGACGACGTGGTCGGTATCGACTCGTCCGTGATCCTGGCCCGCGAGGTCTGGGAGGCGTCCGGCCATGTCGCGACGTTCACCGACCCGCTCACCGAGTGCACCTCCTGTCACAAGCGGTTCCGCTCGGACCACCTGGAGGAGGCGTACGAGGCCAAGCACGGCCACATGCCGGCCAACGGCCTCAACGACGTCAACTGCCCGCACTGCGGCAACAAGGGCGCCTTCACCGAGCCCAAGCAGTTCTCGGGTCTGCTCGCCACTCATCTCGGCCCGACCCAGGACTCCGGCTCCGTCGCGTACCTGCGCCCCGAGACCGCGCAGGGCATCTTCACCAACTTCGCGGCGGTGCAGCAGACCTCGCGCAAGAAGCCGCCGTTCGGCATCGCGCAGATGGGCAAGTCGTTCCGCAACGAGATCACGCCGGGCAACTTCATCTTCCGCACGCGCGAGTTCGAGCAGATGGAGATGGAGTTCTTCGTCAAGCCGGGCGAGGACGAGAAGTGGCACGAGTACTGGATGCAGGAGCGCTGGAACTGGTACCGGGACCTGGGTCTCCAGGAGGCCAACATCCGGTGGTACGAGCACCCGAAGGAGAAGCTCTCCCACTACTCGAAGCGCACCGCTGACATCGAGTACCGCTTCAACTTCGGCGGCACCGAGTTCTCCGAGCTCGAGGGCGTCGCGAACCGCACGGACTTCGACCTCTCCGCGCACTCCAAGGCCTCCGGCCAGGACCTGTCGTACTTCGACCAGGAGG
The DNA here is from genome assembly GCF_052245475.1 of Streptomyces sp. 7N604. NCBI lineage: Bacteria > Bacillati > Actinomycetota > Actinomycetes > Kitasatosporales > Streptomycetaceae > Streptomyces > Streptomyces sp. 7N604. The sequence goes on along the minus strand of NZ_JBQQBX010000001.1, from coordinate 467,833 downwards.
CGGGGGAGCGCTGGACGCCGTACGTCATCGAGCCGGCGGCCGGTGTCAACCGCGCGATGCTCGCCTTCATGCTCGACGCGTACACCGAGGACGAGGCGCCGAACGCCAAGGGCGTGATGGAGAAGCGCACCGTCATGCGGCTGGACGCCCGGCTGGCGCCGGTCAAGGTCGCGGTCCTGCCGCTGTCCCGCAACCCGCAGCTGTCGCCGAAGGCGAAGGGGCTGGCGGCGGACCTGCGCAAGCACTGGAACATCGAGTTCGACGACGCGGGCGCGATCGGCCGCCGCTACCGCAGGCAGGACGAGATCGGCACGCCGTTCTGCGTCACCGTCGACTTCGACACGCTCGACGACAATGCGGTGACGGTGCGCGAGCGCGACACGATGAAGCAGGAGCGGGTCTCGCTCGACCAGGTCCAGGCGTACCTGGGGGCGCGCCTGCTCGGCTGCTGAGCCGCGGAGCCGCCTCCGGCGCGGTGAACTAACGTGCCGGGGTCCCGCAAGGGACCCCGGCACCGCCCTGTGGGTCCGCTTTTCCCCCCATGCGTTCCGCCCCTGCGGAACGCATGCCCACACCACAGGGCGTGCTGCGGCCGGTCAGGCCATGAGGCCGCGGAGTGCGAGCGCGCGTACGGCGGCGAAGGCCGTGGTGATGTCCGGCGACGACCACTCCGGGGCGTAAGCCGGGTCGTGGAAGCGGTTCGTGGCGTCGAAGACCGCGCGGGCCGCGGTGGCGTAGTCGCCGTCGGGGGCCTTGAACACCCCCTGCTCGTGGCCGTCCTGGAGGATTTGCGCCAGCTGGCCGACCAGGTCGGCGACGTGTCGCTCGACGACTCCGCCGCTCTCGCCGATCAACGCCATGTAGGTGGCGAAGAGTTCGGGGTCGTCACCCGCCTTGTGGCGCTTGGCTTCGAAGAGTTCCGACAGCCACCGCTCGAGCCGCTCCGGAGCCGGGCCCGGCCCGGCCGCGATCGCGGCCAGTGCCTCTGACGTACGGCTGAGCCAGCGCTCCGTGACGGCCTCCCGCAGCGCGGCCTTGCTCGGGAAGTGGCGGTAGACGCTGCCGTGGCTGACCCCCAGCGCCCGCGCGACGTCCACCACCGTGGCCTTGGCCGGGCCGAAGCGGCGGAGCACCTCCTCGGTGGCTTCGAGGATGCGGTCCGGGGTCAGGGTCTCGGGCGGCATCTGCTCCCTGCGGCCTCTCTCGTTGTCGTGCCGGGGTTGTCCCGCTACGTCTTCTTCTCGCTGTCGAGGTGCGCCATCTGGGCCGCAGGGTAGCGCTCGCCCGCCGCCGCCGCGGCCGGGACGGCGGCCTCGATCGCTGCCAGGTCGTCCGCGCCGAGGGTGACGTCCGCCGTCACGTCACCGCGCGCGGCAGCCGCAGGCTCATCAGCGTGGTCAGCAGCACCGCCCCCAGCTGTACGGTCAGCGTGATCGCCAGCGCATCGCGCATCCCCATCGACCCGGCCAGCGACAGGAACAGCGAGCCGAGCGTCGCCACGCCCAGCGCCAGGCTGGCCTGCTGGGTGGTCACCAGGACCCCGCTGCCGACCCCCGCCCGTTCGCCCGGCACGTCCGCCAGCACGATCCGGAACAGCACCGGCAGTTGGAGCCCCTGGCCGAAGCCCGCCACGGCCATCCCCGGCAGCAGCTGCCAGAAGCCGAGTTCCGGCCAGCTCCGCAGCGCCGCCGCCACGAGCAGGGCCAGGCCCGTCGCCTGCAGCAGCCCGCCCGCGGTCACGACCCGGCTGCCGTACCGGCCCACCAGGCGCGGTCCCATCAGCGAGGCGACGAAGAACGCCACCGCCATCGGCACCAGCGAGACCCCGGCCTCCACGGGACCGTGCCGCAGCCCCTGCTGAAGCGCGACCGCCATGACGAACATGAAGCCGCCGAAGCCGATGGCGACCGGCATGAGGACCCCGAGACCGCGCCGCAGACCCGGCAGCGCGAACAGGCTCGGCGGCACCAGCGGCGTACGCCCCAGCCGGTCGGCCCGCCGCTCCACCGCCCAGAACGCGCCCGCGGCGAACGGGAACACGGCCAGCGAGGCCCCCGTCCACGCCGGCCAGCCCGCCGCGCGGCCCTCCGTCAGCGGCATCAGCAGGGTCACCAGCGCGACCGCCAGCAGGACGGTGCCGGGACCGTCGACCGGCGCGGGCCGGTCCGAGCGGGTCTCGGGGACCGTACGGGCGGCCAGCACCAGGCCGATCAGCGCCACCGGCACGTTGACCAGGAAGATCGACCGCCAGCCGGTGCCCGCTATGTCGGCGGACACCAGCACGCCGCCCAGGATCTGCCCCGCGACCATCGACAGGCCGGCCGTCGCGCCGTAGAGGCTGAGCGCCCTGGCCCGGCGCCGGCCGGCCGTGGTGGCGTGGATCGTGGCGAGTACCTGAGGCAGCATCAGCGCGGCTGACGCGCCCTGCGCCACCCGGGCCACCACCAGCGTCCCGGCGTCCGGCGCGAGGCCGCACGCCAGCGAGGTCAGCCCGAAGGCCGCCATGCCGGCGAGGAAGAGCCTGCGGCGGCCGAACATGTCGCCCAGGCGGCCGCCCACCACCAGCAGGACGGCGTACGCCACGCCGTAGCCCGCGACCACCAGCTCCAACAGGGCGGGTCCCGCGGAGAGTTCGCGATCGATGGACGGCAGGGCGACATTGACGATGAAGAAGTCGATCAGAGGGAGGGACGCTCCCAGCAGGATCGTGATCAGCCCGAGCGGGCTGAGCGCGGCCGCCGGATCGCCGGCTCCGCTGGCGGGCCCGGGAGCGGCTCCGGGTCCTGTCTCGTCCACCGGGTCCCCGAGCTGGCGGACGCGCGGGTGGATCTCGGCGCGCGACGGCGACCCGGTCACCGGCGGCGGGGGCGTGTACGGGGTTCCTGTCGTTGATTCGGTCACGTCCCCGACGATGCGCCTCCGCTGAGACGGGTACCAGAGTGCCCTTATCCTGGTACTGGATATACCTGGAAACTGGCTGAGGACTCGCTCATGCTGGACGCATGAGCACCGCCACAGAGCCTTCCGCCGACCGAACCCCCGCCGCCTGGGCAGTCGGAGCCGTCGAGGCGGCCCCCGGCGCCGATACCGTGCGCCGCAGCGAGCTGGCCGCCTTCCTCCGCAGCCGCCGCGAGCGGATCTCCCCCGAGCAGGTCGGCCTGCCCCGGGGCCCCCGCCGCCGCACGCCCGGACTGCGGCGCGAGGAGGTCGCGCACCTGTCCGCGGTCGGCGTCACCTGGTACACCTGGCTCGAACAGGCCCGGGACATCCATGTATCAGCCCAGGTCCTCGATGCGCTCGCCCGCGCCCTGCAGCTCGACCCGAGCGAGCGCAGCCACCTCTTCGCTCTCGCCGGGGCCGCCGACCCCGACCCCGGCACCGAGTGCTCGGGCATCTCGCCGTCGCTGCGCCAGATACTCGAGCAGCTCGAGCCCTACCCGGCGTGCGTGCAGAACAGCCGGTACGACATCCGCGCGTACAACCGCACCTACGGCCGTCTGCTCTGTGACCTCGACAGCCTCCCCTACCAGGACCGCAACAGCATGTGGCTGGCCTTCACCCATCCCCAGTGGCAGGCCGCCCTCGTCGACCGCGAGGAGACGGTCCGCCTGATGGCGGCCAAGTTCCGCGCGGCCATGGCCGAGCACATCGCGGAGCCGGCCTGGAAGGCGCTGCTCAAGCGGCTGCAGCAGGCCTCGCCCGAGTTCCGGGCGATCTGGGAGCGCCATGAGGTGCTGAGCGGCGTGACCAGCCGGACCAAGCGGTTCCGCAACGCTGACGTCGGCCTGCTCCACGTTCAGCACACCGACCTCTGGCTCGGGCCCCGGCACGGCCCGCGCGTGGTGGCGTACGTCCCCGCCGACGCCGAGACCGGCGAGCGGCTCGAGAAGCTTCACGCCCTCGCGCTCGCCGACTCCTGATCAGCGGCTTCCGTGTCCAGCCGGGCGGCGGTGCGGTGTGCCGTACGGGCCGCCCAGTCGCCCGTCGTGGCGGCCCCGACGAGCAGGATCGACAGTCCGCAGCCGGCGATGATCCACCACGCGGGGCGGCTCGCGGCAGTGAACCCCTCGACGTCCGCGGCACCGCGTACCCCCGCCGCCAGCACCGCCCCGATCACCGCGACGCCGAGCGCTTGCCCGACCTGCCGGCTCGTGGAGGCCACGGCGGCGGCCACGCCCGCCTGCGAGCGCGGCATGCCGGAGACGGCGGTGTTGGTGATCGGCGCGTTGACCAGGCCGAAGCCGACGCCGAAGAGCACATAGCCGGTGAAGAGCAGCGACACCGACGCCTCGGCCTCGAAGCCCGCGAACAGCACCCCGCTCGCCGCCATCGACACCCCGGCGAGCAGCAGTGGCAGCCGCGGCCCGCGGCTGCCGACCAGCCGGCCCGACAGCGGCGCGAAGACGAAGGTCATCGCCGCCATCGGCAGCATCCACGCCCCGGCGTCCAGCGCCGACAGGCCGCGCACCTCCTGCAGATACAGGGTGTTGACGAACAGGAAGCCGCCCAGCGCGGCGAACGCGCTCACCGCGATCACCGTGGCGCCGGTGAACGGCGCGCTGCCGAAGAAGCGCAGATCGATCAGCGGCTCCGCGCGCCGCGGCTCGTACAGCACGAGCGCCGGCAGCGCCGCCGCGGCCACCCCTGCGCAGGACAGGATCAGCGGCGAGGCCGGGCCCGCGACCGGGGCCTCGATGATCGCGTACGTCAGGGAGCCCAGCAGGGCGATGACGAGCAGCTGGCCGACCGGGTCCACGCGGCGCGGCTTCGGGGCGCGCGACTCGGGCACGTAGCGGGCGGTGAGAAGCAGGGCCGCGAGCCCCACCGGCAGGTTGAGCCAGAAGATCGACCGCCAGCCGACCGCGTCCACCAGCCCCCCGCCGACCAGCGGCCCCGCCGCCATGCTGATCCCGACGACACCGCCCCACACGCCGATCGCGCGGGCCCGCTCCCTCGGATCCGTGAAGACGTTGGCGACGATCGACAGCGCCACGGGGTTCAGCATCGAGCCGCCGACGGCCTGCACCATGCGGAAGACCACCAGCCACTCCAGCGTCGGCGCGAGGCTGCACAGCAGCGAGCCGAGCGTGAACAGCACCAGGCCCGCCTGGAAGACCCTGCGCCGCCCGATCCGGTCGGCGGTCGAGCCCGCGAGCATCAGCAGCGACGCCAGCACCACCGTGTACGCGTCGATCGTCCACTGCAGGCCCGAGACGGAAGCGCCCAGCTCCCTGCGCATGGCGGGCAGCGCGACATTGAGAACGGTGTTGTCGAGGCTGACGATCAGCAGGCTCATGCAGCAGATCCCCAGCACGAGCAGCCGCCGGCGGTGGCTGAGTTCCGACATGGCTGAACCGTACAAGCACCGGCGCCGACGTCCGGGACAACGCCCGGCGCGGGTGCGGGACAATGGGTGGTCGTCCCCCGTCCGTACGGCCCCGAAGGATGCCCTCCGTGACCCAGCTGCAGATCGGTCCGCACACGGTCCTGCCACCGGTGGTCCTCGCCCCGATGGCCGGGATCACCAACGCGCCGTTCCGCACCCTGTGCCGCGAGTTCAGTGGCGGAAAAGGGCTGTTCGTCAGCGAGATGATCACGACGCGGGCGCTCGTCGAGCGAGACGCCAAGACCATGCGGCTGATCCGCTTCGACGGAACCGAGAAGCCGCGCTCCATCCAGCTGTACGGCGTCGACCCGGAGACCGTCGGCAGGGCCGCCCGCATGATCGCGGACGAGGACCTGGCCGACCACATCGACCTCAACTTCGGCTGCCCGGTGCCCAAGGTGACCCGCAAGGGCGGCGGTTCCGCCCTTCCGTACAAGCGGAACCTGCTGCGCTCGATCCTGCGCGAGGCGGTCGCGGGCGCGGGCGGCCTGCCCGTGACCATGAAGATGCGCAAGGGCATCGACGACGACCACCTCACGTACCTCGACGCGGGCCGGATCGCGGTCGAGGAGGGCGTCACGGCGATCGCGCTGCACGGACGTACGGCGGCGCAGCACTACGGCGGTACGGCCGACTGGGACGCCATCGCCCGGCTGAAGGAGGCCGTCCCCGAGATCCCGGTGCTGGGCAACGGCGACATCTGGTCGGCGGACGACGCACTGCGGATGATGCGCGAGACCGGCTGCGACGGGGTGGTCGTGGGGCGCGGCTGCCTGGGGCGGCCGTGGCTGTTCGGCGACCTGGTGAGCGCCTTCGAAGGGACGGGCGAGGTTGCGGCCCCGAGGCTGAAGGAGGTCGCGGTCGTCATGCTGCGCCACGCCCAGCTGCTGGGGGAGTGGCTGGAGAACGAGGCGCGCGGCGTCATCGACTTCCGCAAGCACGTCGCCTGGTACACGAAGGGCTTTGCGATCGGCTCCGAGATGCGGAAGCGGCTCGCGGTCGCCTCGTCGCTCGCCGAGCTGGACGAGCTGCTGGGCGGGCTGGACCTGGACCAGGCGTGGCCGGCCGGTGCGGATGGGCCGCGGGGCCGCACGTCCGGCAGGGACCGGGTGGTCCTGCCGGACGGCTGGCTCGACGACCCGTACGCGTGCGCTGCGCTGAGCGAGGACGCGGAGTCGGACACGTCCGGGGGGTAACCGGTTGTGCCCACCCGTTCCGCCCCGCGGAACGCATGCCCACAACCTAGATAAGGGCGCTGAGCAGGGCCAGCGGGGTGGCGGCCGCCCAGGCTTGGGGGGAGCAGGAGTGCGGGTACGGCACGGGCGTCGGGTGCTCGTCCCGCCCGTACCCGGCCATCACCTCCGGCAGCCGCCACCCGTGCACCGCCGCCGCCTCCACCAGCCCGCGGACCACCGCGAGCGCCTGCTCCGTCAGCCCGTACCGCGCAAGCCCCAGCACCGTCAGCGCGTTGTCGTGCGGCCAGATCGAGCCCTTGTGCCAGGACAGCGGGTGGTACGGCACCTGGCCCGCGGCGAGCGTGCGGATGCCCCAGCCGGAGAAGAAGTCCGGTTCGAGCAGCCTGCGGCCGACCCGCGCCCCGTGCTGCGGATCCAGAATCCCCGACCACAGCAGGTGCCCGGCCTCCGACGCCAGGACGTCGACCTGGCGGCCCTCGCCGTCCAGGGCGAGGGCGGGGAACTCCTGCCCCGGCATCCAGAATTCGCGGTGGAAGCGGCCGCTCAGCTGGGCCGCGGCCTCCTCGAGCCGGTCCGCGAGCGCCGCGTCGTCCCAGGTCTTGCGGGCGAGCGCGGCGGTGCGCAGGAGCGCGTCGTACGCGTACCCCTGCGCCCCGGCGACCGCGATGGGCCCTTGTGCCGGGGTCCCGTCGCTGAAGCAGATCGCGCCGGGGGAGTCCCGCCAGCTCTGGTCGCCGCCCGCGGCGACCGGCACGCCGCCGTAGACGAGCCGCCCCAGCTCCGCAAGACCGCCGTCCTGGAACATCCACTCGACGGCGGCGCGGGCCTGTGGTTCGAGGCGGCGGGCGAGCGCGTCGTCGGCCGTCCGCTCGGTGTAGGCGTGGAGGAGGATCAGGAAGAGCGGGGTGGCGTCGACGGCGCCGTAGTAACGGCCGTACGGGACCTGGCGGAAGCGGGCGAGTTCGCCGTGCCGGATCTCGTGCGCGATGCGGCCCGGCTGCTCCTGCCGCGGGGCGTTCTGCCCCTGCCCCCGGCGGGTGCGCTCCCAGCCGGAGGCAGGCGGAGGGTCGTACTCCGTGCCCTGCGCCGCGGCGAGCGCGGCGAGGGTGGCGGCCGCCAGCCCGGGCCGGTACGGCAGGGTGAACAGCGAGGTGAGCAGGGAGTCCCGGCCGAAGAGGGCCAGGAACCAGGGGATTCCGGCGGCGGGCACCCGCAGCGGCTCCCCGTCGGGGCCGACCGCCGGTACGCGCAGGCCCGCCAGGTCGGCCAGGCCCTGCTCGCAGGCGCGGGCCAGTTCGGTCCAGCCGATGAGGTCGCGGGGCCTGGGGTCGGCTCCGGTGAACGCGGCGTTCTCCTGGGCGAGGCCCGCGACTGCCGTGGCCGGGGGCTGGACGCGTGGCGGCTCGGCGTCCGTGCCGGACGGCAGCGCGCAGGCCTGGAGGACGATCTCGCCGTTGCCGTGCGGCGGGAGGAGGACGCGCCATTCGAGGGTGCGGGCGGTGCCGCTGGCCGGGTGGGTCACCTTGTCGGGCGCGGGGACGGCGGTGATCACGGTTCTGGAGTGCCACTCGGGGCCGGGCCCTCCGCCGGGGGCTGGGCGTTCGTAGCCGAGGGCCACGCCGTCCTGGAGGGCCTCGGCGGTGCGCACGGCGTCGGTCTTGTCGTAGGTGCGGTAGTCGGTGCGCAGCTCGAACTGGTCGGCGAAGTCGGCGTCCACGGTCAGGGAGACCCGGGCGGTGGTCGGCACGGGGCGATTGCTGGTCAGCCGGATGCGCTCGGCCAGCGATCGGTCCGCGACCGCCTGCTCCCGGAAGACCGTGTACGCCGGGGGCTCGTGCCCGCTGCCGGGCGGGGTGAGTACGGCGGCGAGCGGCCGGTCGGGCCCGGCCTGCCCGGCCGCGACGAGCAGCTCGGGCGAAGAGCCCTCCACGGTCAGCTGCCACCGGCTGAGGTGGCGCGCATCGCGGGAGAACAGCCCGTCCGGGGAGGCGCCGCATGCGCCGCTGATGTCGCCGGAGTCGGTTACGACGGCGAATGTCCCGTCATGCACCAGAAGATGGTGTCCTGTCATCGGTCAAGCCTGCCCTTCGTCGGGCTCCGTGCGGAGGATGTCACTCCATGTGTCCGTATCACGGCAAGGAGTGCCGACCTGGGACGCCACACGGCCTGCTCATCTGAGCAATTTCGTATGCGAATGTGTCCACGGGGTGAGATCCGGGGTACGCCTAGGGCGTGATTCTCACCACCCCTGATAGGGGGTCTGCTCAGATGAGCGACTTCGGTCAGGGTGCACCTTTCCAAGGGGTGGCACCCAGTGCCACCCTTGCGGGCTTCGAGTGATCTAGGAGTAAGTCACTCTCCGCCGATGGCAATTGGCGGACCCGTCGGCCGAGAGTGATGATGTCTTCACCTCTTAAAGGAGGCGGAGTTGATCTAAAACCAGCCATGTACCTGCGATCTGCTGGCGGACGAGTGGTTACGGCCGTATGACGGCCAGGTGGACGTACTCATGCGCCTTCGATCTGGGTACGCTCCCGGCCGTCAGGGCAGCCGTCCGCGAGGAGTCGAGATCCCGTGTCGGAAAACCAAGATCCCCACGTATCCCAGCCTGAGCCCCAGAAGTTCGTCTACGACTTCACCGAGGGCAACAAGGACCTCAAGGACCTGCTCGGCGGGAAGGGAGCCAACCTTGCCGAGATGACCAACCTGGGGCTTCCCGTCCCTCCGGGCTTCACGATCACCACCGAGGCGTGCAAGGTCTACCTGGACAGCGGCAGCGAGCCCGCGGCACTGCGTGACGAGGTAAGTGCGCACCTCGTCGCCCTCGAGCAGAAGATGGGCAAGAAGCTCGGCCAGCCGGACAACCCCCTCCTCGTGTCCGTGCGTTCCGGGGCCAAGTTCTCGATGCCCGGCATGATGGACACCGTCCTCAACATCGGCCTCTCCGACGATTCGGTCGCGGGCCTCGCCGACCAGGCCGGGGACGCGCGCTTCGCCTGGGACTCCTACCGCCGGCTGATCCAGATGTTCGGCAAGACCGTGCTCGGCGTCGACGGTGATCTCTTCGAGGAGGCGCTCGAGGAGGCCAAGGAGGCCAAGGGCGCGGCCACCGACGTCGACCTCAAGGCCGCTGACCTGCAGCAGCTCGTCGAGGACTTCAAGGGCATCGTGCTCAAGGAGACCGGCCGGGAGTTCCCGCAGGACCCGCGCGAGCAGATGGACCTGGCCATCAAGGCCGTGTTCGACTCGTGGAACGGCGAGCGCGCCAAGCTCTACCGCCGCCAGGAGCGCATTCCGCACGATCTGGGCACGGCCGTCAACGTCTGCTCGATGGTCTTCGGCAACCTCGGCCCCGACTCCGGTACCGGCGTCGCCTTCACCCGCGACCCGGCCAGCGGCCACCAGGGCGTCTACGGCGACTACCTGCAGAACGCGCAGGGCGAGGACGTCGTCGCGGGCATCCGCAACACCGTGCCGCTCGCCGATCTCGAGCGGATCGACAAGACCTCGTACGACCAGCTGATGCAGATCATGGAGACCCTCGAGACGCACTACAAGGACCTGTGCGACATCGAGTTCACCATCGAGCGCGGCCAGCTGTGGATGCTCCAGACCCGGGTCGGCAAGCGCACCGCGGGCGCGGCCTTCCGGATCGCCACGCAGCTCGTCGACCAGGGCCTGATCGACGAGGCGGAGGCGCTGCAGCGGGTCAACGGCGCCCAGCTCGCGCAGCTGATGTTCCCGCGCTTCGACGAGTCGGCGAAGGCGGAGAAGATCGGCCGGGGCATCGCCGCGTCGCCGGGCGCGGCGGTCGGCAAGGCGGTCTTCGACTCGTACACCGCCGTCAAGTGGTCGCGGTCCGGCGAGAAGGTCATCCTCATCCGCCGCGAGACCAACCCCGACGACCTCAACGGCATGATCGCCGCCGAGGGGATTCTCACCTCGCGCGGCGGCAAGACCTCGCACGCCGCCGTCGTCGCCCGCGGCATGGGCAAGACCTGTGTCTGCGGCGCCGAGGAGCTGGAGGTCGACACCAAGCGGCGGCGGCTGACGACCACCGACGGGACGGTCGTCGAGGAAGGCGACCTGGTCTCCATCGACGGCTCGTCCGGCAAGGTCTACCTGGGCGAGGTGCCGGTCGTCCCGTCGCCCGTCGTCGAGTACTTCGAGGGCCGGATGCACGCCGGGGCCGAGGACGCCGACGAGCTGGTCAGGGCCGTGCACCGGATCATGGCGTACGCGGACCGGGTGCGCCGGCTCCGAGTCCGCGCCAACGCCGACAACGCCGAGGACGCGGCGCGCGCCCGCCGGTTCGGCGCCCAGGGCATCGGCCTGTGCCGCACCGAGCACATGTTCCTCGGTGAGCGGCGCGAGCTGGTCGAGAAGCTGATCCTCGCCGACACCGACGAGGAGCGCGACGACGCCCTCAAGACCCTGCTGCCGCTGCAGAAGCAGGACTTCGTCGAGCTCTTCGAGGCCATGGACGGGCTGCCGGTGACGATCCGGCTGCTCGACCCGCCGCTGCACGAGTTCCTGCCCGACATCACCGACCTCTCGGTGCGGGTGGCGCTCGCCGAGTCCCGCAACGAGCAGCAGGAGAACGACCTGCGGCTGCTCCAGGCCGTGCACAAGCTGCACGAGCAGAACCCGATGCTGGGGCTCCGCGGCGTGCGCCTCGGTCTGGTCATCCCCGGCCTGTTCACCATGCAGGTGCGGGCCATCGCGGAGGCCGCGGCCCAGCGGAAGGACGCCAAGGGCGACCCGCGGGCGGAGATCATGATCCCGCTGGTGGGCACCGTCCAGGAACTGGAGCTCGTACGGGACGAGGCGGAGGAGGTCATCGCGGAGGTCCAGGAGGCCACCGGTGTCGACTTGAAGATCGCGCTCGGCACGATGATCGAGCTGCCGCGGGCCGCCCTGACGGCCGGTCAGATCGCGGAGGCGGCCGAGTTCTTCTCCTTCGGCACCAACGACCTCACCCAGACCGTGTGGGGCTTCTCCCGCGACGACGTGGAGGCCAGCTTCTTCACCGCGTACCTGGAGAAGGGGATTTTCGGGGTCTCGCCGTTCGAGACGATCGACAAGGACGGCGTCGGCTCCCTCGTACGGAACGCCGTCCAGGCCGGCCGTGCCACCCGCCCCGACCTCAAGCTCGGCATCTGCGGTGAGCACGGCGGTGACCCGGAGTCGGTCCACTTCTTCCACGAAGTGGGTCTGGACTACGTCTCCTGCTCGCCGTTCCGGATTCCGGTCGCGCGCCTTGAGGCGGGCCGCGCGGCGGCACAGAGCAAGGGCAGCGACTCGCGCTGACCCTCCGAGGAAAAGAGCCACCGGAGCAGCCGCCGGGAACCCCGACCCTCAGCCCGGCGGTGGCTCCGGCACCCTGAAAGGGGGCGGCACCTGTGCGGAGGTGCCGCCCCCTATCTCTTTGAACGGCTTACCAATTGAAACCGCTTACCCGCGGTGTGCCACCGGCGTGCTACGGCAAAAATCCGCCCGGGTTTTCCGGGCGGATTCTTGGTGGTTGCCGCTTGTACCGGCCGCGCGGGGGTGGCGCGTCGGCGCAGTTGGCGCGGTTGTACGGGGAGGCGGGGCTGTCGGCCCGCGGTCCGGACGGGCTCGAGGTACCGGACCGCAGGCCGTAACCCCTGCCAGACACGTGGCGGTACCCAAAGCCGCCCGGAAACCGCCGTACTGCCCCCACAACAGCTGCATCGGCGGGCTTCCGTGTGCCCAACGAGATACAGCATTTCGTTACGGGGCGTATCCCTGCGACCCGTTTCAACTGTGGCTAAAAGGGCGTGGTCACCGTCCGTGCCTGTGTGCATACTCGATGACCGGGACAAAGGCGGGGGGCCACTTGTGGGGGTTTGGTGCTACGCATCCATTTCACCGGGCTTGACCTCGCCCGGGTCCGGATAGCTGCTCGTCCGGACGCGCTGTGGGAATCCGTACTCAGTTTTCACCGGCTGCGCGACAAACAAGGAGCGTCGATCTTCCGGCAATGGCGCGGCGAAACCAGAACCAGGTTGAGTGGTGAAACACGGCCGCTCGCCTCGCTCGTGCCGTGCCGGGGCTATTTCCCGGACTTCCTCACCCCGCCCGAAGGGGCACTCGGCGTGGAGCCGGCGTTCGAGGCGCTGCGCGAGACACCGGACCACCGGCTGCAGCGCGACATGCGGCTGCTCGGCGGGGAGCGCTCGCGGCCTGGCTGGATGGACGGTCTCGCCGAGGGCGACAAGGGGGCGCTCGGCCGGCTGATCGGCATCCTGCGCAGCTACCACAAGGCGGCCATCGCCCCGTACTGGCCGCACATCCGGGCCCGGATCGAGGGTGACCGGGCGGCCCGCGGCCGGGCCCTGCTGGACGGCGGCGCCGACGAGCTGCTGGCCTCGCTGCCGCGGATGGTGCGCTGGCGGCCGCCGGTGCTCGAGGCGGACTATCCGGTGGACCGGGACCTGTATCTGAGCGGGCGGGGGCTGCTGCTCCAGCCGTCGTTCTTCTGCCGCAGGACTCCGGTCACCTACCACGACCGGGACCTGACCCCGGTGCTGGTCTATCCGGTGGAGCACACCGCGGAGTCGGCGCCGTCGGCCGCGCCTGTGCGGGCGTACGCGGACGACCCCTGCTCGCTCGGCAAGCTGGTGGGACACACCCGCTCCGCGGTCCTCCAGACCATAGGTCAGGGTTGTACGACCAGTGAACTCGCCCGAAGAGTCGGGGTGTCCGCCGCCTCGGCGAGCCAGCACGCGAGCGTGCTGCGCGAGGCGGGGCTCGTGCTGACACTGCGGCACGGCAACGCCGTCCTGCACACGCTGACACCGCTGGGCGCCGCCCTGCTGCGGGGCGGCGCCGCAGCGGTGCCGGATCTGCCGGGGTTGCCGGCCGGACCCGTTGCTCAGACCGCTCCGACCGCTACGTCCGGAACGGGCCGGTGACCTCGTACGTGATGCCGCCCGAGGAACTGCCGCTGGTGCCGCGCTGGCTGGAGAAGTACAGCCGGGAGCCGCTGGGCGAGAAGGCCGGTCCGGTGATCTCCGAGCTGGACTGGCCGTTGATGCGCAGGAAGGGCGCGACGATGTCGTCCGGCGTGATGATGCAGATCTCCATGTTGCCGCCGTCCTCGGCCACGTAGAGGTCGCCGAAGGTCGAGCCGGTGACGTTGTCCACGCCGGTGAGCGGGGCCGGGCCGGGGTTGACCAGGCTGTCGTCGTAGGCCAACTCGTACGTGCTGTTGGACAGGTTGATCTGCCAGACGCGGTTGTCGCCCTTGGTGGTGAACCAGACGGTGTTGTTGGCGTAGTGGCAGCCCTCTCCGCCGTTGAACCGCTTCGCGCCGGAGACCTGGTTGCGTGTCGCGGTGGGGGAGCCGTCCGGGTCCGAGACGGTTCCCCAGGTGAAAGAGCCCGACGTGCCGGTCCCGGCCACGAGCGCCTGCAGGGTGCCGGAGGACAGGTCGCCCCAGGTGGTCGGGATGAAGCGGTAGAAGACGCCGTCGGACGCGTCCTCGGTCAGGTAGATCACGTTGCGCACCGGGTCGGCGGCCGCCGCCTCGTGGTTGAACCGGCCCATGGCGGGGCGCTGCGTGGCGGCGTTCACGCCCCAGGGATCGGTCTCGTAGACGAAGCCGGTCGAGACCTCCTCACAGGAGAGCCAGGTGTTCCACGGGGTGGCGCCACCGGCACAGTTGCGGTTGGTGTTGGACAGGATCCGGTATGCCCCGGTGATGCTGCCCGAGGAGTTGAACTTGACGGCACCCGCGCCGCCCGTCGAAGAGATCTCGGAGTTGGAGACGTAGATCCAGCCACTCCCGTCGGCGAAGCAGGCGCCGCCGTCGGGGGCGTCGTGCCAGGTGTAGGACGTGCCGGACACGGTCTGCCGGGAGCGGGCGATCACGCGGCTGGTGAAGCCGCTCGGGAGCTGGATGCCGTTGGCGTCGGCCGCGCCAAGCGGGCCGTAGGGGCTGGTACCGAGCTGGGCGGGGGCGGCGTACGCGGCGCCGTGCGAGAGGGTGCCGCCGAAGACGGCGGCCGAAGTTCCGATGACTGCTGCGCGCAGAAGACTGCGGCGTTCCATGGTCACTCCGAGGGTGTCGTGACTGTGGCCCGCCACCGGTCGGCGGCGGGGAGGGGGCAGCGCGGAGGACTCTAGGATCGGCGAATTTACTGAGCATGAACAGCCGACCGTCGCTTGCGTCCGGGCAGGCCAACAGGAGTGGATGCGGTCCAGGCCATCTGGCTCAAATGAGGTCTTGGCCAAGGAAGTTGAGGATGAGGAGCAGGGGGCGGGGCGGCCGGCGAACTCCGGCGCGAACCACGTGCCTGGGCGGCTGGTGGCGGATGTGGTGGCGTTGCTGCCCGTCAGCGCTGCAGGGCGTCGTACGTCACGCCCGTCAGCCGCTCCGACGCGCCCCACAGGCGCTCGCCCGCCGCGTCGTCATGGGTCCACGGCGCCCGCCACGACGGGCCCGGCGCGCCACGCCAGCCCTGGACGCGTGGGCCGGTGAAGGAGTCCGAGCTCACGCCGGGTGCCGTGGCCGCGTACAGCGTCGGCAGCGCCCCGGCCTCGGCCGGCTGCGCGAAGATCCGGTTGGCGATCCCCACGACCCGCTCGGCCGCCGTGCGGCCCTCCATCCGCACGCCCGCCGTCTGCAGATTCGTGTCGGCGTAACCGGGGTGCGCGGCCGCCGCCACCACGTCCGAGCCGGCCCGCGCCAGCCGCCGCGCCAGCTCGTGGATGAACAGCAGATTCGCGGTCTTGGAGCGGGCGTACGCGATCCAGCGGCGATAGCCGCGCTCGCTGTTGAGATCGCGCAGGTCGACATTGGCCAGCGCGTGCATGCCGCTGGACACGCTGACCACCCGCGCCAGCGGTGTGGCCAGCAGCTTCGGCAGCAGGAGCCCGGTCAGCGCGAAGTGCCCCAAGTGGTTGACCCCGAACTGCATCTCGAAGCCGTCGACCGTCCTGCGGTGCGGCAGCGCCATCACACCGGCGTTGTTGATCAGCAGGTCGAGCCGCTCGTGGCCGTAGCCGCGGGCGAACTCCCGCACCGAGGCCAGGTCCGCCAGGTCCAGGGGGGCGAACTGCACGTCCGCCTCCGGGACTTCGCTCCTGATGTGGGCCTCGGCCTCCTTGCCGCGCGTCTCGTCCCGGCACGCCAGCACCACCCGTGCGCCGCGCCGGGCGAGCTCCCGGGCGGTGATGTAGCCGATGCCGCTGTTGGAACCGGTCACCACTGCCGTACGCCCGCTCTGATCAGGGATGTCGCTCGCGGTCCAGCGCTTCATGACAGCTGCTCTCCTCGCGTCGGCGCGGGACGTTCCGCGCCGTTCCGCCGCACGTAGCCATGCGTTACCCGCGAGTCAGCTTAGGCGCCGCCGGTCACGGGCGCGAGAGCAGCTCCCCCGTCAGGCGGCGCGGACGGCGTACGCCGGCACGGAGACCGACTCGTCGTCCAGGCACCGGCCCGTCTCGAGATCGAAGCGCTGCTTCAGGAGCGGCGAGGCCACGAAGGGCCGGCCCTCCGCCGTCCGCCCGAGCAGCCCGCGCGAGAGGACGTACGCACCGGTGAACGGGTCCTGGTTCCCCACGGCGTACGCGGTGCCCGCGCGGTCGAGGAACAGCGCCACCTGCCGCCCGTCCGGCAGCAGCGCGGCCACCCCGCGCCCGGGCGTGAGGTGGGCGAGGTCGCAGACCGCGAACCACCGCTGGTCGACCAGCAGTTCCACTCTGACGGTGGTCTTGTCCGGGGCGAGCGTCATGGGTCTTGGCTCCTTAGCGTGTGGTGCCGACGGGAAGGGTGGGGCGGCCGGGGCGGACGTATCCGGACCGGGCCGCCGTCAGGGGCCTGGCCGCCATCAGGCGGGCGTCCCTTCGAGGGTGCGGATCGGCAGGACGGGACCGGCGGCCAGCACGGCCAGGTCCGGCTTCACCTGCTCGCGCTCGGGCACGAACTGCACCGACGGGTCGGGCGTGCCCGGCGCGTTGACGAAGGAGACGAAGCGCCGCAGCCGGTCCGGGTCGTCGAGGGTTGCCGCCCACTCGTCGCGGTAGTTCGCCACGTGGTCGGCCATCAGCCGCTCCAGCTCCGCGCACAGCCCGAGCGAGTCGTCCACCACTACGTCCCGTACGTGGTCCAGGCCGCCCTCGATCCGCTCCAGCCAGGCCGAGGTGCGCTCAAGCCGGTCAGCCGTGCGGATGTAGAACATCAGGAACCGGTCGATGAGCCTGACCAGCTCCTCGTCGTCCAGGTCCTGGGCCAGCAGGTCGGCGTGGCGCGGGTCCGCGCCGCCGTTGCCGCCGACGTACAGATTCCAGCCATTGGAGGTCGCGATGATCCCGAAGTCCTTGCCGCGCGCCTCCGCGCACTCCCGCGCGCATCCGGAGACCGCCGACTTCAGCTTGTGCGGGCTGCGCAGCCCCCGGTAGCGCAGCTCGAGGTCGATCGCCATCCGCACCGAGTCCTGCACGCCGTAGCGGCACCAGGTCTGCCCCACGCACGACTTCACCGTGCGCAGCGCCTTGCCGTACGCGTGCCCCGACTCGAAGCCCGCCTCGACCAGCCGCGCCCAGATCTGCGGCAGCTGGTCCACGCGCGCCCCGAACAGGTCGATCCGCTGACCGCCGGTGATCTTCGTGTAGAGCCCGAAGTCCCGCGCGACCTCCCCGATCACGATCAGCTTCTCGGGCGTGATCTCGCCGCCGGGGATGCGCGGCACGACGGAGTACGAGCCGTTGCGCTGCATGTTGGCGAGGAAGTGGTCGTTGGTGTCCTGCAGGGAGGCCTGCTCGCCGTCCAGGACATAGCCGCTGGCGCCCAGCGTCGGCGCGAGCGAGGCGATGATCGAGGCGACGGCCGGCTTGCAGATCTCGCAGCCGTCGCCGCCGCGGGCGCTCTCCCGCCCGTGCTCGTCGAGCACGCGCGCGTACGTTGTGAGCTGGCGCACCCGCACGATCTCGTACAGCTCGGCCCGGGTGTGCGCGAAGCAGCCGCACAGGCCCTTGTCGACGCTGACGCCGCTCGCCTCCAGCTCGTCGTTGACGAGAGTGGTGAGGACCTTGACACAACTGCCGCAGCCGGTGCCCGCCTTGGTGCACTTCTTGACCTCGGGAACGGTCGTGCACTGGTGGTCGGTGACGGCGCCGCGGATGGCGCCCTTGGTGACGTTGTGGCAGTTGCAGATCACCGCCTCGTCGGGCAGCGCGGAGGGGCCGAGCGCGGCGGGCGCGCCCACCCCGGCGGGCATCACCAGCTGCTCGGGCTGGATCGGCGGCACCGAGCCGGTGAGCGGGCGCAGCATCCCGTACGCCTCGGCGTCCCCGACCAGCACCCCGCCCAGCAGGGTGCCGTCGGCGCCGACGACCAGCTTCTTGTAGATGCCGGAGCGCGAGTCTGAGTAGACGACGTCGAGGCAGCCGTCGGCCGCGCCGTGCGCGTCGCCGAAGGACGCGACGTCCACGCCCAGCAGCTTCAGCTTGGTGGAGGTGTCGGCGCCGGTGAAGGCGCCGGTCTTGCCCGCGATGGCGTCGGCGGCCGTCTCCGCCATCTCGTAGCCGGGCGCCACCAGGCCGTACACCCGCCCGTCGGCGGCCAGCGCGCACTCGCCGATCGCGTAGACGGCGGGGTCGGAGGTGGTGCACCGCTCGTCGACCTTGATGCCGCCGCGCTCGCCCACCTCCAGGCCGCTGTCGCGGCCGAGCTGGTCGCGGGGCCGCACGCCGGCCGAGAAGACGACGAGGTCGGTCGAGAGCGTCGAACCGTCGGACAGGGCCATGCCCGCGACCGCCCCGCCGTCGTCCGTGGTGATCTCCTTCGAGCCGACGCCCGTGTGCACGGTCAGGCCCATGTCCTCGATGGTGCGGCGCAGCGCGGCGCCGCCGCCCTCGTCCACCTGCACGGGCATCAGCCGCGGCGCGAACTCCACGATGTGCGTCTCGAGGCCGAGCCCCTTGAGCGCGCCCGCCGCCTCCAGGCCCAGCAGCCCGCCGCCGACGACCGCGCCGGTCGTCGCGTTCTTGGCGTACTCCTCGATGGCGAGCAGGTCCTCGATCGTCCGGTAGACGAAGCAGCCGGTCGCGTCCTTGCCGGGGACGGGCGGCACGAAGGGGTACGAGCCGGTGGCCAGGACCAGCGTGTCGTACGCGATGACCAGACCCGCGCGCGAGGTGACCGTGCGCGCCTCGCGGTCGATGGACTCCGCCGGGTCGCCGAGGTGCAGCTCGATGCCGTGCCGCTCCATGAAGTCCGGCTCGACGAGCGAGAGGCCGTCAGGGGTCGTCCCGGAGAAGTACGAGGTCAGCTGCACCCGGTCGTACGCGGGCCGCGGCTCCTCGCACAGCACGACCACGCGCGCACGCTCGGTGACGCCGCGGTCGGCGAGGGCCTCCAGGAAGCGCTGGCCGACCATCCCGTGGCCGACGAGAACGATCGTGGGGGGAACAGACGCGGTCGGCATGGTCAGGAGCCTCCATCGTTGGTGAGCAGGTGGAGCAGTGGAGCGGAGGGCAGCGGCTCGTCGCCCTCCCAGGTACGGGCGAGCGCGCCAACGGTGCCGAGATCGCCGAGCAGAATTCCCCCGACGAGGCGGTCACCGCGGACGACGACCTTGCGGTAGGCACCGCGGGTCGCGTCGGAGAGGTGAACCACGTCGTCTCCGGGGGCGGGCTCGACCTCGCCGAAGGCGGCGAGGTCGAGAGGGCCGGGTGCCGCGGTGAGCGTCAGGCGCGTCAGCGCGCGGGTCCCGGTGTAGCGCGACGCCGCGGCGGTGGCGGAGTCGGCGGAGCCGGAGTCCGCGGCGGCGGATGCGCCACCGTCCTCCGGGCGATGAGCGGCGCCCGCGAGGACGCGGGCCAGTATGTCGGCCTGCTCCTGCGCCGGGCCCGCCAGGCCGTACACGATGCCGTCGTGCTCCGCGCAGTCGCCGATCGCGTGGATGCGCGGATCCGAGGTGCGCAGCTCGTCGTCCACGACGATGCCGCGCGCGACCTCGAGCCCCGCCGCCTGGGCGAGGCCGACCCGGGGGCGCACCCCGCAGGCGATGACGACGAGCTCGGCGTCCAGCCGGAAGCCGTCGGCGAGCTCCACCGCGCTGACGCGCCGGATGTCCTGCCCGGTGGTTGCGAGGCGACGGACCCGGCACTCGGTGTGGACCTCGACGCCCAGCTCCTCGACGTGCCGCCGCAGCAGCCCCGCCGCGCCCGCGTCGAGCTGGCGCTCCATGAGGTGCTCGCCCTGCTGGGCGAGGACGACCTGCGAGCCCCGGCGGGCCAGCGCCCGGGCCGCGGACACGCCCAGCAGCCCGCCGCCGATCACCACCGCCCGCGTCCCCGGGCGTACGGCCCTGGCGAGCGCGAGGCAGTCGTCCATGGTCCGGAAGGCGTGCACGCCCAGCGGGAGGTCGCCGCCGTCCGGCTCGAACAGGCCGCGAAGCGGCGGCAGCACCGGGTTGGAGCCGGTGGCCAGCACCAGCGAGTCGTACGGGACGTACTGCCCGTCGTCGCACTGCACCTGGCGCGCCGCGCGGTCCAGCCGTACGGCCCGCACACCGTGCAGCCAGCGGGCCGCAGACGGGGGCGAGGGCAGCTCGATCACATCGGGCGCGTACTGGCCGGCGAGGACCTCCGCGAGCAGCACCCGGTTGTAGGGCGTGTGCGGCTCCTCGCCGATGACGGTGACCGTGACGTCGGTGTCCGGTGCCCCGCCCTGGGCGGCAGCCAGCTGCTGCACCAGCCGGGCAGCGGCCATCCCGCCGCCGACCACCACGATGCGGTGGCCGGTCCGGCGGGTGGGGGCAGTTTTCGCGGGTGCCATGTCCCGAAGCGTGCGTGGCGCACATTACCTGCCCGCATCACGACTGTTTCCCGCGCGCAACGCTGCCCTCAGCGAAGGGGGCGGGGCGATGTGAGCGTCCGGCCGCGGCGCGCGCGAGCCCTGCCGGGGCTGGGCGAGAGGCCTGCGCGGGGCGCGATTCCCCGCTGCTGCGGCGGTTGCCTTAACCCATGGTGAGTCGGCCCTTAACGGCGGTGTAAAGATCGCCGATCAGCCCCTGACCTGGGTCTTCTCGCTCCTGTGGGCGTCTACGGTGAGCCGCGTCACCACGTGCCGACCCCCTTCCCCCAGGATCTGCCTCCCTATGGCCAGACACCGTAAGCCCAGCAGCGGCGCCCTGACCGCCCCCATCCTCCCCCGGCGCTCAGGCCGCGCCCTGACCATGGGTCAGAAGCTCAAATGTCCCTCAAGTCCGGCGGGATGCGCGCCGCGCGGGGCCTAGGGTCATGATCATGTCTGTCCTTCCCCCCACGTGTCCGGTCCGCCTCCCCGGCGCCGCGCGGGACGCCGCCGCGGCCGCCCTGCGCACGGTGGCGGAAACGGAACTCGGCCAGGCCGACCCCGACACCGGTGTGCGGCCCTATCTGGAGCACGGTGCGAAGCAGTTACGCAACCACCTGCCCGCCGAGTTACTCGAAGCCCTGGCAGGGTGGTACCACTCCGCGACCCCCTGGCTGACTCTCTCGAACCTCCCGGAATCCCCGCATCCCGTACCCACACCGCAGGACGGCTTCAGCGACGAGACCCTGCTGCGCATACCCAATCTGGTGCACTTCGGACTCCTGCGCCTGCTGGGCCTGACCCCGGTCGCCTACGTGTGGGAGAACGCGGGCCGCCTGATCCGGAACGTGGCCCCGCGCGCGGGCGCTTCCCGTACGCACACCTCCTGGGGCTACGCCCGGCACCTCGGCTGGCACACCGACGACTCGGTGCTGGACCACCGGACGGGCGCCGCCCCCTCGATGGCGATCCCGCACGTCCTCTCCTTCTACGGCATGCGCAACACCGAGCGGGTCCCGACCGAACTGCTGCCCGTCGACACCCTCGTCGCCGAGCTTCCCGAGCGGGTCGCGGGGGAGCTGCGCCGGCCCCAGTTCGCGGTCACGGCCCCCGAGTCGTATGCAGGAGGAGCGGACGGTGGCGAGCCGCCGACGCGTACGGACGTCCCGATGCTCTGGACGCTCTCCGACGGAAGGGCCGCCCTGCGCTACGGGCCGGGCCGCATCACCGGTCAGACGCCGTGGGCGCGGGCGGCGCTGCGGTCGTTCGAGGAGTGCCTCGCAGGGCTCGACGGGGTCCCGGTGACGGTGGAGGCGGGTGGGTTCCACGTTTTCGACAACCGCAGGGTGATGCACCGGCGGGCCTCCTTCGAGCCGGCCCCACCGGGCAAATCCCGGTGGCTGCGCCGCTGCTACGCGATGCGGCGCCCCGCCGCCGCGCGCTGACCCCGCCCTCTCCTTCCGCGCCCTCCCTCCTGCCCCTCTGCCTCTCTTTGCGAAAGCGACTGTCCCTGCCGTGCCCGACATACCGCTGACAACGTTATTGCTGCTCTGCCTGGCGGCGGCCGCGGCGGGCTGGGTCGACGCGGTGGTGGGCGGCGGCGGTCTGCTCCAACTCCCCGCGCTGCTGGTCGGCCTGCCGCACCTGCCGCCCGCGTACGTACTGGGCACGAACAAGGCGGTGGCGATCGTCGGCACATCGGCCGCCGCCGTCACGTACACGCGCAAGGCGCCCGTGGACGTACGGACGGCCGTACGGATCGGGCTCGCCGCTGTCGGGGGCTCGCTCGCGGGGGCGTTCTTCGCGGCGGGCATCGACAGCGCGGTGCTCCGGCCGCTCATCATGGTCGTCCTGCTCGGGGTCCTGGCCTTCGTCCTCCTCCGCCCGTCCTTCGGCACGGCCCCCGCGCCGGGACCGGCCACTCGGCAGCGGGTGCTCACCGCGATCCTCGTCGCGGGCATCGGTATCGGCTTCTACGACGGCCTGCTCGGCCCCGGCACGGGCACCTTCCTGGTCATCGCGCTGGCGGCCATCCTCCACATGGACCTGGTCACGGCCTCGGCGACCACGAAGGTCGTCAACGTCTGCACGAACCTCGGCGCCTTGGCGATGTTCACCGTCCAGGGCACAGTCCTGTGGCGGCTGTCCGCGCTGCTCGCGGTCTTCAACCTGGCGGGGGGCATGGCGGGGGCGCGGATGGCGCTCAAGAAGGGGAGCGGATTCGTCCGGGGAGTGCTGGTGGTGGTCGTGGTGAGCCTGGTCTGCAAGCTGGCCTACGACCAGTGGCTGGCGTGAGGGCCGGCCGCCGCGCTGTGAACAGCGGTCAGAGATGAACAGCGGTCAGCCGTGAACAGCGGTCAGGGAGCGGGAGTCCTCATCGCCACGACGAGGGCTCCCGCCTCCCGCTCCCGCTGCTCAGCCGGGGATCAGCGGCTGTCGGAGAACTTCGCAGACTTGCCCGCGTACTGCGCCTTGGCGGCCAGTGAGCCGCAGTTGGAGCCGGTGTTGAAGGTCTCCCAACCGCCGATGACCCCGCCCCACTCGACGCAAAGACCGCGCGCGTACTTGTATACCGGCCCCGCGTACGACCGGTACTCGCCCTCGTCGATCGCGGGCTCGTAGGCGGGATCGTCGAGGACGTTGAGGTAGGCGACCATGTAGGTCGGGCTGCCCGTGGTGTTGCGGATGGTGACAACGCAGTTCTTGCCGGTCGTCGCGTTGTAGGTCAGATAGACCGTGCCAACGCTTCCGACAGGGGCCGAGTTCACGACGTTGTAGCCCGAGCCACAGACTCCGTTGTACGCGGCCGTGGCCGTGGCCGTTGCGGCGGGCGCCGTGGCCAGCAGGCCCGCACCGGCAGTGGCGGCAGCGGTTAACGCCGCCGCCAGAACACGCTTGGAACGCTTCATGTGCATCCTCGATCCGTTGGTCAATCGGCTCTGGATGGTGGTGTTGCTGAATCCACCCCATGAGACTTTCGGGAGGGCTTGGTAGTTGTACGCGAGATGGCGCCAATTGCCCTTTTTTTGGATCAATCTGGTGTCTCGGCCGAGCGGCATGCGGGCGCGCGGCCGCGACCCGCAGGCGCACCTCCGGCGCGTGAACTGGGCGCTGCGGCCCCGGCCCCTACAGTTCTCAGCGACGCAGTCCTGGCGCGAACCGGATCCAAGGAGCAAGCGTGGCGGCCGAATTCCTGACCGTGATGACCACTACCGACAGCGCAGAGAAGGCCGAGGCCCTCGCGCGTGGGGCCGTCCACGCGCGCGTGGCGGCGTGTGCGCAGATCACCGCGCCCATCACGTCCGTGTACCGGTGGGAAGGCGCCATCGAGACCGCGCAGGAGTGGCAGGTGCTGTTCAAGACGAGCGCGGAGCGGTACCGGGAGCTCGAGGCGTTTATCGAGGGCACGCACGCGTACGAAACGCCCGAGATCATCGCGACGCCGATCGTCGCCGGGAGCGCCGACTACCTCACCTGGGTGACCGCGGAAACCGCCCCGGAGGCAAACGGGCATTAGGCCCGCCCGGCGCTCGTAGGGCCGCTGACCCTTGGGCTGTTCGACCTCAATCGCACTGGGTTCGAGTTCTCGGCGTACGGCCCGCCCGGCGGCGGCCCTGCGGGCGGCCTCGTGGCGCCTGCAGCGTGCGATTCCCTTCACGCTTATGGTGTTGTCCGGCTTCGCGCCTCCCGCAAGCGGGACGGAGCCCCCGTGCTTACCGTGGATGAAGGGGCGGATCCCGGCAGAATCAGGCAGGGGAGGCAGGGGATGGGCGGGAAAAGGGCAGCAGGCGGCAGGAGACGGACGGCGTGAGCCGGACGCAGAGGGCCGCCCCCGCAGGCGCGAAACCCGCGCTGCGCCCCGTGTATGCCTGGCGGGACGCCCTCGCCGCCGTGGTCGCCAGTCTGGTCGCCATGTGGGTCGTCGCCGTACTCGGCCTCTGGGCGGCAGGCGCGGGTGACCTGCCCGGTGGCGCGTTCCCCCGCGTCGTCTCGGCCACCGTCGTCATCGCGGTCGGCGGCTCGGTCGAGCTGCACGGCGACGCCGGGTTCATCGCCGAGACGGACGCGGCCCTCGACGCCGTACCCCTCTCCGTGACCCTCGCCGGAGCCCTGGTGATGGCCTTCGCCTTCCTGATGCCGCTGCGCCACCGGGCGGTGGCCGACACCCGTGAGGTGCTCGCCCGGGTCGTCCGGGTCGCCGTCCTCTGGCTCCTGGCCCTCCTGGTCATGGCGCTCGTCGCCCGCCACACCTTCCGGATCTCGCTCGGCGGCGGCATCGCCGAGGACATCGGCGAGGCCCTGGGGGCGACCCCGACCGTCGGCTTCCGCGCCGAGGCGGGCCCGACGATGGGCTTCGGGCTGCTCTGGCTGCTGGCCGTGCTGGCGCTCACCTTCGTCATCTCCCACAAGGCACCGCTGCCCTCCCGGCTGCTGCACTTCCAGGAGTCCGTACGGCCGCCCGCGTACGCCATGCTGCTGCTGTTGCTCTGCTACGTCGTGATCGGGCTGGTCATCGGCCTCATCACCGCCATCACGCACGGGCATCCCGCCGAGACCTTCGCCGTGCTGCTCCTCGCCCTGCCGAACCTGGTCTGGATGGCCCTCGGCATCGGCATCGGCGGCTCCTGGGACGGCCATGTCGCCGAGGGCATCGGGCTGCCGATGCCCCACGTCCTCGACGAGGTGCTGCGCACCCGGGGCGGCGGTGACGCGACCCTCGACCTCGGCTCGCTGGCGGAGCACGACGGGCGGGCCTGGCTGCTGGTCGCCGTGGCCGCCGTCCTGCTGCTCGCGGCCGGATTCACCGCAGCGGTCCGCTCCCCGGCCCGTACGAAGCACTGGCAGCACGCCGTCCACATGGCGCTGGCACTCGGCCTCACCATGCTCGTGATCGGGCTGCTCACCCGGCTCTCCGCGCACTACGGGCTCACGCTCATCGGTGTCGGAGACCTGGGCGGCGGCCTGGGCGGCGACGTGTCGCTGCAGCCGAACTTCCTGCCGGTCATCGGCTTCGGACTGCTCTGGGGGCTGGTCGCGGGCTTCCTCGGCAGCCTCGCCGCGACGCGAGTGCGGCACCGCGGCCGGCAGTGAACCGCGAGCGGGGCCGACGCGGCCCGGCGTTCGCGCCTTCGCGCTGGGGAGGTGCCGCCCCGAAGGCGCGTCTCAGGGACGGGTGTCTTAGGGTGCTGGGGTTTTGACCGCTTTGTGCGACGGGTGAGAACGAGCGCGAGAACGGGTGCGAGAACGGGTGTGAGGGAGGAGTGGGGGTGACGGTGGAGCGGCCGGGGCTGCCCTTCTTCGTCTACGGGACGCTGCGTCCCGGCCAGGTCAACCACGACCGTTTCCTGCGCGGGCGCACCGAGTCCGAGGTGCCCGCCCGGATGCGTGGGGCGGTGCTGTACGAGGGGCCCGGCTATCCGTACGCCGTGGCCGATCCCGGGGGCGAGATCCGCGGCGAGCTCGTCACCCCGGCGGCCGCGCACTACGAGGCGCTGCTCGCCGCACTCGACGAGCTGGAGGACTACGCGCAGGGGGACCCGGCCAACCTGTACGAGCGCGTCGCCCGCGAGGTGCTTCCCGGCGGCGGGCGGGCCGTCCGCGCCTGGGTCTATCTGGCCGCGGAGCCGGTGGCGCGGCGGCTGCGGGCCACCGGCACGCTCGTGCCGGACGGTGACTGGGCGCCCTGGTAAGCGGGGGGTGCCGCTGGCTGGGGGTGCCTGCGGTTTGATCGCCTGTGGTGGCCGCTCGTCGCCGGTGGTTTCGGTGGTTACTTGGTGGCCGCGGCCGGCTCCACGCGGACCGCGCAGACCTTGAACTCCGGCATGCGGGAGGTGGGGTCCAGCGCCGGGTTGGTGAGCGTGTTGGCGCGGCCCTCGCCCGGCCAGTGGAACGGCATGAAGACCGTGTCCGGCCGGATGTCCCGGGTGATCTGCGCGGGCGCTACGGCCCGTCCGCGGCGGGAGACCACGGCCACGGGGTCGCCCTCGGCCACCCCCGTGCGCTCGGCGAGCTGCGGATGCAACTGCACGAACGGGCCGGGCGCCGCCGCGTTGAGCTCGTCGACCCGCCGGGTCTGCGCCCCCGACTGGTACTGCGAGACGACCCGCCCGGTGGTCAGCAGCACCGGATAGTCGGCATCCGGCTCTTCGGCCGCGGGTCGGTGCGTGACGGGTACGAACCGGGCGCGACCGTCGTCGGTCGCGAACCGGTCGAGGAACAGGCGGGGGGTGCCGGGGTGGCCTCCGGCCGGGGCGGAGACGAGCGGCGGCTCGGCGCCGCGGTCGGCAGGCTCGGCCTCGTAGTCGTTCGCCGGGTCGTCCAGCAGCGGGCCGAGCGGCGTCTCGTCGGTCTTGGGGATATTGGGGGTGTCGGGCGCCTTGGGGGCGTTGGAGGCCGCCTCAGGGGTCTCGCGGTCCGACGACTCTTCGGTGCCGGGTACTTCCGGGCAGGGCCAGAAGACCCCGTCCTCCTCGGCGATCCGGCGGTACGTGATGCCGGAGTAGTCGGCGGGGCCGCCCGCGGAGGCGCGGCGCAGCTCGTCGAACACCTCCTCCGGATCCGTCGGAAAGCCCTTCTCCCAGCCCAGGCGGACCGCGAGGCCGTTCAGCACCTCGAGGTCGGTCCGCACCCCCGGCGGGGGCGTGATGGCACGGCGGCGCAGCAGCACCCTGCCCTCGAGGTTCGTCGTGGTGCCGGTCTCCTCGGCCCACTGGGTCACCGGCAGCACGACATCCGCGAGCTGCGCGGTCTCCGACAGCACGACGTCGGCGACCGCGAGGAACTCGAGCGACCGTATGCGCTCCTCGATGTGGGCCGCGCGCGGCGCGGACACCACCGGGTTCGACCCCATCAGCAGCAGCGACTTCACATCGGTGCCGAGCGCGTCCAGCAGCTCGTACGCGCTGCGGCCGGGGCCCGGCAGGTCGTCCGGGTCCACGCCCCACACCTCGGCCACATGGGCGCGCGCCGCCGGGTCGACCAGCTTGCGGTAGCCGGGCAACTGGTCGGCTTTCTGGCCGTGTTCGCGGCCGCCCTGCCCGTTGCCCTGACCGGTGAGGCAGCCGTATCCGGACAGCGGCCGGCCGGCCCTGCCGGTCGCCAGGCAGAGATTGATCCAGGCGCCGACGGTGTCCGTGCCCTTCGACTGCTGCTCGGGCCCCCGGGCGGTGAGCACCATCGACGACGGCGCGTCGCAGAACAGCGCGACCGCCTCGCGCAGCTGCGGCAGCGGCACGCCCGTGATCCGCTCCACCAGCTCGGGCCAGTGCGCCATGGCCGCGGCCCGCGCCTCGGGCCAGCCGCTCGTACGGGCCGCGACGAACTCCTCGTCGACCCGGCCCTCCGCGACCACCAGGTGCAGCATGCCCAGCGCGAGCGCGAGGTCCGTGCCGGGCCGGGGCGCGAGATGGAGATCGGCCTGCTCGGCGGTACGGGTGCGGCGCGGATCGATGACGACCAGCTTGCCTCCGTTCTCCTTCAGCTCGGTGAGATAGCGCAGCGCGGGCGGCATGGTCTCGGCGAGGTTGGAGCCGACGAGGATGACGCAGCCGGTGCGGGGGATGTCGGCCATCGGGAACGGCAGCCCGCGGTCCAGGCCGAAGGCGCGCTGGTGCGCCGCGGCGGCCGAGGACATGCAGAAGCGGCCGTTGTAGTCGATCTGCGAGGTGCCCAGGACGAGCCGGGCGAACTTGCCCAGCGCGTACGCCTTCTCGTTGGTCAGCCCGCCTCCGCCGAAGACGCCCACCGCGTCCGGGCCGTGCTCCGCGCGCGTACCGGCGAAGCCCGCCGCGATCCGGTCCAGGGCCTCCTCCCAGGTGGCCGGCTCGAGCTTGCCTGTGGCAGGGCGTCGGACCAGGGGCTCGACCAGGCGCACCCGGGAGGAGAGCACAGCGGGGGCGGTACGCCCCTTCCCGCACAGCGCCCCGCGGTTGACGGGGAACGCGGTCCGCTCCACGACTTCGACGCCGCCGCCCTCCGCCTCCGCCCGCAGCCCCATCCCGCACTGCAGTGCGCAGTAGGGACAGTGGGTGTCGACGGGGGCGGCCGGTGCGGTACGTGTTTCTGGTGCGGTGGCGCTCTGCATACCGCACAGCATGCGTCAGAGGTGTTACGGGACGAGCCCCGGCGCGTTACGCCCGCTGCACGGCCACCTCAGCATTCCGGCCACTGGCCCGTGAGGTCTGCGCGGACCGCCTCCGAGCTGCGCAAACGGCTCCCGGCAGACGTGCGGCCCCGCAGCTGACGCGCGGCCCCGCAGCTCCGGACGGTCCCGACCCTGTGGCACCCGTCACCCGGCCAGCGCCTGGCTGACCCCCGCCTCGCGCGGACCGAGGAAGTGCGGGTCGGGCCGCACCGCCGCGTCCAGCGCTGCCTTGCCCGACGCCGCGAGCTCCCGCACACCGCCGTACCACCAGGTGACGTCACGCCGCTCGGCCACGCCCACGCCGTACGCGTCGATGCCCGCCGCCTCGCACAGCGCGAGCGCCCGGCGTATGTGGAACCCCTGGCTGATCAGCAGCGCCCGGTCCACCCCGAAGATCCGCTTGGCCCGCACGCACGAATCCCAGGTGTCGAATCCGGCGTAGTCGCTGACGATCCGGTCGCCGGGCACCCCGCGCGCGGTCAGATAGCCGCGCATCGCGTCCGGCTCGTCGTAATCGGAGCGGCTGTTGTCGCCCGTGACCAGGACGACCCGTATCTTCCCCGCCCGGTACAGCTCCGCGGCCGCGTCCAGCCGGTGCGCGAGGTACGGCGTCGGCTGCCCCTGCCACAGCCCCGCCCCGAAGACGACGGCCACCGGCGCCCGCGGCGCGTCGGCCACGGCCCGCACCCGGGCCGACGCCGTCGCATGCATCCACGTCGCCGGCAGCAGGGCCAGCGCGCACCCCAGCATCACGGCCTGCACCGCACGCCGTCTCCCCAGCCGCGTCCGCGGCAGGCGCAGGCGCAAGGGCAAGGGCAAGCGCAGATTCCCGATTCCGAGGCGCGGCAGTCGCAAGCGCGGCATCCCCACCAAGCGCGCCATCCCGAAGCGCCGCAGCCCCAAGCGCGGCAGCCGAAGCCCTCGCATGGCCTCTCCCCCTGATCGTCCTCGTCCCGCTCCCCATCTCCCTCGACGATCGGAAGGGCGAAAGAGTTCTCAGAACGCGTGATCGACCGGGAAGGCCATCCGAACGAGCGACATCTCCGTCGCGGACCCCACCCGGTGAGGCACCCGAAATCAGGTGTCACCGCGGCGCAATAGCCCGGCAATCCCCGCTGGACAGAATCTCTGCATGACGGCGTCGACACCTCCTCCAGGCTCAGCCCCTCCAGGAACCACCGTCCACCTCGACAGCACGGCGCAGCTCATGACCCAGATCACCGCACAGCTCAGCAGCCAGCTCCTGTCCGCCGGGACCCGCAGCCTGCGCTGCCAGGACGAGGACGGCTCGCACGAAGGCCGCAGCCCGCACGAGGCCCACCAGCCGCGGGAGGCCCACCAGCCGCGGGAGGCCCACCAGCCGCGGAGGGGCCGTCGGCCGGCCGCGCCACCGACGCTCGTCGCCGTCGCGCACGGCAGTCGCGACCCGAGAGCACTGCGCACCGTCACCGCGCTCCTCGACCTCGTCCGCGCCCTGCGCCCCGGCCTGCCCGTCCGGCTCGGGCACATCGAGCTCAACGACCCGCTGCTCGCGGACACGCTCGCCGGGCTGCGCGGCGAAGCCGTCCTCGTACCGCTGCTCTTCGGCCGCGGCTACCACGTCAAGCAGGACATTCCGCAGGCCGTCGCCGCGGCGCCGCACCTGTGCGCCCGGATCGCCGCCCCGCTGGGCCCGCACCCGCTCCTCGCCGAAGCCCTGCACTCCCGGCTCTCCGAGGCCGGCTGGCGGACGCCCGACCGCGGTGCGGAAGCCGCCCGCAGCGGCGTGGTCCTGGCGGCCGCCGGGTCCCTCGACCCCCAATCCGCCGCCGACACCACCCGTACGGCCGAGCTGCTGAGCGCCCGGCTCGGCGGCGTGCCCGTGCTGCCCGCCTATGCCTCCGCCGCCGCCCCGACCGTGCCCGAAGCCGTGTCCGCGCTCCGCGCCCGCGGCCGCGACCGCATCGCCGTCGCCTCGTACTTCACCGCACCCGGCCGGTTCGCCGTCCAGAGCGCGGCACAGGCCCCGGGCATCGCCGCCGCCCCGATCGGTGTGCACCCGGCCCTCGCCCGGCTCGTCCTGCACCGCTACGACCAGGCTCTCGCCGCACCACAGGACGCCGCCCAGGGCGCCATCTCCGCCGCCGCGCCCGCTGCCGCCCTCGCCGCAGCGGGAGAGCCGCATCTCGCGACCGCCTGATCCCGCGCCTCCTGAGCCCGCGCCTGCCTGATTCCGTAGCCGCCTGATCCCACGCCTGCCCGACTTCGCGACCGCCCGATCCCACGACCGTCTGATTCCGCGACTGCCGGTCCCGCCCAGCCGCCCGCCCGATCCCGCGCCCAGCAGCTGCCTGCCCGGTCCCGCGCCCAGCAGCCGCCCGCCCGGTCCCCCGCGCCCCGTTATGACCGGGGCCGCCCGTCACGCCTGTCGGCTGCGCCCGTTACCGTCCCTATATGGCAGGTAACGACCGAACGGATGCATCCAGCGCGCACCATGCCCCGTACGCCGGGCACGCGGGACATGCAGGGCAGGCCCGGCCCCCGCACCCGTACAGCGACGCGGACACCGAGCGCTGGGCCGTCGAGCCCGACAAGCGCCCCGGCCGTACGGCCTTCCAGCGCGACCGCGCCCGCGTCCTGCACTCCGCCGCGCTGCGCCGCCTCGCGGGCAAGACCCAGGTCGTCACCCCCGGCGAGCGGACCCTCGGATGGGACGCCAGCCCCCGCACCCGGCTGACCCACTCGCTCGAGTGCGCGCAGGTCGGCCGGGAACTCGGCGCCGCGCTCGGCTGCGACCCCGACCTCGTCGAGGCCGCCTGCCTCGCCCACGACCTCGGCCACCCGCCCTTCGGGCACAACGGCGAGCAGGTCCTCAACGACTTCGCCAAGGACTGCGGAGGTTTCGAGGGCAACGCACAGTCACTCCGCCTCCTCTCCCGCCTCGAGCCCAAGCGGTTCGTGCCCGGCGACGACGGCGGAGAGCCGGTCAGCGTCGGGCTGAACCTCACCCGCGCGGCCCTGGACGCCGCCACCAAATACCCCTGGCCGCGCGGCGGCCACCCCACAGACCCCAACTCCCCGAAGTTCGGTGTCTACGAGGACGACCTGCCCCTGTTCACCTGGCTGCGACAGGGCGCCCCGCCGCAGCGCCAGTGCTTCGAGGCCCAGGTGATGGACTGGTCCGACGACGTGGCCTACTCCGTCCACGACGTCGAGGACGGCCTGCACGCAGGCCACCTCGACCCCAACATGCTGCTCGCCGAGCCCGAGCGCCGGGAGATCTTCGCCTGCGCCGCCCGCCGCTACGCCCCGCCCGGCACGGAGCCTGCCGAGCTCGCCGAGGCCCTCGACCGGCTGGTCGACCAGCAGTGGTGGCCGCACGGCTACGACGGATCCGCCGTCGCCCAGGCCCGCCTGAAGGACGCGACCAGCCAGCTCATCGGCCGTTTCTGTCTCGCCGCGGAGGGCGCGACCCGCCAGGCGTACGGCAACGGCAGGCTCACCCGGTATGCCGCTGAGCTGGTCGTTCCGCGCAACGCCCGCCTGGAATGCGCGGTGCTCAAGGCGGTCGCCGACCTGTACGTCATGCAGCGTGCGGAGCAGGAACGGGTACGTGCCGAGCAGCGGATCATCCTGGCGGAGCTGGCGGAGGCGCTCAGCGCCCGCGCACCCGACGGCCTCGACCCGCAGTACCGCGCGTTGCACGCGGCCGCCGGGGACGACCGGGCGCGGCAGCGGGTCGTCGTCGACCAGATCGCCGCGCTCACCGACGCCTCGGCCCGCGGGCTGCACGCGCGCGTGACGGGCGGGGCGCCGTAGGCGGCGGGCAGGAGCGCACCGTGCAGAAGCGCGAGGTACCGGAGCGCAGCGTGCAGGAGCGCGAGGTGCAGCAGCCGAGTGGACAGGAGGGCATAAGGCGGGAGCACAGGGGGCACGGCGGCGACCGGCGCGGCGCGGTTCCCCTTCCCGCAGCACGCCCCGTGCGGGAGGCTCGCTTGAGGCGAGCAGTGCGGGGGACGATGGACACAGGCTTAATGCCCGGCAGCGAGGAGGCACCAAGTGGTCGACGCACATCAGACGTTCGTCATCGTCGGGGGAGGGCTGGCCGGGGCGAAGGCGGCCGAGACGCTGCGCTCCGAGGGCTTCACCGGCCGGGTCATCCTCATCTGCGACGAGCGCGACCACCCCTACGAGCGCCCGCCCCTGTCCAAGGGCTATCTCATCGGCAACGACGAGCGAGACAGCGTCTTCGTCCACGAGCCCGCCTGGTACGCCCAGGCCGAGATCGAGCTCCACCTCGGCCAGCCCGCCATCCGGCTCGACCGTGACGCCAAGGCCGTGACCCTCGGCGACGGCACCCGCATCCACTACGACAAGCTGCTGCTCGCCACCGGCGCGGAGCCCCGCCGCCTCGACATCCCCGGTACCGACCTCGCCGGAGTCCACCACCTGCGCAGGCTCGCCCATGCCGACCGGCTGCGCGGCGTCCTCGCCACCCTCGGCCGGGACAACGGTCACCTGGTCATCGCGGGCGCCGGCTGGATCGGCCTCGAAGTCGCGGCTGCGGCCCGCGGCTACGGCGCCGAGGTCACCGTCGTCGAGCCCCAGCCCACGCCGCTGCACACCGTCGTCGGCCCCGAGATGGGAGCGCTGCTCACCGATCTGCACAGCGAGCACGGAGTCCGCTTCCGCTTCGGCGTCCGGCTCACCGAGATCACGGGACAGGACGGCATGGTCCTCGCCGCCCGCACCGACGACGGCGAGGAGCAGCCGGCCCACAGCGTCCTCGCGGCGATCGGCGCCGCCCCGCGCACCGGCCTCGCCGAGGCCGCGGGCCTGGCCCTGGTCGACCGGGCCGACGGCGGCGGCATCGCCGTCGACGCCTCCCTGCGCACCTCCGACCCGGACATCTACGCGGCCGGGGACGTGGCCGCCGCCGAGCACCCGCTCTTCGGCGCCCGGATCCGCGTCGAGCACTGGGCCAACGCCCTCAATGGCGGCCCGGCGGCGGCCCGCGCCATGCTCGGCCGGCAGGTGTCGTACGACAGGGTGCCGTACTTCTTCTCCGACCAGTACGACGTCGGGCTCGAGTACTCCGGCTACGCGCCCCCCGGCTCGTACGACCAGGTGCTGCTCCGCGGCGACGTCGCCAAGCGCGAGTTCATCGCCTTCTGGCTCAGCGAGGGCCGCGTCCTGGCGGGCATGAACGTCAACGTCTGGGACGTCACCGAGCCGATCCAGCAGCTCATCCGCTCCGGGCAGCCCGTCGACCAGGACGCCCTGGCCGACCCTGCCGTCCCCTTGGCCTCGCTGATCGCGGGACAAGGCGCCTGATGGGCCACGCGGACACGGCCTCCGGCGCGCGCGCCGACACGCCGCCCGTCACCTTCGACGACATACGGGACGCCGCCGAACGGCTCAAGGGTGTCGCCCACCGCACCCCCGTACTGCGCTCCAGGACCCTCGACCGCCTCGTCGGCGCCGAGACCTTCCTCAAGTGCGAGAACTTCCAGCGGATCGGCGCCTTCAAGTTCCGTGGCGCCTACAACGCGATCTCGCGGCTGTCGCCCGCTCAGCTGAGCCGCGGCGTCGCCGCGTACTCCTCGGGCAACCACGCCCAGGCGGTCGCGCTGGCGGCCCGGGAGGCCGGCAGCACCGCGGTCATCGTCATGCCCGAGGACGCACCCCCGTCCAAGGTCGCGGCGACGGCCGGATACGGGGCCGAGATCGTCACCTACGACCGCTACACCGGCGACCGCGTGGCCATCGGCGAGCAGCTGGCGGCGGAGCGCGGCCTCGCGCTGATCCCTCCGTACGAGCATCCGCACGTCATAGCGGGGCAGGGCACGGTCGGTCTGGAGCTGATGGAGGAGGCCGGTGAGCTCGACGCGCTGCTGACCCCGGTCGGGGGCGGCGGGCTGATGGCGGGCTGCGCCACGGCCGCGACCGCGCTCGCCCCCCGTATCCGCATGATCGGGGTCGAGCCGGAGGCGGGGGACGACACCAAGCGGTCGCTGGAGGCCGGGCACCGGGTGTCCATTCCCGTGCCGCGGACGATCGCCGACGGCCAAGCGCTCCAGACTCCGGGTGAGTTGGCATTCTCGATCAACCAGCGGCTGCTCGAGGACGTGCTGCTGGTCAGCGACGACGAGATCCTCGCAGCGATGCGGCTGGCCTTCGAGCGGCTGAAGATCGTGATCGAGCCCAGCGGCGCAACCGCGCTCGCCGCGCTGCTGGCCGGGAAGCTCGACCCGCTGCCGCCCCGCGTCGGAGTAGTGATCTCCGGCGGGAACATCGGGCTGCCGCGGTTCCTGGAGCTGATGGGCGGCTGAGGGCTAGGCCGGCCGGCGGGGCGTGGTCGCCTGACGCGCGGCGCGGGGCTGTCGGACCCCGGCCGTAGAATTCACGCGTGGCAGGCAGGATCATCGATGACGACGTGAAGGCGGTCAGGGACGCGGTCCCGATCGACGCCGTCGTATCCGAGTACCTCCAGCTGCGCAACGCCGGAGGCGGAAACCTCAAAGGGCTCTGCCCCTTTCATGATGAGAAGTCCCCCTCCTTTCATGTCAGTCCGAGCAAGGGGCTCTACCACTGCTTCGGCTGCCAAGAGGGCGGCGACACCCTCGACTTCATCATGAAGGTCGACCACCTGTCCTTCTCCGAGGCCGTCGAGCGGCTCGCCGCCCAGGCCGGGATCACCCTCCGCTACGAGGAGGGCGGCTACACCCCAGGACGCCAGCAGGGCGAGCGGATCCGGCTCGTCGAAGCCCACAAGATCGCCACGCAGTTCTACATCGAGCAGCTCGAAAGACCCGAGGCCGAGATCGGCCGTACGTTCCTGGCCTCCCGCGGCTTCGACCAGGCCGCCGCCCAGCACTTCGCTGTCGGCTACGCTCCGGCCGGCTGGGACCACCTCGTCCGCTTCCTGCGCGGCCGCGGCTTCAGCGACAAGGAGCTGATCCTCTCCGGCCTCGCCCAGGACGGCCGCCGCGGCCCCATCGACCGCTTCCGCGGCCGCCTGATGTGGCCCATCCGGGACATCACCGGCGAGGTCGTCGGCTTCGGCGCCCGCAAGCTCCGCGAGGACGACAACGGACCCAAGTACCTCAACACCCCCGAGACCCCGCTCTACAAGAAGTCCCACGTTCTGTACGGCATCGACCTCGCCAAGAAGGACATCGCCAAGACCAGCCGAGCCGTCGTCGTCGAGGGCTACACGGACGTCATGGCCTGTCACCTCGCCGGGGTCACCACCGCCATCGCCACCTGCGGCACCGCCTTCGGAGGCGACCATGTGAAGATCCTGCGGCGGCTGCTGATGGACAACGCCGCCGCGGAGGTGGTCTTCACCTTCGACGGCGACGCCGCCGGGCAGAAGGCTGCGCTCCGCGCCTTCGAGGACGACCAGAAGTTCGCCGCCGAGACCTCCATCGCCATCACCCCCGGCGGCATGGACCCCTGCGAACTCCGCCTCGCGGAAGGCGACGACGCGGTCAAGGCCCTGGTCGACTCCCGCACCCCCCTCTTCGCCTTCGCGCTGAAGTCCATCGTCTCCCGCTACAACCTGGACACCGAGGAAGGGCGCATCGCCGCCGTCGACGCCGCGGTGCCCGTCGTCGCGGCGATCAAGAACACCGGGCTGCGCGACCGTTACGCGATCCGGCTCGTCGGCATGGTCGGCATCAACAGCCAGGCCGAGGAGCAGTCCATCATCCGGCGGGTGCGCGCCCTGGCCCGCAGCCGCGACAGCCACGGCCATGACGGACCCCAGGACCGTGGCCGTACGGGCCATCGCGGCGCGCCGGGACAGCGGCAGCCCGGCGCCCAGCCCGCAGGCGCCGGGCCCGGCCCCCAGCCGTCGCGCGGCCCGGCCCTGAACCTCCGCAGCCCGGCCCACCGCGTCGAGCGCGAGCTGCTCAAACTCGCCCTCCAGCGCCCGGACTTGGTCTCCCCGGCCTTCGATGCCTACGGCGCCGACGAGTTCACCGCCCCGCCCTACGCGACCGTCCGGCTGGCCATCGAGGCGGCCGGAGGAGCGTCGGCGGCCGACGGGGACTATCTGGCGCGGGTCCGCGAGGCCGCCCCCGACGACTCGGTGCGCGCCCTGGTCACCGAGCTCGCGGTCGAGCCGCTGCACACCCGCCGCGATCCCGACGAGCTGTACGCGGGCACGCAGCTGGTGGCTGTACGGCTCGCCGCGGTGAACCGCCGGGTGGCCGAACTCCACGCCCAGCTCCGCAGGCTGGAGAGCGGGCAGCAGTCTTCGGCCGTGGTCGCGGTCCAGAACGAGCTCAAGGTGCTTCAGGACTACGGCAGGTCTCTCCAGGACCGCGGCGCCGCAGCGCTCTAGTCCGCCCGCAGTCCGCCTGCCCGGGCCGCCCCGCAGCCCGCCCCCCCGGGGCCGCCCGCCGTCCGGCCGCCGTGGCCCACCGCCCCTGACCCCATGCGAGTTGCTGTAGTCGCCCGGACGCGCCGGGTCACATTCCTCTCAGAAAGTGGACGCAGACCTCTCGTGGCGGGCATGTGTCGTACTCCACACTGGTGAGCGGTGCCTGAGTCATCGGAGCGCGGCGGGCCCGGTCGGTCGGGACCGGAAGCCCCTGCGGATCCGCATCAGACGTACGGGACGGACGGCGGCCCGGCCGCAACCGTTCCGCTGCCGCATGCCCCCGATCCGGCAGCGCTCACCCTGGAGGTCGCCCCCGTGCAGACCCAGACCCAGCCCCTGAACGGCGCGCTCACCACGGTGCCGCCGCAGGCCCTCGTCCCCCGCCGTCCGGAGTCCGGCGGCGCGCCGGCGCCGGCGCCCGAAGTCGCCGGGATAGCCGCCGAAATCCTCGTCGAGGAGATAGCCCCCGTGCTGCCGCCGCGCATCGACACCGGCGGGCCGTCCTCCGACCTGTTCCGCCAGTACCTCCGCGAAATCGGCCGGATCCCGCTGCTCTCCGCGGCCGAAGAGGTCGAACTCGCCTGCCGCGTCGAGGCCGGGCTCTTCGCCGAGGAGAAGCTCAGCAACACCCCCGACCTCGACTCTCAGCTCGCCGTCGACCTCGACAAGCTGGTCGTCCTCGGCCGGATGGCCAAGCGCCGCCTCATCGAGGCCAACCTCCGCCTGGTCGTGTCGGTCGCCAAGCGCTACATCGGCCGCGGCCTGACCATGCTCGACCTCGTCCAGGAGGGCAACCTCGGCCTGATCAGAGCCGTCGAGAAGTTCGACTACGCCCGCGGCTTCAAGTTCTCCACCTATGCCACCTGGTGGATCCGCCAGGCCATGTCCCGAGCCCTCGCCGACCAGGCACGTACGATCCGCGTGCCCGTCCACGTCGTCGAACTGATCAACCGGGTCGTGCGGGTGCAGCGCCGGATGCTCCAGGAGCGCGGCTACGAGCCGAGTCCCGAAGAGGTCGCCGCTCATCTCGACCTCTCCGAGGAGCGGGTCAGCGAGGTGCTGCGGCTCGCCCAGGAACCGGTGTCGCTGCACGCCCCCGTCGGCGAGGAGGAGGACGTCGCCCTCGGCGATCTCATCGAGGACGGCGACGCCACCTCACCCGTCGAGTCCGCCGCATTCCTGCTGCTGCGCGAGCACTTGGAGGCCGTGCTCTCCACGCTCGGCGAGCGCGAGCGCAAGGTCGTGCAGCTGCGGTACGGGCTGGCCGACGGGCGGCCGCGCACACTCGAGGAGATCGGCCGTATCTTCGGCGTGACCCGCGAGCGGATCCGCCAGATCGAGTCCAAGACCCTCAACAAGCTCCGCGACCACGCCTTCGCGGAGCAGCTGCGCGGCTACCTCGACTGAGCCGGGAGCGGCAGGGCCCCGCCGATCATTTCGAGTGGATCGCCTCCCGCATCGAGTCGGCGAACTCCGGTGCGCGCAGCATCGAGCGCCTTCCCCCGGGGGACACCTCCAGGGCAGTTTCTCCCGCTCCGCTCCCCGCCAACGTGCATCCACGCGGGTCATGGGCGGTGCGGGGTCAGTCGACCTCCGCCACCGCCTGCGCGAACTGGGCCGCGTACAGCCTGGCGTAGGCGCCTTCCGCCGCCAGCAGTTCCTCGTGTGTGCCCTGCTCCACGATCGACCCGTTCTCCATCACCAGGATCACGTCGGCGTCGCGGATCGTGGACAGCCGGTGGGCGATGACGAAGCTGGTCCTGCCGTGGCTGAGGTTCGCCATGGCCCGCTGGATCAGCACCTCGGTGCGGGTGTCCACCGAGCTGGTCGCCTCGTCGAGCACCAGGATCACCGGGTCGGAGAGAAAGGCACGGGCGATGGTGATCAGCTGCTTCTCGCCCGCGCTGACGCCCGTACCCTCGTCGTCGATCACCGTGTCGTAGCCGTCGGGCAGGGTGCGGATGAAGCGGTCGGCGTGCGCGGCCCGCGCCGCCTCCTCGATCTGCTCGCGCGTCGCCTTCTCGCTCCCGTACGCGATGTTCTCCGCGATCGTGCCGCCGAACAGCCAGGTGTCCTGGAGCACCATGCCGATCCCGGAGCGCAGTTCCTCCCGCGACATCGCCGCCGCGTCCACCCCGTCGAGGGTGATCCGGCCGCCGCTCACCTCGTAGAACCGCATCAGCAGATTGACGAGCGTGGTCTTGCCGGCACCGGTCGGGCCGACGATGGCGACCGTCTGGCCCGGCTCGACCGTCAGCGACAGGTCCTCGATGAGCGGCTTGTCCGGCTCGTAGCGGAAGGACACCTCCTCCAGCGCGACCTTGCCGCGGGCCTCCAACGGCCGCTGGGGGGACGCCGGTTCGGGCGACTGCTCGTCCGCGTCCAGCAGCTCGAAGACCCGCTCGGCGGACGCCACGCCCGACTGCACGAGGTTCGCCATCGAGGCGACCTGCGTCAGCGGCATGGAGAACTGCCGCGAGTACTGGATGAAGGCCTGCACGTCCCCGATGGACAGCGCACCCGAGGCGACCCGCAGCCCGCCGACGACCGCCACCAGGACGTAGTTGAGGTTGCTGACGAACATCATCAGCGGCTGCATGCTCCCGCTGATGAACTGCGCCTTGAAACCGGCCTTGTAGAGCGCATCGTTCTGCTCGGCGAAGGCCCGAGCCGACTCCTCCTGCCGTCCGAAGACCTTCACCAGGGTGTGCCCGGTGTACATCTCCTCGATGTGCGCGTTCAGCTTGCCGGTGGACCTCCACTGCTGCACGAACTCCGGCTGCGCCCGCTTGCCCGCCCGGGTCGCCACGATCGCCGACAGCGGTACGGTCACCAGCGCGACCAGCGCCAGCAGCGGCGAGATCCAGAACATCATCACCAGCACGCCCACGATGGTCAGCAGGGAGTTGATGAGCTGTCCCATCGTCTGCTGGAGCGTCTGGCCGATGTTGTCGATGTCGTTGGTGGCCCGGCTGAGCACCTCACCCCGCTTCTGCCGGTCGAAGTACGACAGCGGCACCGCCGACAGCTTCGCCTGCACCTGCTCGCGCATCCGGAACACAGTGCGGTTGATGGCCCGGTTGGAAAGCCGGGTGGCGACCAGCATCAGCACCCCGGCGACCAGGAAGATGGCGAGCGCGGACAGCAGGATGCCGCCCACCGCCCCGAAGTCGATGCCCTGCCCCGGCGTGAAGTCCGTCCCCGAGAGCATGTCGGCGACTCCTTCGTCGCCCCGGTCCCGCATGCCCTGGAGCGCCTGCTCCTTGGTGAGCCCCTCCGGCATCCGCTCCCCGACGGTCCCCGCGAAGACCAGATCGGTGGCGTCACCGAGGATCTTCGGCCCGGCCACCGAGAGCGCGACGCTGCCCACCCCGGCCGCCAGCATCGCGTACAGCGTGACCCGCTCCGGCCTGAACTGCCGCAGCAGCCGTTTGCCCGACCCCTTGAAGTCCATCGAGCGCTGAGCGGGACCCCCGCCCATCATGCGCGCCATCGGTCCCCCGCCGCTCATGCCGCTTCTGCCTCCGTCAACTGGGAGAGCACGATCTCCCGGTAGGTCTGGTTGCTTTCCATCAGTTCGTGGTGGTGCCCGGTGCCGACGACCCGGCCCTCGTTGAGGACCACGATCCGGTCGGCGTCGCGGATCGTGGACACCCGCTGGGCCACGATCACCACGGTCGCCTCCGCCGTCTCGCGCGCCAGCGCCGCACGCAGGGCCGCGTCCGTCGCGTAGTCCAGCGCGGAGAAGGAATCGTCGAAGAGATAGATCTCCGGGCGCTGCACCAGAGTCCGCGCGATCGCCAGTCGCTGCCGCTGCCCGCCGGAGACGTTCGTGCCGCCCTGCGCGATGGGCGCGTTCAGCCCGCCCTCCAGCCGGGACACGAAGTCCTTCGCCTGCGCCACCTCGAGCGCGTGCCACAGCTCCTCGTCCGTCGCGTCGGGCCGCCCGTACCGCAGGTTCGTCGCGACCGTCCCGGAGAAGAGATACGGCTTCTGCGGCACAAGCCCCACGGTCCTCGCCAGCAGTACGGGGTCCAGCGTCCGTACGTCCTCGCCGTCGACCAGCACCTGACCGCCCGTTGCGTCGAACAGCCGCGGTACGAGCCCCAGCAGCGTCGACTTGCCGCTGCCCGTCGACCCGATGACCGCCGTGGTCTCGCCGGGCCGCGCGACCAGATCGACGCCGTGCAGCACCGGCGCCTCCGCGCCCGGGTAGCGGAAGTCCGCGCCGCGTACGGCGAGATGGCCGTGGCGCGCGAGGCGGGTCACCGGCTCGGTGGGCGGCACCACGCTCGACTCGGTGTCCAGCACATCCTCGATGCGCTCGGCGCACACCTCGGCCCGCGGCACCATCATGAACATGAAGGTGGCCATCATCACGGCCATCACGATCTGCATCAGATAGGCGAGGAACGCGGTCAGCGCGCCGATCTGCATCCCACCGCCGTCGATCCGGTGCGCACCGAACCAGACCACGGCGATGCTGGAGAGGTTCACCACCGTCATCACGGTCGGGAACATCAGCGCCATCAGCCGCCCGGTGGACAGCGACACATCGGTGAGTTCGGTGTTGGCCCTGCCGAATCGCTCCTGCTCGTACGTGTCGCGCACGAAGGCCCGGATCACGCGGTTGCCGGTGATCTGTTCGCGCAGCACCCGGTTGACCGTGTCGAGGCGCACCTGCATGGTGCGGAACAGCGGCCGCATCTTCCGGATGATCAGGCTCACGGCCACACCCAGCACCGGCACCACCGCCAGCAGCACGGCGGACAGCTGCACATCTTGCCCGAGCGCCATGATGATCCCGCCCACGCACATGATCGGCGCCGAGACCATCAGCGTGAACGCCATGAGCACCAGCATCTGCACCTGCTGGACGTCATTGGTGGTCCGGGTGATCAGCGAGGGCGCCCCGAAGGTCCCCACCTCGCGGGCCGAGAAGCTCTGCACCCGGTCGAAGACGGCCGCCCGCACGTCCCTTCCCAGAGCCGAGGCGGTGCGCGCGCCGAAGTAGACGGCTCCGACGTTGCCGGCCACCTGAAGCAGGCTGACGGCGATCATGATGCCGCCGAACTGCAGGATGTAGCCCGTATCGCCCTGTACCACACCGTTGTCGATGATGTCGGCGTTGAGGGTCGGCAGGTAGAGGGTGGCGGTCGTCTGCACGAGCTGCAGCAGAACGAGCCAGGCTATGGGGCGTCTGTACGGCCCGAGGTGCGTCCGCAGGAGTCGGATCAGCACAAGGAGTCTCCCTTCGGTCGGTGCCTGTGCACTGCGCTCCAGGGGACAACCTTGCTGCCTCAACTTCGGTTGAGGTCAAATGAGTTTCGCTGCAATCCGCGCTCTGCGCCCCCGTCTGTCCTACGTTATCCGCCAGTGGGCGAACGCTCCGGGGCGGGCCTGTGGGACGGGCCCGTGGGGCGCCGTCCGCGTCCGGACCGGGGTCGTTATCCGGACCTGGCGAAGGAGCCCGGGTGGGTCTCCTCGCGCACCGCCGCGAACTGCTGCCGTACGGCCTGGCCCACCGCGAGCCCGTCGCCCGGATCGTCCGTGGGATCCGCCGAACCCGGCTCGAAGACCTGCGCCGACGGCCCTTGCCAGAGCGGCGGCTGCTGCGGTGACAACCTGCCCTCCGCAACGCCGAGGGCCCAGGCCGCCTGCCGGGCCGCGCCCAGCGCCGCGTAGTCGGCGGCCTGCGGGAAGACCACCTGCGCCCCGAAGAGCGCGGGCGCCATGGCCTGCACGGCCGGCAGCTCGGCGGCCGCACCGAGGAGGAACACCCGCTGGACGGCGACCCCGCGGGCGCGCAGCACGTCCAGCGCGTCCGCCAGACCGCACAGCATGCCCTCGAACGCCGCCCGCGCCAGGTGCTCCGGCTTCATGCTCTCCCGCCGCAGGCCCGCGAGGGTCCCGGCGGTGTGCGGCAGGTACGGGGTCCGCTCGCCCTCGAGGTAGGGGAGCAGCACCAGGCCGTGCGAGCCGGGCGTCGACTTGAGCGCGAGCGCGGACAGCCCGTCCAGGTCCGTGCCGAGCAGCTCGGCGGTCCCGCGCAGCACGCGCACCGCGTTCAGCGTGTGCACGACGGGCAGGTGCATGCCGGTCGCGTCGGCGAAGGAGGTGATCGTCCCCGTCGAGTCCGCCAGGGCCTCCTGGTGCACGGCGAAGATCGACCCGGAGGCGCCGAGCGAGACCACCGCGTCGCCGAGACCGACCCCGAGCCCGAAGGACGCGGCCATCGTCTCGCCCGTACCGGCGGAGATCAGCAGCCCCTCGGGCGTCGTGCCCGCGGGCTCGGCGGGACCGAGCACATCCGGCAGGGCCACGGAGCGGCCGAGCGCCAGCTCGACGAGATCCGGGCGGTACGCGCCGGTGGCCGCCGACCAGTAGCCGGTGGCCGAGGCGCCGCCCCGGTCGGTGGTCTGCCGCGCGGGCCGCCCCAGCAGCTGCCACACCAGCCAGTCGTGCGGCTGCAGCACGGCGGCGGTGCGCCGGGCCGAGTCGGGCTCGCTCCGCGCCAGCCAGCGCAGCTTGGCCACGGGCTGCGCGGCCGTCGGCACGGCCCCCACGGCCTCGGCCCACGCCGTACGCCCGCCCAGCGCGTCGATCAGATCGGCGGCCGCGGACTGCGCGCGCTTGTCGTTGCCGAGCAGCGCGGGCCGTACGAGGGAGCCGTCGGCGTCGAGCGGCACAAGGCCGTGCTGCTGGGCGGACACCCCGATGGCCTGCACGCCCTCGAGCACTCCGCCGGTCGCCGCCTCACCGAGCGACATCAGCCACGCCTGCGGATCGATCTCGGTCCGCTTCTTTCCGCCGCCGCTGGTGGCGTCCCCCTCACCGTCGGTGGGGTGCGGGGCGTACCCCTGCCTGAGCACGGCACCGGTGTCGGTGTCGCAGACGACGATGCGTGTGTACTCGGAAGAGCTGTCCAGACCGGCGACTATCCCCATGCGGACAGATGATGCCGTACCGCTCGCACTCTGCGACCGGCAAGGCAGACGGTATGTCGGACCGCCGCTCCGCGTGGCCGGATGCTGCCCTTGTTGTACGGCGTTATACGGCCCCGCGCCCACCCGGCGGGCGCCCCGACGTGACAGTGATCACATGGGCAGGCAGGGCGGACAGGCCCGGTCAGAGGCCTGGAACCGGCCGGCCCGCCGCAGGCGCGGAGCCGGCCGGGCCGTGGCGTTACGTGTTGGTGGTGCCCCAGTCGTCCTCTTCCGGTGCGCGCTGGTCGCGCAGTGAGCGGACGCGGTCCGTGACCGAGCTCGGGAGGCGGTCGCCCACTCTGGCGCTGACCGATTCCACCGCCCTCGACGCGACGCGGCGCCCATTCGTCGCCGCGGCCTCCGCAGCGTTACGGACCGCCGGGTTCTGGGCGACCTGCCGCGCGGACTTGAGCAGCTGCTCGTACCGCTCCCGCCCCGCGTGCGCCCCCAGCACGTAACCGACAGCCAGACCGGTGATGAACGTGAGCCGGTACCGCATGGCTTCCACCCTTCACTCGACGCGTACAGAGCGCATGCCCCGCCGGGCGGGCACCGATGCGAATACGGATTTCGGGGCACCCCCTGGCATG
Source organism: Streptomyces sp. 7N604 (assembly GCF_052245475.1). Taxonomy (NCBI): domain Bacteria; kingdom Bacillati; phylum Actinomycetota; class Actinomycetes; order Kitasatosporales; family Streptomycetaceae; genus Streptomyces; species Streptomyces sp. 7N604. Next base: position 423,336 of record NZ_JBQQBX010000001.1, on the reverse strand, counting down.
CGCTAATGTATTGCTCGCAGCGAGGGAACGCCCGCGGAGAAACGGCTGGGCGGATCCGAGCGGAGCAGTCCCCTGTAGCTCAATTGGCAGAGCAGCCGGCTGTTAACCGGCAGGTTACTGGTTCGAGTCCAGTCGGGGGAGCACAGGATGAAGGCCCCCGCCCGGGGGGCCTTTTTTCATGGCTTCACGGACCCGGGAACCGCGGGCACCGTGATCGATGTCCTCCAGTCCGGGTGACCGCAGCCCACACGGGCGGCAGATCCTATGAGCAGCTATGCTGCGGCAGACGGCGCGCACAGATGTGCGCGGCGCGCCGATACGGGGCGGTAGCTCAGCCGGTTAGAGCAGCGGACTCATAATCCGTCGGCCGTGGGTTCGAGTCCCACCCGCCCCACCGTACGGGCGTCCGGGAAAAAGGTTCTGACCTGCGGGAACGTGACGGCAGACGTCGCCACGTGTGCTGTGGCGGCGCCTCCGAAGTCCTCAAACCAGATCCAGGGGCCCTACAGGGGCCCGGAGGGCGTCGGTCGGGTCCCCGGAGCCCCTACGCGGCGTTTCCGCGAGGTTCCTGATCTTGTTGGGGCCCCTGGTGTCGCTGCCCGGAGCAGGCGGCTGCGGCCCCCATCCTTCGAGGCCCGTGCCCGCCGCGCGGTCGATGAAGAAGCGGATTAGCGTGAAGTGCGGCCGCTGGTCCTCCGAGTACTCGTTGTTGAGGTTGTCCATCCGCAAGACCTCGAAGCCTGCGCTCGCGCAGTGGTCCCGTATCGACGTCGTCGCAGCGTTGGTTGCGTGCTCCGGGCCGCGGCCGGTCGTCCTGATCTCGCCGAGGAGGTCCCCGTCGTGCCGGGTCTTCGCTTCGATCCTCCAGGGGCCGGCGGGTTCGCGGCGGGCTAGCGGGGGCCAGTGGTACGAGGATGACTCGACCGGTCCCGCTGCCCCTACGGGAGGCCGGACGAGGGGGCCTCGACAATGTTCGCAACGTGGTCAGTCTCGGCTTCTTCAGCCACCGAGTGTGCTGTGGGGATGCGGGGCCTTAGGCGGCGACCTAGGGAAGCGCGCAGCTCTGTCGGAAGCAGGTGCCCAGGTGTGGGCTCGTCCCCCGCCCGCCGGGGGACGAGACCGTCATCGCGCGGCCATTCCGTGTGGAGGGGAAATCACAGCCCCAGCCTGCCGTTGATGTGGAAGGCCTCGATTTCAGGTTTCCCATCGGGTGTGATCAGCCGAGCGCGGTGGGGGAGTGGGCGTCGCGCAGCAGCAGCTTCGGTTTGCCGGAGCCGTCGGCGGGGACGGTCCAGAGGTCTTTGGTGCCGTTGTCGTGTTGCTGGACGTAGGCGAGGGTGGAGTTGTCCAGCCAGGCCGCTTGGTCGTCCACGCTGCGGGTTTCGGCTGTGCTGGTGACGCGGTTGGTGGCGAGGTCGAGCACGGAGAGCCGCCAGCCCCGGGTGGAGTCGCCGTTGATGGGTGCTTTGAACGCGATCCTGGTCCCGTCGGGCGAGAGCGATGGGCATTCGACGTAGTCGCGCAGGGTGCGGACGGTTCGCGCGGCGAAGTCACCTTGGACCAGGTAGCGGTGGCCCTTGGTGTACATGGTTGCGTAGAAGGTGTTGTCGTCGTCGGTGAAAGTCACTCCCCAGTAGTTGACGTCGACCGACTGATACGGCTTGCCGTCTTTGATGACGTCGAAGGTTTCCAGTGTCTTGAACAGGGTTCCCGTCTTGGTGTCGTAGACCCCGGTGCGGGTGGAGAAGTCGAGGGTGGCGTAGCTGTCGCCGCCGACGAAGGCGGTCCAGGAGACCATGCGGCCACTTGTCGAGACACGGACCCGGTTGGGGATGCCGCTGACCGGGATGGCCTTGCGTTCCCGAAGGTCCGCGTCGAGGATGCGCATCTTGACGGTGCCGAGTATCCCGTCGGCGTAGAGGCAGGCCACCGTTCGCGCGGCGGCGTAGATGCGATCGCACTTGGTCTTCGACACCGCGCGGGTGCCGCCCGGGTTGTCCTTGTCGACCGTGGTCACTTGCCCGGTGCTCATCAGGGTGAGCAGCCGCGGGCCCGGCGCCAGCGACACCGTCTGGGCCGTGGCGGGGGCGTCTGCCGCTTCCGGTGACCCCCTGAAGTGGACGTAGCCGATCGCGAGACCTGCGAGTGCGATGGTGGCGGCCACCGTGGTGGTGATGCGAGCGGCTCGCCCGAACCGGGGCGGCGCAGGCGGCGGGCTCTGCTGCGGCGTCTCGGTGTCGGTCGTGGTCTGCTCGGTCATGGGGTCACCTCGGTGTCGGTATTCGTGTTGGTGGATCGGTTGATCAGCAGGAATGCCGTGGCCACGACGGCCAGTACGGCAACGGCGGCGGCTATCCGGCTGGCGGTGGCCGGGCTCCACAGCTGCCAGGCGAGTCCGAACAGGACTGAGGAGGTGAGGTAGGCGAGGGCTTGTCCGGTCTGGATCAGTGCGATGCCGGTGGTGCGCAGATGTTCGGGCAGCACCGGAGCGGCCAGGGCCATCAGTACGCCGTCCGTGGCGGCGTAGAAGAAGCCGTAGAGGACCAGCGCCGCGGCCAGCAGCGGCCAGCCGTGCAGCGGTCCGAACAGCAGCAGGTAGACCGCGCACAGCGCGGCGTAGCCTGCGAGGACTATGGGCAGCCTGCCGATCCGGTCGGCCAGCGCGCCGATGGGGATGGCCAGCAGCAGGTAGGTCAGGCTGGTGCCGACCGCGAGCAGCGGGAACCAGCCGAGGGCGATGTCCTCGCGGCGTTGCAGCAGCAGGTAGACGAAGCCGTCGCCGATGACGGCGAAGCCGAGCAGGCAGGCGGCCAGCAGCAGCCTGCGTACCGGCGCGGCGCGCAGCAGTTCCGCGACGTCCCTGGGGGACACTGTCGTGGTGGCCGGGCGGTCGTCGCGCCGGTCGCGCACGAAGAGCACGAGGATGAGCACGCCTATTGCCGCGACGCAGAAGCTCGTGACCAGGACGGCGTCGAGGGCCTGGCCTGCCGCCGCCAGCACGGCCAGCGCGACCAGCGGGCCGAGGAACGCGCCGACGCTGTCCATGGCCCGGTGCACGCCGAACGCGCGGCCCAGCGCGTGAGGCGGGGCCGACAGGGTGATCAGGGCGTCGCGGGGTGCGGTGCGCAGCCCCTTGCCTGTCCGGTCGACGGCGATGACCAGGCCGATCGCCCCCGCCGAGCGGCCTGCCGCGAGCAGCCCCAGCTTGGCCACCGCCGACATCGCGTACCCGGTGCCTGCCACCCACTTGGGTTTGCGGATGCGGTCGGCGACGTATCCGCCCACCAGCCGCAGCACCGCCGTGGCACCGGTGTAGATCCCGTCGATCATGCCGTAGGCCAACGGGCTCAGCGACAGCCCGAGGACGAGGTAGGCGGGCAGGATCGCGGCGACCATCTCGGTGGAAATGTCGGTGACCAAGCTGACCGTGCCCAGCGCGAACACGTTCCCGCCGACCACGGCGAGCCCGCGTCGGCCAGAGTGCTCAGCGGATGGCGGATCGTCGGCCGTGGGCCGGTCGATCGAGGACAGATACATGCGGGCGACCTTTCGGGGCGAGAACTGATGGAGCACAACCAGCGGGATGGGTGCCCTCCCCTGGCTGGGAAGGGCACCCATCACTCGGTGGCGGTCAGTGACAGGCGGTGGTGCCGCTGTCGGTGAAGGTCTTGCCCGCCTCGGGGACGAACTGCCAGTCGTAGCTGTTGGCGTGCAAGGTCAGCTTCAGCACGCCCCAGGTGCTGCTGTTGCGGATCTCGCTGTTGGGCTGGATGGTGCCGAAGCCGCCCAGGCTGGTGCCGCCCATGCCGGCCACGAACTGCCGGATCCCGCGGGTGGTGTCCAGAGCGCCGTTGGCGTCCATCGGGGCGAACCGCTCGTAGTTGTGGTTGTGCCCGGTCACGATGACCTCCGCGTTGTGGTCATACAGCGCCTGGTAGAGCGGCTTGACCGCGGTGTTCGGGCCGTGGCTGGAGCCGGAGGTGTAGCGCGGGTGGTGCCAGTAGGCCACCGTGCACGGCTTGGTGTTCGTGGCCAGGTCGTTGCGCAGCCACTGCTCCTGGGTCGAGCCGGCCGAGCAGGACACGATCGAGCAGTTGGAGTTGAGCGCGACGACATGCCAGTTGCCCAGGTCGAAGGAGTAGTAGCCCTTGCCGGGTTCGCCCGCCGAAGCGCCGTAGTAGTTGAAGTACCCGGCCGCACCCGTGGTGTGGTACTCGTGGTTGCCGGTGGCCGGCCGGGTGCGGGCCTTATGCCTGCCCCACGACGGGTGGTAGCAGTTGGTGTAGTCGGAGTCCCTGCCGTCCGGGTAGGCGGTGTCGCCGACGGCCATGACGGTGCCGGTAATGCCATCCAGCAGGTTGGCGGTGGCCTCGTCGCCCGCCGTGCCGCAGTTGGCGATGTCGCCGGCGCCGACCAGCACCGGGTCACCCGACGGCGGCGGCGAGGACGTCGTGGGCGTGGGGCTTGGCGACGGGTCGCTGCCGGTGGTGATCACCAGCTGCGGCGCATTCGCGCCGGTTTCCCGCGAGTTGTAGTAGGCACCGTTCGAACTGGTGGAGGTGCCGCCGAAGCTGAACGTGCCGTTGCCGGTCACCGCCGAGGTCACGTCGATCTCGTACCAGGTGCTGTTCGCTACCGAGCCGAGCGTGCCCAGCGTCGCGCCGTCGATGGCCGGCTTGTTGTCCCAGGTGACGCCGGTCTCCGACCAGGTGGTGTCGGTCATCGACTTCCAGGTGCCGCCGTTGCTGCTGTTGCCGCTGGACGTGACGTGGATCCGCAGCTTGGCGCTGGTCACCGACTCGGTGAGGTTGCTGACGGTGAACTTCAGGAACGACTGGCGCACCGGAGAGTTGTCGACGGTGAACTGGGTCGAGGCGCCGTAGTTGGTGGAGGGGGTGGAGTCCTGCACGTAGGTGTCGGCGACCGGGGTGAAGGTCGTGCTGGCTGCCGAAGCCATCGGGGTGGACAGTGAGAAGGCTGCGAGGATCATGGTGCTGACAGCTGCGATTGCCGCCCCAGCTCTGGCCGATCTGTTTCTGAACATGCGAAAGCCCTCCGCTCTCTGACGTCGTGGGGGGCTTCACGGAAGGTAGGGACACCGGCAGACGGCCCGGTGGTGAGATATGGGTCACAGGATGACCGACGGTTGAACAATCGACGGAGGTCTATCTCGCCCCCCCGCGACGGTCACGACCGGAACGATGATGTATCAGGCTCCCGTGGTCATCGAGCGCCCGAACCGGCGGCGCACGCAGGTCAGCGGCGAGCAGCAGGCTGAGCCCGCCAATGGCGAGGACCTCGCCCCGTACCGAGCAGAGGGTGCAGGGCCGGCATGGCGTGGGCGTCAGTACGTTCACGGCAGCCGCGGCGGTGACCGCCGCCACGGCTCCGGGTGGGGGCACCTCCCAGACGGAGTCTGGGGGAGGATCCAGCCCGGGCAGCACGGCTGCCACGGCGACCGTGGGCGCGGATGAGGAAGAAGACGGTGAAGGGTACCCGCAGCGGCGAGGCCAGGTCGACGAGCGTGAGCACGGCGCCGACTCCGCCCACGCCGACGCCCGCGCCGGCGAGCAGAGGGAAGGCGGCGTCCCCGGTTGTGAATCCGCTGTCACTGATGGTCTGCGTGGGCGGCTTTGTCCCCCGAAGCTCCGGATGCCGGGCTTGGATCCGTGCTTTGCTGATCATTCCGCGGTTGCCGACCACCAGATCCGTGAGCTTGAACTCGTCTGCAACGACGGTGACGATTTCGTCGAAGATCAATTCCTTCGACCCAGGAGCTGGTCAGGTCGAACACGCCATCCGCGACGGATTCGCCTCAGGTGACAGGTGTTTACGCGCCAGCCCCGCCTCGATCGCGTCTTGCTGGCCGGCCGCCAGTCCATCGCCGCATAAGCGTCCTTGCCGACTCGCTGAGGCCTTCATCGCCGAGGTGAGCGGCCACCAGGCCATCTGACCTGGGGCCGGTCCCGGCGCGGACCGCTAAGAATTCAACTGGACGTCGTGGCCGGGAAACGAGCACGATGCGCGCTTCCCTCCCCGGGGTGCTCTGCTCCTCGGCGTGACGATCTGGGCTCCGCCGCCAGGCCTTCGAGGTACCCCCGGCCGAATGTTCAGCGTGCTTCGGGTCGCGCTGGGCGTCATGGTTCTCGCGGGGCTCCTGGTGTCGCTGACGGGTTCGGTGGCCTCGGCGCATGTCCCGACGACGGACGGCACGTCCACCATCCGCCAGGACGGGGCACTGGTGCGCTACCAGCTGGAGCTGGACTACGACACGCTCACCAAGGCCGCCGGCCTCGGCACGCTCGCGCGCGGAGCAAAGGACGCCGAGCGCGAGGCATTCTCGCGTCTCACCGCGCACAGCTTGCGTCCTACCTGGCCGACCGCCTGACCGTCGCCCTCGACGGCGTCCCCTGTGCCGCCAAACTCGAAGACACGGGGGTCACGAAACGACAGAAGTTCCTCTATGCCCGCCTGCTCCTGATCCATCGTTGTTCAGGTTCGGCGAGCGGCGAGTTCACCGTGCGCTACGGGGTGTTCTCCGAGACGGACGCCATCGGCGCCGACCACACCAACATGGTCGACTACGAACTCGGCGGTTCCGGCGGGAGCGACGTCTTCGACGCCGGCCATCGTGAACTGCGGGTCGGCCAGAGCGACACCGGCCAAGGCGCATCGCGGGCTGGCGAGACGGGCTTCTTGTCGTCGATGGGCCGGTTCGTGTCCATGGGGCTGGAACACATCCTGCTCGGCATCGACCACGTGCTCTTCTTGGTGCTCCTGCTGCTCGGCGCGCAGGGATGGCGCAGCGTTGTCCGGCTCGCGACCAGCTTCACCGTGGCGCACAGCGTTACGCTCGCCCTGGCCGTGCTGGGGTGGGTCGAGGTTCCGGCCGAGATCGTCGAACCGCTGATCGCACTGTCCATTGTGTACATCGCGGTGGAGAACATCGCACGTGGAGAGTCGCGGCACCGCGCCCTCGTCGTGTTCGGATTCGGCCTGCTACACGGGCTGGGCTTCGCCGGGGCGCTGAGCTTCACCGAGGACATCGGTGGCCGGTTGCTCGTCTCGCTGTTGAGCTTCAACCTCGGTACCGAGCTGGGACAGCTCGCGATTGTTCTGCTGGTGTTCCCGCTGCTCCTGCTGACGCGCCGCCGGTACTCCTGGTCGACCGTCGCCCACACCGGCGCGACCGTCGTTGTCGGCGTCATCGGCCTGGTCTGGCTCGTCGAGCGCCTGCTGGCGCCGGGCGGCGCCGCGTAGCCCTCTCGCCTCCGCCGCGCCAGCCCATGGTGTATTCGGGCCTGCTCTTATAGCTGCGCGGCCGGAGCCGCCCGTGCCCGCTTGCCGCGCGTCGCGTGAACGATTCGCCGGTTCACTGTCGGATCGACTTGCTCCAGCAGCGCAGGCAGGCGGTCGCCGCCGTTGTTGCTTCGATGACCATATTTGGTGAGGTTGGCCAGCGACCTTTTCAGGTGCATGGCATGCGATAGAGATCCGACGCCTGGATGACGCCCCAAACGGGGCCGCCGAGCCGCTGGTGGGCGGCATCCAGCAGGCAGGGCGGCTGACGGTCTACCGTTCCGGCGCTGACGTGCCTCTTCGGCGCGGCGAAGGCGGTCAGCATAGGACACCGTCTTAGCTGGTAGGGCAGGGCCTTGGGATCGGCGGAGCCGTGCCGTTCGGTGACCCCAGCCCGCGAGACCGTAGCCAGTCCACCGCAGCGATACGGTGCGCCATCACGAGCCGGTTGGTCCCAGTCGCGGCGGCCCGGCCGATGACTGTGCCCACCCTGCCCAGAGCAGGGTGACGTTCACCCGGGGTGACGGGCGCCGTTGAACCGCGCGTCCATGAGAGTCTCCTCATGGGAACTTCATGAACTGATCAACAGATGGCAAATGCGCGGCCCGTCCTTCGGCCGGGATGGTTCAACGCGCCTCGGTTGCCTGGGTGTTGTCTGTCCGCATCCCGCATACCTGAGTGGAGGACGCACCCATGCCGTCACACACCTCACGTGCCACTGCCTCTGAGAACCATCCAGACGACCGGAGTCTGAACAGGCTCCGATATCCCCGATCACCGAAGTGGGGCGGTCTTCGCAGTCTCCGTCACGACCTGCCCGCCTCCGTCGTCGTCTTCCTGGTCGCGATCCCGCTGTCGCTCGGGATCGCCCTGGCTTCCGGCGCCCCGATCACCGCGGGCCTGGTCGCCGCCGCGGTCGGCGGCATCGTCGCCGGGGCCACCGGTGGCTCCGCGCTCCAGGCCAGCGGGCCCGCGGCCGGGCTGACCGTGGTCGTCGCAGGCTTGGTGAACGAGTACGGATGGGCGGCGACCTGCGCCATCACCGTGGCCGCCGGCCTCGTCCAGATCGCCCTCGGCTGCCTCGGCGTGGCCCGCGCGGCACTGGCCATCTCGCCCGCCATCGTGCACGGCATGCTGGCCGGTATCGGCATCACCATCGCCCTGGCTCAGATCCATGTCGTGCTCGGCGGAAAGTCGAGCAGTTCCGCCACCGAGAACCTGGTCGCCCTTCCCGACCAGGTACTGCACGCGAACCCGGCGGCCGCCGTGGCCGGCGTCATCGTGATCGCCGTCCTACTGGTGTGGCCAAAGCTGCCGAAGGTCCGCGCGGTGCCTGCCGCTCTGGTGGGGATCGTGCTGGCCACCGCGGCGGCGGCCGCGCTGGGCCTGGACGCCGTACGGGTGGACCTGCCCTCGAACGTCCTGGACCTGGGCCTGGCCCCCGCGATGCCCAGCGGCAGTTGGAGCGCCATCGCCCTGGCCGCCCTGACCCTGGCGGTGATCGCGAGCATCGAGTCCCTGCTGTCCGCAGTCGCGGTGGATCGGATGCACGACGGCCCGCGCGCCGATCTCAATCGCGAGTTGGTGGGCCAGGGCCTGGCGAACTCGGCATCCGGCCTCCTGGGTGGTCTGCCCGTCACCGGTGTGATCGTGCGCAGTTCCACCAACGTCGCGGCTGGTGCACGCTCCCGTGCCTCCACCATCCTCCACGGCGTATGGGTCATCGTCTTCGTCGTACTGGCCGGCGGGCTGGTCGAGCAGATTCCGCTCGCCGCGCTGGCCGCGCTGCTGGTCGTGCTGGGCGTACGGATGGTCAAACCCGGGGAGATACGAGAGCTCCGGCGCCACCGGGAACTGGCGATCTACGTCGTTACCGCGTTCGGCGTGGTGGAGCTGAACTTGCTGGAGGGCGTGGCGCTGGGCATCGGCGTCGCCATGCTGCAGGCGCTCTACCGGCTGACTCACACCAAGATCCGTACCGAGCACATGGGCAGCTTCTGGCACGTGGTGGTCGAGGGTTCTCTGACCTTCACCGCCGTCCCCCGGCTGAACCGGACTCTGGCGCAGGTGCCGACGGGCGCGCGGGTCGACGTCGACCTGAAGGTGGACTACTTGGACCACGCCGCGTTCGAGGCGCTGCACAACTGGCGCGTCACGCATGAGCGGCTCGGCGGCCGGGTGGACATCGACGAGGTGCACGAGAGCTGGTACGAGAATGCGGTATCCGGCACCCCGGCCGGACGCAAGTCCCCCACGACACAGGCCTCCTGGATCTTCCCCTGGACGCATCGGCGGCCCGAGGTGGCGCCGAAGGCCCATCTGCTGCACGGGGTCAGCGAGTTCCAGCGCGTCACGGCCCCTTTGGTGCAGCCCGTCCTCGCTGAGCTCGCGGAGCAGGGTCAGTCGCCTTCCCAACTGTTCATCACCTGTTCCGACTCCCGCCTGGTACCGCATCTGATGACGGCGAGTGGTCCCGGTGATCTTTTCACCGTGCGCAATGTGGGAAATCTCGTTCCGCGTCCCGGGGAGGGCGGCGCGTTCGGGAACGCCGACGTGTCCGTGGCTGCCGCCATCGAGTACGCCACCGAAGTCCTCGGCGTGAGCACGATCACCGTATGCGGCCACTCGGGCTGCGGCGCCATGGGGGCGCTGCTCGACGGCGCGGGGGAAGCCGCCCGCCCGCTGGACGCCTGGCTGACGCACGGCGCCCACACGAGGGCCCGGTACCGCGTCGACTCCGAGACGCAAGAGGCGGCCGGCTCGGAGCAGGACCAGCTGGGGAGGCTCAACGTCATCCAGCAGCTGGACAACCTGCTCGCTCACCCCGGGGTCAGCGAGCGCGTCGAAGCAGGGACGCTGCACCTGACCGGAATGTTCTTCGACATCGCTGCGGCGGAAATGCACCTGCTGGACCCGGCCACCGGCACCTTCGCCCCCGTCGGAGCCAGGGAAGTCTCTGCCGGGGCAGACAGTGACCGCTCCCGGGAGGACGTGCCTGCATGAGCCCCAGCCGCCTTCGTACGGCCGCCGCCGCGCTCGCCCTGGCACTGCTCACCGCGGTGCCGGTGGCCAGCGCCCACCGGGCGCCGCCCCCGCAACTCGGTGACCCTGTGCTGGTCGAGCGCACGCCCCGAGCGCCGACCGCAGGACCGTCGGCGCGGCCGTACGAGGACGGCTCCTGGCGGGAGACGTCCTCCCCGCCGCCCGGCCGGCCCCGCCAGGCTGAGCCGCCGACCGCCACCGGACCCTCGGGGGATGTCTCACGCGTGCCCGAGCCGCCCCCGACCCGGCTGCCGGCCACGCCGCAGAGCCGTTCCTCGCTCGAGGCGGAACCGGTGCCGCCGCCCGCGCCTCTCCCGGCCACCAGCAGTCATACGGCAACCCCGGCACCGACCGGCAGCCCCAGCTACGGCAGTGCACGCGGCGACGACGGGAGGGACGGAGATGACGACGGCGGTGACGACGGCTGATGATCCGCAACCGCAGCACGTACTGGCGGGGGCGGGCGCGCGCCCTTTCCGGCGCCGTAGATTCCGCTCGATCCGGCTGCGCCTGCTGTGGCGGATGCTGCTGCTGGTCGGCCTGACCCTCAGCCTCATCACTCTCGCCGAGAGCTTCATCCTCTCAGCACGCCTGAACGAGCGTGTCGATGCGGAACTCGCCCATGAGATCCGCGAGTTCCGGGCCTTCGTGAACGGCCACCGCCCAAGGGTGGACCATCCGCGGTCCGGAGTCCGCGAGCTGTTCGTATCCGCCCTGCGGAACCAGGTTCCCGATCAGCACCAGACCCTGCTGACCCTCGTCGACGGGGCCCCCTTCCGGCGTACGGCCATCGAGCCACCGGCCCGGCTGGACACCGACCCCGCCCTGGTGGCCACGTTAGCGGCCGCCGATCGGCCGACCTATGGCGATGCCACCACTCCGGCCGGGCACGTCCGGTACGTGACCGTACCCGTCACGGTCGAAGGGGAACGGGCTCAAGGCGTCATCGTCGTCGCCACGTTCACCGACCGCGAGCGCGCCGACATCAGCGACACCATCCGCATGGAGGTGCTCCTCGGCCTCAGCGCGCTGTTCCTGGCTGCCGGAGTGGGCTGGGTCTTCGCCGGCGGCCTGATCGCCCCGCTCCTGCTGCTCCGGGACACCGCTCGCTCGATCAGCGAATCCGACCTCACCGCACGCATCCCCGTCCACGACCACGACGAGATATCCCAGATGGCGACGACCTTCAACGCCATGCTGGACCGGCTCGAGGAGTCGTTCGCCACGCAGCGGCAGTTCATCGACGACACCGGTCACGAGCTGCGCACCCCCATCACGATCGTCCTCGGCCATCTGGAGCTCCTTGACGACGACCCGGTCGCCCGCGAAAGAGCTGTCGACGTGGCCGTCGACGAGCTGCACAGGATGAACCGCATCGTGGAGGAGCTGCTGATGCTCGCCCAGGCGCGTCGCCCTGACTCCCTGCACGCCGGGGACATCGTCCTGCCGGAGCTGATCGAGGAGGTGTACGTCAAGGCGTCGGCGCTGGCCCCGCGCCGATGGATGCTCGAACTCGCCGACGACACGCCCCCGTGGGTGCTCCGCGGCGACCGCCAGCTGCTGACTCAGGCGCTGATCCAGCTCGCGCAGAACGCGGCCCAGCATACGGAGAAGCACGCGCGCATCTGGATCGGCGGCCGAGTACGCGACGGTGTCGCCGAACTGTGGGTCCGGGACAGCGGCCCCGGCGTGCCCCCGGCCGAGCAGAACCGTATCTTCGACCGATTCGCGCGCGGCGGCCGGGCGCATGGATCCGGTGGCGCGGGCCTCGGTCTGGCGATCGTCAAAGCCATCGCCGAGGCACACCACGGCCACGTCAGGTTGGACAACCCTCCCGGTCACGGGGCCACCTTCACCCTCGAGATCCCTCATCACCAGGTGCCATGCGACCAGCAGACATCCCCTCGGCCCACGTCCTCATCGCCGAAGACGAAGCCCATATCGCGTCCTTTGTGGAAAAGGGGCTCCGCTCCCATGGCTTCCTCACCACCGTCGTCACCACCGGGGCAGGCGCCCGACGGGGGGCGATGTCCGGGAAATTCGACCTCCTCATCCTCGATCTCGGCCTGCCGGACGAGGACGGGTTCACGGTGCTCTCCCGGCTCCGCGCGGTGTCCTGCCCACTGCCGGTGATCATCCTCACCGCTCGCAATGGTGTGGTCGACACGGTCAAGGGCCTCGAAGGGGGCGCGAACGACTACATGGCGAAACCGTTCAGGTTCGAGGAATTGCTCGCGCGAGTCCGCCTGCGACTGCAGGACGGCGACGGCTCGGCGCTGTGCCGCGCCGGTGTGGTCCTCGACAGCCGCACCCGCCAAGCTCGCGTGGACGGTCGGATCGTCGACCTCAGTCCGCGGGAGTTCGCGCTCCTGGAAGTCATGATGCGGGGCGCCGGACGCGTGCTGCCCCGTGAACAGTTGCTCTCCACGGTGTGGGGATACGACGCCGACGAGGCCTCCAACGTTGTCGACGTGTACGTGCGCTACCTCCGCCGCAAACTCGGCACCGCCCGCATCACCACCGTCCGCGGCCGCGGCTACCGGCTGGAGATGCCGGACGCGACCTGAACCGGGCACGTTGGGCAGGCAACGGCTGTGCACGACCGCATGGAGCGTTGGATGACGACCCCCTACTCTTCGCCCGGCCCGCATGACTGGCCTGCTGAAGGTTCTCCAGTTGCTCCGGAAACCGCCGGTACCGATAGCTCCATGACCGTCGCGCTCGCCCAGATCGGTCAGCACCCACCAAAACAAGCTTCCACCCCACAACATCAAGTGAGATGAGAAAAGGCTCACCGACTGGACACCAGGGACGTTCGACAGGGGGAGGTCGGAAACCGCTCACTGACTGGTCACCGAACCCAGGCCTGCCGCCGTCAAGCGCCGACGGGAGCTGGGACACCCCAGGGGTGGCTCGCCCAGGTCTTCCCACGGCGGGGTGTCGCAGGCGAGCCCACCCGCGGCAGTCAGTCCGGCAGTTCTCCGCAGGCGCGCGCCCGCCTCCGCCGTGGTGGCGGAGGCGGGCGCGGTGGTCAATGGGTGCTCCGGCCGGGCGTGGGCCGTCTCGGTACCGGAGTAGTGGGTCAGCCGTCCCCGTCCATTGCGTTGGTGAGCTTGACCAGATCGACGAACTTGAAGTTCGTGTTGTCCCGGGGCTCCCCGTCCGCGCCTGTCTCGTCCGGGGTGTTGTGCCCGTCCTGGACCACCAGCAGACCGTTCGGGTAGCGGGAGCCCAGCGGGGCGTTCAGCACGGCCGCGCCGTCGCACTCCTCGGAGCCGTCGACTGTGCCGGCGGTGATCCGGAAGCCGCTCTCGTAGGCGTTGCCCTCGTCCACCTCGCGGTCGTACGCCGCGAAGGTGTTGTCGCCCTGGCTGGAGGCGAGCAGGTAGCCGGAGCCGGAGCCCTGGTCAAGGATGGTCAGGCCTTCGACGTCGGCGGACAGGTGCGTACCCCCGTAGCCGGGGTCCGTGCCCGGGGTGCACTCCTCGGTCGCTTCGTCGTACGTCGCGGGGACGCCGTACTCCCGCGCCTTGTCGATCAGCTTGGGCCTGCTGCCGAGGGTGGCGGGCATCCGCCAGATGCCGACGTCCTCCTGGCCGGCGTAGAGGACGTTGTTCGCCGGGTCCACGACCATGCCCTCGACCTGCGGGAGGTCACCGGGGTCGAGGCAGGGGGTCCAGGACCGGCCGTTGGGAAGGGTGAAGGAGGACGGCAGGTCGTAGGTGCGTACCTGCTGGTAGGTGACCGTGCCGGTGGAGGTGGCTTTCAGTTCCAGCAGGGCCAGGCGGGTGCGGCTGCGCTGGCTGGCCACGGCGTAGGAGCGGCCGGTGGCCTTGTCCGTCCAGGTGGCCAGGCCGTAGGGGGTGGTCTGCTGGTTGACCTCCTCCTGGGTCTTGGAGAAGACCAGCGGGGCATCCGGGGCGGTGATGTCTTTCAGCGGCTGGGCAGCGCTGGGGTCGATGCGGTAGATGCGCAGGTGGTCCCGGCCGCGGTCGGTGGCGACGGCGACGTCGGCGCGGCCGGTCGGCAGGGGAAATCCGGAGACCAGGTCCACGTTGTTGAAGCGGCCCGGTTTGTCATCGGGGGTAGGGGCGGGCGGCGCCGGTATCGACTGCACCTCGCTCCCGGCCAGGTCGTACACCCGCAGGCCGCCTTCCTTGGCGGTGCCGATCACCAAGCTGGCGCCCGGGTTGGCGGCGTTGCGCCAGATCGCCGGGTCGTCGGCGTCGGCGTTGCCGCCGGCGTCGTCGCCGTACAGGGCCGGGGTCTCCGTGGTGGCCGCCACCCCCGGGAGCCCCTCGTCGTCGTCGGCCTGGGCCGACGTGGGCAGGACTGCCACGGCAGCCAGGGTCGCGATGATCGCGGCCATCTGTGTCCCGTGCAATGTACGCATAAGCGTCTCCAAGGAGGTGGGAGAGAGCGTATGGACGAGGCCCGGTGGTTCGCCTTTTAGTCTCTGCGTCGGGCCGCCGATGATTCTCAGCACCGAAGGTGAAGGTCTTGCCGCTGTCCGGTGACGGGTAATGCCTCAATGATGATGAACTGGAGCACACCTGATGAGGATTCATTTCATGAAGTCCCAACTCATCGACGGGAAATTGGTCCGGCGCCTGCAATTCGCAGCTATTGGCGGTTGATTCAGGGTGCTGAAGTTCCACCCGGCTATGGCTTCGGACATGATCCGCCGAACAGAATCCAGCCGTGGCATGAGGAGAGGGTTGCTGTCATGGCTCCGGTACACCCGGGCGGGACCGGCGGGCACGCCGCATGCCCGGTCGGCGCGCCGCAGGCGCACCCTTGAGTAAGAGTGAGGAGCAGTAGGGGACTTGAGCCTCCGTGTGATGGCGTGGGCATCCCGGCACACGTCGCCCCGAGCGTGCATGAACGACTGGGCCTCCTGGAGGTCCCGGTGCAGGTCCTGGCCCCTGGCCCGTGCGGGCACTGCCAAGATCAGGAGGAGCTCACGTCACAGGAAACGGAGACGGAAACGGAAACGGAGACGAAGGAGAAGGCAGCCCAGGAGGAGGGACGAGGCTTGGCATGAACTCCCTGCTCTCTCAAGGGATATAGGCCAGGAGTGCTCCACGTACCGGCCCGGCTGGTCACGAGGGGTGACCAGCCGGGCACGGTGTCAGGCGGACGTGAACGCGGTCATGACGAGCAGGTGTTGAGCATGCTCTGCAGTGCCGATTTCTCGCTGGACTGGAGTTTCAGACCCCAGTGGTACTTGGACCGTATCCACATCTTGGAGTACGTGCAGTGGTAGGAGGAAACGGGCGGCTTCCAGGTGGAGGGGTCCTGGTCGCCCTTGGACTGGTTGACGTTGTCGGTGACCGCGATCAGCTGCGGGTAGGCCATGTCGTTGGCGAAGTCCTGGCGCTTGCTGGTCGTCCATGAGCTGGCTCCGGAGCGCCAGGCTTCGGCGAGGGGGACCACGTGGTCGATGTCGATGTCGGATGCGGCGTGCTCGGTAATGCCGTCATACGGGCTGTACCAGCTGCCCGAGTCCGGGTAGCAGTCGCTGCCGACGACCACGTTCGTCCCGTCGCGCTTGAGCACCTGTTCCCGGGTGTTGCAGGTGCCGGAGATGGTGATCCAGTGCGGGAACAAGTCCCGGGAGTAGCCGGTCATGCTGCCCTCGGCCGCGACGGTCAGGGCGTTGAGCTCGGACTGTGCGGTGGCCTTGCTGGGGATGTTGGGCGGGGTCGCGTACGCCGGGGCCGTCAGCGTCGTCGTCGACAGCGCGACGGCAGCCAGTGTCGCACCGGTCAGGCCGAACCAGCGGCGCCGCGACAGGGCATGGGAACGGGACACAGATCCTCCTCGGGACAGGGATGGGTGGATCCTGTGGTGGCCCCGGCGCAGGGGGGCCGGGCCACCACAGGGGGCCTGTTCGCCTCAGGTGCTCGGAGGCGGGCATCAGGAGCCTTGATGGCGTCGACAGGAAGGATCCCGGGGGAACCGGTGGGGGTCCGGCTGGGTGAAATACGGCGTCGGCGTGGGGTTGCGTCGCCTTGTGACCGGGCTGGGGGTGGGGGGGGGGAAAAGGGGGGGGGGGGGGGGTGGAGTGAGGCGTGGCCCGCGCCACCCCGGTCACAGGGAGCCGGGTGGTTTCCGATGGGTCACAGGGAGGTGCGGAAGGGGCCGGTGACCTCGTAGGTGCCGAAGTCCTGCGAGGAGAAGTACAGCCGGTTGCCGGCGGGGTTGAACGCCGGTCCGGTGATCTCCGAGGAGGACTGGTTGAGGACCCGCAGGAACGGAGCGATGATGTCGTCCGGGGTGATGATGCAGATCTCCATGTTGCCGCCGTCCTCGGCCACGTAGAGGTCGCCGACGGCGGCGGATGCGGTGATGTTGTCCACGCCGGTCAGCGGGGCGCCTGGAACGTTGTCGTCGTAGACGATCGCGATGGTGTTGTTGGCGGCGTGGTAGGCCCAGACGCGGTTGTCGCCCTTGGTGGTGAAGTAGCAGATGTCGTTGCGGTACCAGCAGCCCTCGCCGCCGTTGAAGATCTTGGCTCCCGAGACCTGGTCGCGGGTGGGGGTGGGGCTGCCGTCCGGGTCGGGCACGTTGGCCCAGGACAGTACGCCGGAGACCTCCTTGAGCACCTGCAGGGTGCCGGAGGACAGGTTGCCCCAGGTGGTGGGCACGAACCGGTAGAAGCAGCCGTCGGAGGCGTCCTCGGTCAGGTAGATGACCTTGCGGACCGGGTCGGAGGCGGCGGCCTCGTGGTTGAACCGGCCCATGGCGGGCCGCCGGACAGCGGGGTTCACGCCCCACGGGTCGGTCTCGTAGACGTAGCCGGTGGGGACCTCTTCGCAGGACAGCCAGGTGTTCCACGGGGTGGAGCCGCCGGCGCAGTTGCGGTTGGTGCCGGACAGGATGCTGTACGCGCCGGTGATCTGAGCGCTGCTGTTGAACTTAATGGCGCCGGCACCGCCGGCGCCGCTGCTGAGCTCGGCGTTGGAGACGTAGATCCAGCCCGAGCCGTCGGCGAAGCACTCGCCCCCGTCGGGGGCGCCGTGCCAGGTGTAGTTGGTGCCGGCCACTTTCTGCCCGGAGCGGGCGATCAGGCGGCTGGTGAAGCCTGACGGGAGCATGATCCCGTTGGCGTCTGCCGCCTGCAGAGCCCCATACGGGCTGGGGCCAGGGAGAGCGGGGTAAGCGGCCGCCTGCCGCCACAGGGAACCGGAGAAGGCTGCCGCGCCGGCGCCGATGACGGCGGCACGAAGAAGACTACGGCGTTCCACATCTACTCCTTCATCAAAGAAGGGCGAATGATGACTAGTTGAGCGCCGCCGACTGGTCACTGGAACCATAGAGCCGCTTATGAGGGCACGGTAAGGCTCCCTTGAACGAACTCCTTCCGGCTAACCGGTGAGTAGATACCGCGCAGAAACGGTCATGCGCGCCACCAAATGAACGAGCAGAGAATCCCGGGACATCTGATGGACACCCGTCGTTCGGGAAGGCAAGCCGAGCAGCCCTCGACCGACGGTCGTTGACGATTTCCGCTCACCGACACGGCAGCCTGAACTCGGACTGCTTCTGCGCCGCCATCGAGGGGTTTTCGTCATCCCGCACGGCCGCATTTGAGGGTCGGGGATGGTGCGATGTTTTCGGGGCAGTCGGACAGGTGTCGGAAGTACCTAGGCGCCGGACGAAGCGGTGGGGTGTTTACCGGGGGAAGACTCTGAGCCCCTGTATGGGGCTGGCCCGCAGATGGCCGAGGGGGCGCGGGAGGTCACGCGCGGGTTCTTGTCGGCGGTTGCGCCTGGTGGTGAGGCGAAGGTTCGCCGGCTGTGCGAATTGACGGCCTAACCTGACGTTTCATTGTGTAGGGCCCGCGGTCGTCGCAATCAGGCACGTGATCCATGGGACGCTCTCACGATCTTGCGGCCCTCGCAGGGCATGTCGACTTGCTTCGACCCCGGACGGCAACAAACCACAAGGTGCAGGCCCCCCCGTGTCCTGCAGCTTCGTCTGTGTGGGGACCCACCGATGAGTTTCGGCGGCCGCGCCGGTCTAAGTGACGTCGGCCAGCGACCCCTGGCAGCGAGGAGAGCAGCCTCATGCAGAAGATCACGACGTTCCTGTGGTTCGACAAACAGGCCGAAGAGGCGGCCGAGCACCACACCTCCACATCCAGCGCCTGGTCGACGCCTACGAGAAGTGACCGCCGACGCTGCCTCGCCCGTCCCTTCCGCTGCCCGGCCCAGCCGTGGAGCGGCCGACGGGCGAGTGTCAGTGGCCGGTGTCACGCTGAGTACACACAGGATCTGCGAAAGGGAAACGATGATCACCACTGAGTTCGTCCCCGGCTCCCCCTGTTGGCTCGACCTCGGCGCGCCCGACGTCCGGGCCGCTGCGGCCTTCTACGGCGCGGTGTTGGGGTGGGAGTACGAGTCCATGGGGGAGGGAGAGGACATGGAAGGCGGGATGTTCCGGAAGGACGGCAAAATCGTCGCCGGACTCGGCAAGCTCACCGAGGAGGGGGCCCGCCCGGCCTGGATGATCTACTACTGCACCGCCGACGCGGACGCCACGACCCAGGCCGTGGAGCGCGCGGGCGGCACGGTGCGGGTGCCGCCGATGGACCTCGACGACTGGGGCCGGATGGCACAGTACAGCGACCCGCTAGGCGGCCAGTTCGCCGTCTGGCAGCCGGGCAAGAACAAGGGCGTCGACATGGTGGACGAGCCGGGCTCGCTGTCCTGGACCGAGCTCTACACGAGCGACGCGGCCGCCGCGAGGGAGTTCTACGGCGGCCTCTTCGGCTGGCAGTTCCAGGACACGGAGCTGCCGGGCGGCGGTGGCACCTACACCCTCATCACCCCATCGGGCCTCCCCGAGGAGCGCATGCACGGCGGCCTCATGGAGCTGCCCAAGGAGGACCTCGCCCTGGCGGGCGGTCGGCCGTACTGGCACCCGGTCTTCGCCGTCGCCGACTGCGACGCCGCGGTCGCGAAGGTAACCGAGAACGGCGGCAGCGTGCAGATGGGGCCGGAGGACGCGGAGGGCGTGGGGCGGCTGGCCGTCTGCCTCGACCCGTCGAACGCGGACTTCGTCGTGCTCACCCCGACCCAGAGCTGATCCCCGGAGGCCCCGAGACCTGGGGCCGGCGCCGATCTGACGGCCCGGCCCCAGCGGGCCCGCACCACCGGTCCAGTTTCGGCCGTGCTCCCCCTCCCCACCCCGCGGTACCCGGCGGTCATGTCTGCGCCCGCAATCCGGACCGTGCCACGCCAGCTCCCACCACACTGCGCGGCATCGCGGCCACGTTCAGGATCGAGACCCCGGAGCTCGTTGAGCAGTTCGTGAGTTTCACCGAGATACTCCGATAACACCAGCGCGAGAAGATGCACGCCTCCGGCAGCTGCTCACGCTAAGCTGCCAGTGCGCGACTGACCTGCGAAAAGGGCCGCGTGGCTCCACCCTCGGGCGAAGAGGGCGGGCCCCTTTCATCGGCAAGGCACTCCGCTGCTCACCTGTTCAATCCCTCGACGCCCCGCGCCACAGCCTGCACCGATGTCCTTGGGGAGATCCCCATGAGACCCGGGAAGGGCACGCGTGGACGCGTAGTGGACACGCAGTGGACGGAAGAATCAGGAAGGACCGGGAAGCCCTCGGCAAGGGGCGATAGCGTGTAGCCTTCTGACCTGCAAAAACAGTAAGCATCAGGCCGGATGATCAAGATCACGGACGATTCTCAAAGGACTCATGATCCGTCGGCCGTGGGTTCGAGTCCACCCGCCCCACTGTGCATGCCTCTGACCTGCAGAAACGTCTCATCTCGAGTGCGGATTCAGGACTTTGACCCGACGGACTGAATCCGCTGCTCGCGAGGTGGGTGGCGGTTCTACGGGCGGCAGTTGTCACTTCGCTGACCTGCGAGGATGCATCGCTTCACCGTCGGAGCGAGCTCCAGCAGGGGGCTGCGCGAGGGGCAGGACGGCGAATTCGGGACGCTGGCAGGACGCAATGTAGGAGAAGGAGCCGCAGAGGGCCCGTCACTCCAACCCTGCTGCGGCTGTGGCGCGCGTGGTCGACAAGGTCGCGGTGGCGGACGGCCCGGGACCGTCGAGGGAGGCTGGGACGGTCGGCGTGCCTCCATGGCCGGTTCGAAGCGCGCCGGAAAACCCCGTACTGAAACAGCCTGAGACGAGGGCGGCGCCAATGGCGCCGACTCCATGAATCCCGGACGGAACTACATGATCGCTGGAACATGATCATGCCAGTTTCGAGGGACGACCGTCGTCCCTGAGGTGAGCCGGTACCCCTCCATCCCCACTCTGGTGCGCGGATTCCGCCCCGGATCGCGCGGGTGGCGCGGGCGAGCAATCCCGGTGGCACGACGGCAACATGGGTACGGGACCGGCTGGACGGGCCGTGGAGTGACGAGGACTTCGCCGGCTGGTCGCAGGCGAAGGTGCGGACGGCGACGGCGGCTTCAGCCTCGTACTCGCCGCCGGCGCTGCGAGCAATGTTTCCGGCAGGGTGAGCGGAGATGCCTTCACCGCCGCGGTTGCGCTCGGCGCCGTCGTTGCGGTTACCGGGCACCGGCCGGCCGCGACGACGAGCCGCGTGTCGGCCTCGATGACGGCCTGCTGGTTGGCGGGGTGCCGGTAGTTCCTGGACTGTGCGGTGACCGTACGGTCGCGGGTGGGATCGAGTGTGCCGTCCACGATCAACACGGTGTCCTGGCGGAACCGCTCGCGCGGACGCAGAGCCGACGGTCCGAGATGGTTGATGGAGCGGACGGCCGCAGCCTTCGGGATGCCGAATACATCCACCTCCGGCATTGGCCAGAAGGCCAAAGCACCCCTCACCATCTTGGCCAACACGCACACCCCTCCCCACCCCGCCATTCCGCATCATCAAGGGCCGGAACGGGAGCTGTGAGAGGAGTGGACGCGATGGACACTGTGCGGACGAGCCCGCCGAGACCCGCGGGTGAGGTCGGGGCCGCGAGCAGGTTGACGCGGCGGCGGGACGTCGCCGATCTGGTTGCCGAGGCCCGTGGTGGTGAGCTGCGCCGGACGATGGGGCTCACACAGCTCACGCTGCTCAGCGTGGGCGCCACCCTCGGCACCGGGATCTTCGTCGTCCTCGGCCAGGCGGTGCCCGAGGCGGGCCCCGCCGTCGTGGTCTCCTTCGTGCTCGCCGGGATCACCGCACTGTTCTCCGCCCTGTCCTACGCCGAGCTGGCGGGCATGATCCCGGGCGCCGGATCCTCGTACAGTTATGCCTACGCCACGCTCGGCGAGCTGGTCGCGTGGGTCTGCGGCTGGTGTCTGGTGCTGGAATACGGCGTCTCGGTCGCCGCTGTCGCGGTCGGCTGGGGCCAGTACGTGAACGAGCTGCTGGAGCTCACCGTCGGCTGGACGCTGCCCGAGTCGCTGGCCGCCCCGCCCGGCGCGGGCGGCGTGCTGAACGTTCCGGCCGCCGCGATCGTCGTCCTCGCCACGGTGGTGCTGCTGCGCGGGGCCCGCGAGAGCGCCGTCGTCAACACGATCATGGTGGCGGTGAAGGTGGCCGCCCTGGTGATGTTCTGCGCCGTCGCTTTCACCGCGTTCCGCGCCGGGAACTTCCAGCCGCTGTTCCCGCTCGGCATGGCGGGTGTGAGCGCGGGCGCTGCCTCGCTGTTCTTCTCGTACATCGGCTTCGACGCCGCGTCGACGGCCGGTGAGGAGGCGAAGAACCCGCAGCGTGACCTGCCGCGCGCCATCCTCCTCTCCCTCGGGCTGATCACCGCGCTGTACTGCGCGGTGGCGATCGCGGCAGTCGGCGCGATGCCGTGGCAGACGTTCGCGGGTACCGAGGCCACCCTCAGCGAGGTGCTGGTCCGCTCGGTCGGCGGCGGCAATCTGTGGCCGATCCTGCTGTCCGTCGGCGCGGTCGTCGCCACCACGAGCGTCGTCCTCGCCGTGCAGTACGGGCAGACCCGCATCCTGTTCTCGATGGCGCGCGACGGGCTCGTGCCGCCACTGTTCGCCAAGATCCACCCGAAGACCGGGGTGCCCCGCGCCAACACGGTCATCGTGTCCGCGTTCATCATGGTGCTCGCCGCACTCGTGCCGCTGGGCGCGCTCGCCGACGCCACCAGCATCGGCACACTGTTCGCCTTCGCGCTGGTCAACTGTGCCGTCCTGATCCTGCGCCGGCGCAGCCCCGAGGCACCGCGCAGCTTCCGGGTACCGCTCGCACCGGTGACCTGCGCGCTGGGCACGCTGTGCTGCGGCTATGTGATGTGGGGGCTCGGCGCCGACACCTGGCTCGCGTTCGGCCTGTGGATGGCGGTCGGGTTCGCGATCTACGCGCTCTACGGCATCAGGCACTCCCGGCTGGGCCGGCCCGCCCCGCAGGAGGAGACCGTCGCATGACTTCGCTGGACCCGACCGCCGACCTGGTGGACCTCACCCGGGCCCTGGTGGACACCCCGTCCGAGAGCGGCGACGAGGCCCACCTTGCCGATGCCGTGGAGTCCGCCCTGCGCGCGTGCGCGCATCTGACGGTCGAACGCATTGGCAACTCCGTCGTGGCCGGCACGGACTCGGGCCGCGCCGAGCGGGTGGTCATCGGCGGCCACCTGGACACCGTCCCGGCCGCCGGGAACCTGCCT
Source organism: Streptomyces sp. 7N604 (assembly GCF_052245475.1). Taxonomy (NCBI): domain Bacteria; kingdom Bacillati; phylum Actinomycetota; class Actinomycetes; order Kitasatosporales; family Streptomycetaceae; genus Streptomyces; species Streptomyces sp. 7N604. Next base: position 400,373 of record NZ_JBQQBX010000001.1, on the reverse strand, counting down.
TCCCGGCTGGACGGAGAGCTGCTTCACGGCCTTGGGGCGTGCGACATGAAGGGCGGCGTCGCCGTCGCCCTGCGCCTCGCGGCCACCCTCACCGCACCGGTACGCGACGTCAGTTACGTCTTCTACGAGTGCGAGGAGGTCTCCGGCGACCGCAACGGCCTGAACCGTATCGCCGCCGAACGCCCCGACATGCTCAAGGCGGACCTCGCGATCCTCATGGAGCCGTCCGACGCGGGCGTCGAGGCGGGCTGCCAGGGTGTCCTGAACGCGGACATCACGGTGCGCGGCGAGCGCGCGCACACCGCTCGCTCCTGGATGGGCGTCAACGCCGCGCACCGAGCGGCCGCCGTGCTCCAGCGCCTCGACGACCACACCGCCGGGCGGATCGTCATCGACGGCCTGGAGTATCGCGAAGGGCTGAACGCGGTCGCCGTCCGCGCGGGTATCGCCGAGAACGTCGTCCCCGACAGCTGCGTGATCACGGTCAACCTGCGCTTCGCGCCGAGCCGTTCGGCCGGGCAGGCCGAGGCGTATCTGCGCGGGCTCTTCCCCGAGTACGAGGTGGAGGTCACCGAGGTCGTGCCGGGCGCCCTGCCGGGGCTCGGACAGGGCCCGGTCGCCTCGCTCGTCGAGGTCCTGGGTGCGACTCCCCGCCCCAAGCTGGGCTGGACCGACGTCGCCCGCTTCGCCGCGCTCGGCATGCCCGCGCTCAACTACGGCCCCGGTGACCCGACCCTCGCGCACACCGCCGGGGAGTACGTGCCCGTCGGGCAGCTGCGGGAGTGCGAGGCTCGGCTCGCGGCCTGGCTGAGCGGCTGAACCCCACGGGGACGCGCGCGCCGGGCCGGTGGACCGCATGGTGCCGACCGTCGGATCCCACGACGCCGCGGGTGAACCCCACCCGCGGCCTGCCGCGGGTCAGGCCCGGTCGGCGCCCCGCAGTCCCCCGAGCGTCCGCAGCTGCAGCCACAGCACCAACCGCTCGTCCGGGTCGTCCAGATCGATGCCGAGGTGCTGCTGCGCCTGCCTGAGGCGGTACCGGCAGGTGTTGGGGTGCACGGCGAGCAGCTTCGCCGCCCGCCCCATGTCGCATCCGGCGTCCAGCCAGCACACCAGAGTCCTGGCGTAGTCGGTGCCGTGCTCGCTGTCGTACGCCAGGACCTCCCGCCACGCACCCGCCGTCAACCCCTGCTCCCCGCCGATGAGTTCACGCAGACGGAGCAGGGTGACACGCGCGCGTACCTCGGTCACAGCAGCGACGTCCTCGTCCGGGCCGAGTACCCGCAGGACGAGGTCGGCGTCGTCCCGTGAGCCGCGCACGGCCGCCAGGTCCGGGACCACGTCACCCAGCCCGGCCCGCACCGGCACCCGCAGCGCCTGACCCGCGCGCCGCACGATGTCCTCGGCGAGCCGCTTGTGCCGCTCCCCACCGCTCCCCCGAGCTCTCGGCTCCGCTCGAGCAGGGGGTACCCCCACACCGGCCACCGGCAGCAGCGCGTACACACTCCCGTCCACCAGCACGCACGCGTGCCGCCCGTACCGCGCCTCGCACTGGAGTCGTACGAGGTCGAGCAGCCGCAGCGCCGTCTGTTCTACGTCGGGCGCGGACACCGCGCCGTCGAGGGCGAAGGCCGCGACACGGACCGGGGTGCCGGCGGCGAGGCCGAGGCGGTGCGCGGCGCCGGCGGGATCGGCGGTGCCGTCGAGGAGACGGCGCAGCAGGTCGCCCGTCAGATGCCGGGACAGTTCCTCGCTCGCCCGTGCCCGCAGCAGGAGCAGGGCGGCCGTGGACGCCCCCTGGGTGAGCGCGTCCTCGGCATCGGGGCCGACGTGCCCGTCGTCGACGACCCACATCGACCCCAGCGTCTCGCCGCCCGCGCGGATCGCGACGGCGAGCCGCGGCAGCTCGTCGCCGTCGAGTGCGGTGAGGCGTACGGGTCCGGGGGCGGCGAACAGGACGCGGTACTGCTCGGTGTTCTCCGGGCTGCTCGGCACCTGGCGGCCCAGGATGCCTTGCCGCCGGGCCTCGTCGACGACCTGCCCGGGGATGGTGGAGTAGGCCAGGATCCGCTGGCGGGCGTCCTCGATGACGGTCGCGCCGCCCACGGCTGCGGCCACCGCGTTGGTGAGCGCGAACAGGTCGCCGAAGGCGGCCCCGCTGTCCGCCGGGCCGGGGCGGGAGCCGATCGCGGAGGCCAGCAGCAGATGGACGTGATGCCAGGCGGCGTCCTCGTCGACGGCGAGCAGCGCGAGGCCGTGGGCCTTCGCCGCCGCCACCGTGTCGGGCTGCCCGTCCCTGTCCCGTACGACGAGGCCGGCCATCCCGGCCGCCGCAGCATCGCGTGCCAGCGGTCCCACCTCACCCGCTCGCGCCCCGACCGTCAGCAGCAGGGCGCCGGGCGCGCTGCGCGGAAACGGGGCCCCGGCGTCGTACAGCAGGACCTCGGAGACGGGTGCGGTGAGGCCGGCGGGGGCGGTGAGCACGCGGAGCATGGGCTCGCCGAGGGTGTCGAGAAGTTCCTCGAGGGTGCAGGCGTCCATGGCGGGTCGGGCTCTCCGGTGGAGGACGGTCACATGGGGACGATGGGCGTTTCTATCGGACGGTGTCAGCTCAGGGCCTTGGCCGATCGCAATAGGGGAACCGGGTTTCATTGTGCCCGACCACAATGGCCGGCGGGCTGTGGCCCTGGAGACTCGAGGCATGACACCTGTGACGATCTCCGCCGCCGGGTCCGGGGCGGCGGCCGGTACGCCGGGCGCGGGCGCCCTCACCCAGGACGCAGCCCGTAGCGCCGCGGATGCAGCCCGCATCGGCGTGGAAGCAGCCCGCACGGCCGGGGAAGCTGCCCGCATCGCTTGGGAAGGCGTCGCCGACGCCGCGGCGCGTACCGCCGGGGTCACGGTCCGTACCGTGCACGACGTGGCCGGTATCCGTGCCGTTGCCGACTTCTTCGCCGATGTGTGGCAGACGCCGCGCGCCACCCCGCCCTATCCCTCGGAGGTGCTGCACAGCCTGGTGCACGCCGGTGGCGCGGTGCACGCGGCGTACTGCGCCGGGCCGTCGGGCGAGCGGCTCGCCGGGGCGGCTGTGGCAGTGTTCGGGCCACCCGCCGAGCGGGACGTGTACTCGTTCGTGGCGGCGGCGACCGCGTCCGGCCGGGGCGTCGGCTTCGCGGTCAAGCAGGCGCAGCGGCTGTGGGCGCTGGAGCGGGGCGCCACCACCATGCGCTGGACCTTCGACCCGCTGGTCAGCCGCAACGCCCGCTTCAACCTGGTCAAGCTGGGCGCCGTCGGCAGCGAGTACCTGGTCGACTTCTACGGGCCGATGAGCGACGGCGTGAACAACGGCGACGAGAGCGACCGGCTGACCGTCGCGTGGGACCTGGTGACGGGGACCACGCGGACGGACGACCCCGTTGAGGGCCGCTCCGCCGCCCACGTCGTTCGCCGGGCACCGGACGGCGGCCCGCTCGCCCTGAGCGACGCGGACAGACTGTGGTGCCGCGTGCCCGAGGACATCGTGGCGCTGCGCGCCGCCGACCCGGCGCTCGCGCTCGACTGGCGGCACGCCGTGCGCGAGGTCTTCACCGAGGCGTACGCCGAGGGCCTGCGCGCGGCGGCCATGTCCCGCGACGGCTGGTACCTGCTGACCCGCCCGTCCCCCGACCTCCCGACGGGGGAGACCAGCGCCCGGGCCACCGTCGGGACCTCTTCCGAGGCCACTTGCGAGGAGCAGGAATGAAGCTCGAACGCGTCGAACTGCTCCACGTCGCCATCCCGCTCGTCATCCCGTTCCGTACCTCGTTCGGGACGATGACCAGCAAGGACACCTTCCTGCTGCACGTGGTGACCGACGAGGCCGAGGGCTGGTCCGAGTTCGCTGCCGACCCGCAGCCGCTGTACTGCTCGGAGTTCGTCGCCGGCGCCGAGATCGTCATCCGGGACTTCCTGCTGCCGCGCGTCGCCGCCCTGCCCGAGCCGACGACCGCGGCCGTCGCCCCCGCCCTGGCCTCCGTCAAGGGCCACGAAATCTCCAAGGCAGTCCTTGAAACCGCCCTCCTGGACGCCGAACTGCGCGCCTACGGGATGTCACTCGCGACCTTTCTCGGCTCGGTCCACGAACGGGTGCCCGCCGGAGTCTCGGTCGGCATCAAGAACTCCGTGCCCGAACTGCTCGACGACGTCGAGCGATACCTCGCCGAGGGCTACATCCGCATCAAGCTGAAGATCGAGCCGGGCTGGGACGTCGAGCCGGTGCGCGCCGTACGCGAGCGCTTCGGCGACGAACTCCCGCTCCAGGTCGACGCCAACACCGCCTACACGCTCGCCGACGCCGAGCAGCTGCGGAAGCTCGACGACTTCGGGCTGCTGCTGATCGAGGAGCCGCTGGAGGAGAACAACCTCCACGCCCATGCCCAGATCCAGAAGCGTCTGGCCACCCCGGTCTGCCTGGACGAGTCGATCCACTCCGCGCGCGATGCGGCGTCCGCGATCGCGATGGACGCCTGCCGGGTCGTCAACGTCAAACCGGCCCGCGTCGGCGGTTATCCGGAGGCCCGTCGCGTCCATGACGTGGCCGCCGCCCACGGCGTGCCGGTGTGGTGTGGCGGAATGCTGGAGACGGGCATCGGCCGAGCCCCCAACCTGGCGCTCGCCGCCCTCCCGGGCTTCACCCTCCCTGGCGACACCTCCGCCTCCAGCCGGTACTTCGCCGAGGACATCACCGAACCGTTCGTCCTCCAGGACGGCCACCTGCCCGTACCCACCGCCCCGGGCATCGGCGTCGACCCCCTACCGGACGCGCTTGGCCGGTTCACGATGGGCACTCGGGAGTTGTACGCGGGACGGAAGTGATCAGGCGACGGTGGTGACCTTTGGCCATGACAGTGGCCGCAGAGGCCCCGCCCCCAGTTCTCTGGGGCGGGCCTTTGCGCAGTGGAAGGGGAATCCGCTGCGGGCGAGTTCAAAATGCTGCCCCGATCTGGCGGGATCGGTCTCAGTGGCCGTCCTCGACACGGGCGAGGGCTACGAAGTAGTCCGCCGTGACACCCGTAGCCGCGAGCACGATGTCACCACGGGCGACGACATCAGCGACATCGCGCACGAGCTCGTCTCGTGGCTCAAGGGCCGGAGCCGGCCCAGGCCAACAAGCTGAGGCGGCAGCGTTCCAAGACACGGCCTAGCTGTGTTGTCCCGACAGGTTGGTGACGCGGTCGGCTGGGGTGCTGCCTCCGATGCCTGTGTGGGGTCGGTGGTAGTTGTACCAGTGGAGCCAGTTGGGAAACGCGGCCTGTCGTTCGCTGTCTGAGGTGTAGGGCCGGTGGTAGGCCCATTCCTCGGTCAGGGTGCGGTGGAAGCGTTCGACCTTGCCGTTGGTCTGGGGCCGCCAGGGGCGGGTCCATCGGGGCTGGATGCGCAGGTCGTGGCAGGTCTGTCGCCAGGTGTTCTTGGTGTAGGCCCAGGCGTTGTCGGTCAGGACTCGTTCGATGGTGATCCCTTGGGTGGCGAACCACGCGGTTGCTCGGGCCAGGAAGCCGGCGCAGGTGGCTGCTTTCTCGTCGGGCAGGTCTTCGGTGTAGGCCAGGCGGGAGTGGTCGTCCAGGGCGGTGTGCAGGTAGGCGTAACCGGTGCTGGTGCGGTTCTTGCGGCCGGCGGCTCGGCCGAGGGCTTTGTGGCCGCCGCCGTGGGGGATGCGGCCGAGCTTCTTGACGTCGATGTGGACCAGCTCGCCCGGGCGTCGGCGTTCGTAGCGGCGCACGGGCTCGCCGGTGGCCCGGTCCAGCGTGGCCAGGGCGGGCAGGCTATGGCGTTGCAGGATGCGGTGGGCGGTGGAGGCGGCGACGCCGGCGCGGGCGGCCAGCCGGAGCGGGCCGATGCGGTGCTCGCGCCGCAACCGCACCACCCGTTCCTCGATCGCGGCAGAGGTCCGGTGGGGGCTGTGGTGGGGGCGGCTGGAGCGGTCGTGCAGGCCTGCGGCGCCGTGCCGCCGGTAGCGCCCTGCCCAGCGGGCGGCGGTGGTGTGGCTGACCTGGAAGCGTTCGGCGGCCCGCCGTAGCGGCCAGCCGTCGTCGATGACACACCGGGCCAGACGCAGCCTGCCGGTCGGAGTCAGCGGGGCATTACGGTGGGACAACGAGGGCCTCCTGGGGATCGGTGGAGATGTCGCAATCCACACCGAAACCAGAAGGCCCTCAACTCATTCAAGGACCGCTCAAGGCGTGTTGCCTGTCACCAACGTCCCGGGACAACACACCTAGCGCGCCACGCGGTAGCGGAGGTAGACGACTCTCGAGCTGAAGGTGCGGGTCTCGACGAGTTCGAGATCCACCCGGCGCTCGCGCTGGGGAAAGAACGGAATGCCACCGCCAACCAGCACCGGGTAGACCATGGCCCGGTACTCGTCGATCAGACCCAACGCGGCCGCCTCGGCGGCGAGAGTCGCGCCGCCGATCGCGATGTCGCCCTCCCCCGGCTCGGCTCGCAGCCGCTCGATCTCCTCCGCCAGGCCGCCGGAGGCCAGGCGGGCATGGCCCTGCACCGCCGACAGCGTGGTGGAGAACACCACCTTTGGCAGCGGCTTCCAGAGCGCGGCCCACTCGAGCATGGAGTCGTCGAGCGATGGATCCTGGTCGACGGTCTCCCAGTACAGCATCGTCTCGTACAGCCGCCGTCCCAACAGGTGGACGCCGACCTCTCGAATCTCGTCGATCCAGAAGCGAAAGACCTCCTCGTCGGGCGCCGTCCAGTCGAAGCCGCCGTCCGGCCCGACGATGTAGCCGTCAAGTGAGACGCTCATCGAATAGGTCACGCTGCGCATCAGAAGTCCTCCTCGGTAACGGGTTCGACAGTACGACCGCCGGACGCCGCAGGACTCATCGCGGCTCGCGGGATCCCCTGGGCTGAGGCGGTTCCTTCTGGGCCTGGCCGTCCCGGCGTGCCCCGGCGGCGTGCTGGTGAGTCCGACCAGCAGCAGGGCCGGGTGGTGGCCATGGTCGGCGACGGCGTCAACGACGCGGCCGCCCTCGCCCAGGCCGACCTGGGCCTGGCCATGGGCACGGGCACCGACGCGGCGATCGCCGCATCCGATCTGACCCTGGTACGAGGGGACCTGCGGGCGGCGGCGGACGCGATCCGGCTGGCCCGGCGCACCCTTCGTACGATCAAGGCCAACCTGTTCTGGGCCTTCGCCTACAACGTCGCCGCCCTGCCGCTGGCCGCGCTCGGCATGCTCAATCCGATGATCGCCGGCGGCGCGATGGCGTTCTCCTCGGTCTTCGTGGTCTCCAACAGCCTGCGGCTCCGCCGCTTCCAGCCCCTCCGCTGAACGAAATGGAAGGCGGCGCCGGAGCCGGGCGGCTCCGGCGCCCCCCTTCGGCGTACTCAGACAGCAAGCACCGCCTCCGGTAGCGAGCTTCACCCGTCGGCGGACTGAAGGGTGGGTTTGCGGGCGGCAAGGCGCTCGACGATGCCGAGCTTCAACCGGTCACGCTGCTCAACCTCCAGACCCGCGGCCTGGACGTGCCGAAGCGGTCGGCGCAGGAAGTGCTCGCCACCGAAAGGAACGGTGATTACTTCGGTGAGTCGCTGGATCACGCGGACAGGCAAGACGGAGCTCGGGATGTGGTCCAGCAGGAGCAGTCGGCCGCCCGGCTTGAGCACGCGGTTCATCTCGGCGATGGCGCGCCGGTCGTCGGCGATGGCGCACAGCGACAGGGTGCACACCACGGTGTCGAAAGAAGCGTCGGGGAACGGCAGGTCTTGGGCGTCGGCTTCGCGCAGCTCTGCAGTGCGGCCGAGCTCGTTGGCGCGGCGGCGGGCGATGGCCAGCATCTGTGGGCTCCACTCGATGCCGGTCAGCCGGACGTCGGGAGGGTAGAGGGGAAGGTTCAGGCCGGTGCCGATGGCGACTTCCAGAACGTCGCCGTCGGCCTGGGAGCAGATCCAGGTGCGGCTCTCGCCGAACAGGGTGCGGTCGAAGAACCGCATCTGCCGGTCGTAGGAGCGGGCGTGCTTGTCCCAGTAGCGACGCAGCCGCTCGCTGTCTCTCGGCTCGGGCACAGCGCCATCCTCTCCGCCACCGGCCTCTCCCGCATCTCGCGGTTGGGCCCGCCGGATCTCGCGGTTGGGGCCGCCGGGTTGCCCGACCGGGAGATTTCCCGGCCGGGCCGCGTGGCGGAGGCTCGCGCCACGCGCGCTGGGCGGGTCGTCAGCCGGCGGGCCGGGCCGTGTACTCCCCGGCCTGCTCCACCGCGGCGACGAGTGTGGCGGTGTCCACGTTGGCGCCCTCCTCGAGACGGACGGTGGTGCGTCCGGCGTTCACGTCGGTGGTGGATGCGCGGACGCCGGGGATATCTTCCAGCTCGTCGTCGATGAGCAGGCCGCAGCTGGTGCAGTGCATGCCCTCGACGAGCAGCACTACCTGCTGACCGGTGGCGGTCTCCTTCTTGCGGTTGAAGAGCTTCACTTGGTCTCTCCCTGGAAGGTGATGGCGCCGGTCTGCATGCCCATGGCGCACGAGAAGCGGAGCGTGCCGGGCTTGCGGGTGCCCAGGTCGACCTTGGTGTCGCCGTTGCGCCTGACGATCTCTTGGACTCCGAGCTCGGGGATGGTGAAGGCGCGGGCGCAGCCGCCCGAGTCCTGTCCGTGCAGCACCAGCGTGGTCGGGACGCCCGCCTTCGCCGTGAACTGGGTGGGGACGTAGAAGTCCGTCACGGTCAGCGTGATCACCTGCTTGCCGGAGGCATCAACGCGCACCGGCGCGACGGGCGCAGCCGTCTGTCCGTCCCCGGAACCGGTCTCGGACGTGCCTTGAGAGCCGCCCTCCACGGTGAACGGTTCACTGGCCGCGGCGGGCTTGCCCGGAGCGGTGAACGTGACCCACCCTCCGGCTTGCAGCGCGGAGCCCATGGTCCAGACGGCGATGGCCAGCACCACCACACCGGTGAGCACAGCCAGCCGGCCGGACAGCGCCCGGCTCGTGCGGCGGAAGAGGTAGCCGAGCGCGGCGAACAGCGGCGCGGTACCGAGCACGAACCCGGCCATCACCGCGGCCCCGGCCATCGCCGATCCGGAGGTGATCGCGACCAGTTCCATCGACAGCGTCACCCCGCAGGGCACCAGTACGGTGGCGAATCCGATCAAGGCCGGGGTGGCGACCGAGTCGGTCTTGGCGCTGCGTCGCAGCAGTCGGCCGAACGAGGCCGGCGGGCGGGGCACCAGTCGGGACACTGCCTTGACGCCGAACAGGTCCAGCGCGAAAAGCACCATGAGCAGCCCGGCGGCCAGCAGCAGCACCGCCTGAGTACGAGGGCTGGGCTGCAGCGCGGCGCCGAAAATCCCGAGCAGGGCGCCGAGGATGGTGTGGGAGAGCAGTTTGCCGGCGAGGAACGCGCCCACCGGAGCGAGATTCGCGGTCGTCGGCTCCAGGGCTGCAGCGGATGCCCCGCGCCGGGACACGCTCGTGGCTGCGGCCCGAGGTCGCTTCTTGGTAGACGAGGAGACCGACGTACGAGCGGGAGCGGGGGCCTGGGTGGGGTCGCGGCGGGTGATCGCACCTGCCAGGAGACCGCCTTGGACGGCGGCGCACGAGGCGCCACCGGCGAGCAGACCGGTGCTGACACCGGTGATGATCAAGGTGATGGGCGACGGCATCCGTCGTGACTCCTGTTCGGATACGACGGCACGCGCACAGCGATCTGGTTACGGGCGTGCCGAGGCGGACGTTGAGGAATACGGCTCCCGCAAGGCAGAGCCTCACGGGCGTCGAACCATCACGTCCGCGACACGCACAACCGATGAAGATCAGGAGGTGGCAGCGCCGGAGGCGGCGCGTTGGGCTGCGCCACCACCGCCGCGGGGGAGCATGCCATGGCCGTCGGCAGATCGGTCAGTGCCGGGCCCGGCTGGACATCGTGGCCGAGGGTGGCCTTCGGCGCCGCGCACTGCTTCTCGACCATCGGGCAGTGCGCGCCGTGCTCGACCGAACCAGTCGCAGTCGGGGTCGCTGTCACGTGACCTGCTGCCTCGGCGTGCATCGCTGGGGATGAGCGGGCGCTGACCGCGGCCGGAGCGGCCATCTCCATCGAGGCCATCGAGGAGGGCATGGCCATCGCGGGCTGGGCGAGCCCCGATAGGCAGGCCACGAGCGCGCATACCAGAAGCGCCCCGGACCACGCCCGGAGCGGCATCAGTACGCGTCGCGACATGCGCGCCATGCTAAGGCACACCGCCCGCCGCCCGCCGCCCGCCGCCCGCGCAAGCACCGCGAGTGGCTCGTCTCGCAGCCTTGGCCGGGTCATGAGCGCGGCCTGCCGTGCATCACAAGGCAGGACATCGCCCTCGTACTGGGCGTACTTGCGTGATGCGACAACGCAGCGTGGGGGTCCCCCGGCGAAGCCTGGGGCGTCGCGAGCCGGTCGAGGATGCGAGACGAGCCACAGGCCCGCTGGCCGTCCCCGACGCCCTCCCGTGGCGGCCGTCCCCGACGCCCGCCACGGGCGCCGTTCCGCCGCAGCTCTAGCATCTACGCCAGTCATCGAGTGGCGGATCGTCCGGTCCGGACCACGAGGGAGGGACGCCCGTGCGGTATGCCGAGGGGCCAAGTGTGTGCTGTGACGTCTACGTCGAGGCGGCTCCGTCTCGGGTGTGGGGCCTTGTGACCGACATCGGTCTGCCAGCGCGCCTGAGCCCTGAACTGCAGCGTGCGGAGTGGCTCGATGGCGCGGAGGGGCCCGCGGTGGGGGCGCGCTTTGCCGGGTACAACCGTCATCAAATGATCGGCGAGTGGCGGACCGTCTCGCACGTCGTCAAGCTGGAGGAGCAGCGGGTCTTCGGCTGGGCGGTCGTGGACCCGGACGGCCGGTTCGGTGACCCTGTCCCGGACCCCGCGAAGCCCCTGGCCACGTGGCGCTTCGAGCTCGATCCAGAGGGGGCTGGCACCAGGCTGCGGCAGTTCGCCCGTATCGGGCCGGGGCGTTCCGGGGTCAGCCTGGCGATCGAGCGCACGCCGGAGCGGGAGGAGGAGGTCCTGGCCTTCCGGCTTGCCGAGCTCCGCACCAATATGGAAGCCACCTTGTGCGGCCTCAAGGCGCTCGCCGAAGAAACCGGCTAGGGCGCGTATCGAGTCGTGATCAATCTGTCGATTCGCTCTCGTGGCGAGACCTGGGCCGGTAGATCTTCTTACGTGACGCGAGTGCAACTGACAGATGCGGAGCGCAGTTTGGTGCTTGGTCGACCGTCCACAACCGCTTCCGGCAGTGACACGCCATGCATGTAGTCTCGGTCTTGATCAATCGTCTCGTGGCTTGGAGGAAGCACCAATGACGAAGGCCCCGTTCGTCGTCATGGCCGCCGCTACCGCGGCGCTTGGGACTGCGCTTGGGTCCCTCGCGCTTCAGCTGCGCGCAGACGGCTACGAGCAGTACGTCGAATCCGTAGCCACCTTCAGCGTCCTGATGTACGTCACCGCAGCTCTGGTTGTGGTGACATGGGTCCGAGACGGTCGGCCGCACTCGCACTGAGTTCTTCGCGGACAAGGGCCAGGCTGATGCGCTGGCGCCCGCACGGCTCTTCGTGGCCCTGTAGCGCGTGTCGATCCGTAATACCGGTCCAGACCCCGCCGCGAGGGCGAATCCCACAGATTGATCACGACTCCAAACGCGCCCCAGTGGCTTGTCACGCGGCCTTGGCCGGGTAATCGGTCCAGGTTTCCGATGGGTGAGTTCGGGACGAACTTGGCCTTCGGCTGGGCGTGTGCGTTGTGCCAGCGGATGTTAGTAACAGGACCGCCCGCACAGAGCGTGGCCCAGGGGTGAGCAGCCGTAGAAGACCTCGCGGCCGCTGCGGTTGCGGGTCAGCAGTCCGCCGGCGTGCAGCACCTTGAGGTGCTGACTGACCGCTCCCGGGGTCATGGACAGTCGACGGGCGAGGATGACCGTGGTCCCGGGTTCTGTGAGGGCGACGAGGATTCTGGCCCGGGTGCGGCCGATGAGCGCGTCGAGCGCGTCGGGTGTGGGGACCGTTCCCTGCTGCCACACCGTGGCGACGCCGGGCGCGGGGTAGATGAGCATCGGCTGGTAGGGCTCCGCCATCACCAGTGTGTCCGGCCATTGGAAGACGCTCGGTACGAGGATCATCCCGTCTCCGCACAGCGGGCCGTCCCGCCGCCACGCCATGGTGCGGACCCTAAGGACGCCGTCGTCCCAACGGACGTTCTCGTGCAGATCATTGAACATCACCGCCGCGCCCTCGCGGGTGAGCTGCCGGGAGCGCCGCAGCACCTCGGATTCGAAAAGCCCCTGGATCTGGGGCCAGTACGGGGCGAGTGCCGTGTCCCAGTACTGCCGTAGCTGGTCGGCGGCGCGGGCCGTGCCTGCGGCGGGGTCGGCGAGGAACTCCTGCACCGGCCGGGTGTCCGCTGCCGGGACGCGGGCGACCTCGCGCGCCGCCTCGTCCGGGTCGGCTGAGGCGACGAGGTCGAGTTCGGCGGCGATGTCCGGCAGCGGCCCCGTGGGAGGTGGGGTGAGGAAGTCGGGGATGTAGGCACCGAGCGGGGCGAGCGCGAATAACAGTCGCAGGTCCATGGCGCGCAGCCGGGGACGTACGCCGCGGATCCACGGCAGATGCAGGGCGTGGCGCCCGGGGTCCTGGAGCGTACGCAGGCTCCCGACCGCCTCGGACACCGGGGAGAAGGCGAACCGCAGCCGCGCCAGGTCCCCGGGCGTGAAGTCGAACTCGGCGTACGGCGTGGACAAGGCGGTTGAGGATTCAGGCACGGATGAAACATTCCCCGAGCCGGCTGCCTGTGGTCAACCATCGTGCCAACGGCCCGCGCCGCACGGCGGGGCCGATGCCCAACCCTCTCCTCCCGTAAAGGAACCCGTCATGATGAAGCCGTTCCACGAGCCCCTCACCCCCGACAACGCGGCCCTGTTGCTGGTCGATCACCAGATCGGACTGTTCACGGGCGTCCGGGACATGGGCGTCGACGAGCTCAAGCACAACGTCAGCGCCCTGGCCCGGGCGTCCCTGCGCCTGGGCGTCCCGGTGGTCGCGACGACGACGTCGGCCGACGGCATGTGGGGCCCGCTCGTCCCGGAGCTGCAGGCCGTCCTGCCCAAGGACCTGGACGTGATCGACCGGTCCACGGTCAACGCCTGGCACGACGAGCGAGTCCGCGGCGCGATCGAAGCCCTCGGCCGCAAGCGGCTCATCGTGGCGGGCACGTCCCTCGAAGTCTGCGCTGCGCTGCCGGCGATCTCGGCCACCGCCGCCGGATACACCGCGTACGTCGCCGTGGACGCCTCGGGGACTTTCTCCGCGACCAAGCGGGAGACAGGCTTGCTGCGGCTCCAGCAGGCCGGTGTGATCGTCAGCGACTACGCGAGCCTCGTGGTCGAGATGCTCGCCGACAATGCCCACCCCATCGCGCCGGACCTGTACGGGGACCTGGACATGCCCTTCGGCACACTCGTGGGGCAGTTCCTCGCCGCCCAGGCCCGGTGACACCGAGGCTCCGCTCGACGACATCATCGATGCCGAGGCGGCAGCACATGCCTGGCGCGGAACCCGCGGGAACAGTAGGCATTGTCGGCGACGACGTGGTCAGGTCTGCAGCGTGGGCGGCCAAGGCCGGTTCGGGGTGTTTTCGGCATGGTGAATGAGAGCCACCAGGGCAACCTGATCGAGAGCCACTGTTTCGGCAGTGAGAGGGATCGCGGGCCGTCCGGAGCCGCCGCGTACGCCATGATGGGCCGGTGGACTTCGAGCCTTACCGGGCTGAGCTGGTGGCGTACTGCTACCGGATGCTGGGCTCGTTCCACGAGGCCGAGGACCTGGTGCAGGAGACGATGCTGCGCGGGTGGAAGGCCCGCGACCGGTACGACCGCACGCGCGCGTCCGTACGGACCTGGCTGTACCGGATCGCGACCAACGCGTGCCTGACCGCACTGGAGGGGCGTGCGCGGCGGCCGTTGCCGTCCGGGCCTGGGCGCGCCGAGCGACGATCTTGGGGCGCCGCTCACGCCGGCGTTCGACATCCCGTGGCTACAGCCGTTTCCCGACGCGCGGTTCGACCCGGAGGTGCGGGCCGACATGCAACTCGCGCTGGTGGCGGCGATGCAGGTCCTGCCGCCGCGCCAGCGGGCCGTGCTCGTGCTCCGCGAGGTACTGGAGTTCAGTGCCGCCGAGGTCGCCGCGCAGCTGGGGACCACGGTCACGGCCGTCAACAGCGCTTTGCAGCGGGCCCGCGCCGCCCTCGCGGACGTGGGCGACGCGGGGGAGGTCGCCGAGCCGGACGATCCCGAGGTACGCGCGGTGATCCAAAGGTACGTGCGGGCGTTCGAGGCGGCCGACGTCCCCGCGCTCGTGCGGCTCCTCACAGACGAGGCGGTCCTGGAGATGCCGCCGGTGCCGCTGTGGTACCGGGGCAGCCGCGACTACGGCCTGTTCATGCGCCGCGTGTTCGAGACGCGCGGGACGGGCTGGGGCATGAGGCACCTCACCGCCAACGGGCAGCCCGCGCTCGCCGCGTACGCGCCGGAGCCCGGCGGAGGGCATCGGCTGCACACGCTCCAGGTCTTCACGGTCACCGGCGGCCGGGTCGCGCACAACGTCGTGTTCGCCGATCCACGTGTGTTCGAGGCATTTGACCTGCCCAAACAGATTTCTTTCGACGAGTTTCGCCAGGCGCGATGAGTCGGGCCGATGCCGCCGGTACGTACGGGTGAGCATCGATCGAAGGGACACCCATCGTGAGCGTCAACGTCATTGAGTTCATCACCCTGGACGGGATCGTGTCCGACCCGGACGGGTCCGGGGGCACTCCGACCGGCGGCTGGGCGTTCCGGCATGGCCCCGAGACGGTCGCCGGGGACAAGTTCCGGCTCGGGAGTGCGCTGGAGGACGGGGTCATGATGCTGGGGCGTAGGACCTGGCAGTTGTTCTCGCGGCTCTGGCCGGGACGCGACGACCCGTTCTCCGCGCGGATGAACGCCGTGCCCAAGCTGGTCGCCTCCCGTACGCTGACCGACGCGTCGGCGTGGGCGAACTCGCATGTCATCGACGGCGATCTTGTCGACGCCATCAAGCGCGAGCGGCGCGATGTGATCATCACCGGCAGCCTGAGCGTCGTACACGCGCTGATGGCCGAGGACCTGATCGATGAGTACCGGCTCCTGACCTTCCCCACGATCCTCGGCACCGGCGAGCGGCTCTTTTCCGCCGGCGGCCCGCCCGCGTACCTGGAGTGCCTGTCGGTCGAGCGGGCCGGCGCCGCCGTCCTCGCGCGGTACGGGAGGGCACCACGATGACGGTTCGCTTCCTGGCCCTGTACGAGCCGTCGGCCGACCCCGAGGCGTTGAACCGCTCGGGCGCCGGCTGCCGGGTTGCGCCGGTACGCGGTCGGGGGTGACGTCGCGGCCGTACGCTGCCACGACACCCCCCAGACACTCGCATCTCGCTCCCGGTTCATGCCAGATGTCACCCAATAAGGGTGGCTCCCATTCCCGTTGCCGATCACGGACTTACGTGGTTGTCCATCCCCCTAGTGGCAAGCCGACGAGCCGTGGGTCGATTACCCGGCTAAGGCTGCGTGACGAGCCACTAGTCGGCTCATCGCCCCAGTTCAGACGCCTGGAGCGCGATCGGGCTGCGCTATTCGCCTTCCGGCCAGTCGTAGCTGCCGGGCACATCAACCTTCTGGTCCGTCGGTCCGTAGACGATCGCGATCTCGTCATGCGCCCTGAATTCGATCGCGGCCGGATTGCCGGTGTACGGCTTGCCGTTGACGTACGCGCGGAAGGCGTTGTCGCCGTCGGCCTTGAGCCCGCCGATCGAATCCTGGGTGAGGGCGACGTCCCACTCGGTCATGAACTGGCCGAGGCTGAAGGTGGCCTTGACCGGGGACTCGATGTGGATCACGCCATTCGCCTCATGCGTGTGCAGCGGGCTGATCTGCTGTTCCTGCTGGTCGATCCCGATGTTCGCTGGGACGGCGACCGGCTTACCGTTCACCAGGATGTCCAGGTGGGCGTGGATGTGCTCCACGTTGCCCTCCTCGCCGAGCATCGGCAGCCCGGCCGCCTCGACCCTCGCGGACGGATCGCCGGGCGTATCCCACGGCGGGTCGGTGGTGCGGCCCGACGCGGTGTGCATGGGTGTCGCGGGGATGCCGGCCTCGGTCGGAGACGGGGGAGTGGACGAACCGCCGCCTTGGTTCGAGACCAGCGCCACCGCGACCGCGACCACGATCCCGATCATCGCGACACTCGCCACGAAGACGATCAGCAGGCGACGGCGGCGCTCCAGGCGGGCCGACTGTTCGCGCAGCGCGGCGGCGCGGGCTCGGCGGCCCTCTGATGGCTGCCTGTCGGGCTTATGGGACATGGCCGCGCACCCCTGCCTTCCCTCTGCACCCACGCACGTCCGCAGACACGGAAGCGTATGTCTCGGGAGAAATCACCTATCTCCAGACTAGGTGGAGGCGACGGTCGGTGAATTCCCATGCCATCGAATCCTTGACCTTGCCCTTGAGGGAAGGTTCTAGCGTCGCGAACGTAGGGACGACGTACCGAGGAGGCCCCTCATGGCACTGGTGACAGGCGAGGTGTACCGGTGCGCCGAGTGCGGCTGCGAGATCACCGTGACCAAGGGCGCGAAACCCGGTCGCGGCGGGGACCGCAACCCCACCTGCTGCTCCGGGCACCCCATGACCAAGGTCCACTAACCGGCTCGCGACACCCAAGGACACCTGAATGCACAACCTGCTGTACATACTTCCGGCTCTGGCCTGCCCCGTCGGCATGGGACTGACGCAGGCCTTCCGGCGCGGTTTTGATCTTGCCGGTTGTGCCTCGGTGCCGCCCGGTGCGGGCGGCTGGAGACTCCACCCTTCGAGGCCCGTGCCCTCCGGCGCGGTCGATGACGAAGCGGACGCCGGCCGGCGGAGGCCGACGTCGCAGCGGATCGACTCTTCCCTATGATTCGAAACCTTTGGTGCGGTGATAGATCCCCGAAACGTCGGGGTCGTCGTCAACGACCAGTTCGACGCTGTCGTCGGATGTGTGGGTGACACGTCCCTTGCTGAACGGCTCTCCGCCATGGACGTCGCACTCCATGTCGACGGGGCCGGGCGCCGTGTTCGAGACCGGGGTATCGGTCCAGCAGTCGTACCGCCATTCCCATGTACCGTCCTGGACGTACGTGAGGACGATGTTGCTCCACGTCCGGCCGTCCGAGTTCATAGGAAACTCGATCTGGTACTGCTCCTTGCCCCAGAAGCCTTCGACGCTGGGCAGTGACGTCTGGGACGGTGGCACGTGACCTGGGCCTTCCTCGGGCCGTGAGGAGCGGGCCGAGGGGTTCTCCTCGGAGGGTGGAGCCGAAGGGCCGAATCTGGAAGAGGGGGGAGAGGACGCGGTCGGCGTGAGGCCAGGCCTCTGACTGCCTGTCGGCTTCGGGGAGGAGGGCGGACGGGAGGTGACTGCCCGAGTCGGCTCGCCCGGCCGGTGCGGGAAAGAGGGGAACTCGATCGCACGGGGTTGTGCGGGAGAAGGATCCGGGCCGGGATCCGAGACGCTGGTGTAGCCGATGAACCCCATGATTGTCGCGATCACCACGGCGATGCCGGCTCCAATGGCGCCCGGAGACAGCAGACACCCCTTGGCCCCTGAACCGACGGCCTTCTTGGTGGCCAGGTGCCGGCCGAAGATGAAGCCGCCGCCCGCGGCGACTCCGACGAGGCTTCCTATGCCCAGGGCCCTGCGCCGGGCGTTCTCCTCCCGGTCGAAATAGTCCACGGCATCGGTTGAACCCGCCGCGTGCGCAGCCCTTTTCCCCAGAGCCAGCACCCGCCGCCACGCCCCCCACCTCAAAGTCCGGCACAGGGCAGGTGCGACGGTGCGGGCCAGCTTGACCGCAGTGGCGTGCGCCCCGCTTGCCACGGCGGTGTCCAGGACCCGTACCACGACAGCGTTCGCGGCACCGATCGTCCGCGCCTCAGCGGTGGCTGCCCAGTCGGCCAGCGCCGCTGCGGCCTGCTCCACGTCGACGCGCGCCCGGGATGGGGCCGGGGATTCGGCCACGAGCCTCGCGGCCGGGGCGAGCGCGCGGAGCCCCTCGGGATCTTCGACGATGAGTCGTGCCCGGCGCAGCCGGTCGACGATGCCGCTGATCGGTGCCGTTCCTGAGAGCATCTCGACCATCGTCCGCGGGACGGCGATGCCCTCCAAGCACAGCAGGAGTCCGAGGACGGCGTGGTCTTCCGGGTTGAGCCCGGTCGCCAGGGCCTGGGCGAGCTCTCGCTGGTCGCCGGGGACGTCCGCCGCGGCCGCGGTGCTGATCGCGGCTGCTGCTTGGATCAGCGCGAGCGGATGACCACCCACCGCTTGCCGGAATTCTTCGGCTGCGCAGCGTTCGTCCCCGGCCAGCGGTCGGCCGAGCTCGTGCTCCAGGAGGGCAAGTGCCGGACCGGGCTGCAGCCCGGTGAGCTCGATTGCTCTCCCCTTGCTTCGCAGCGACCTCGTGGTGGATGCGATGACCAGGACGCTGGAGGGCACGGTGTCCAGCAGTGTGCGGAGCTCGGCTGCGCTGCCGGTGAAGTCGTCGATGACAACCAGGGCCCGGATGGAGCGCATCAGCCGCCGCAGACGTGTCGGATCCGGGCGGTAGTTGTCGACGTCGTAACACGCCTGGAAGAGCTCCTGCAAGACATCCTCGGCGTCGAGTCCTGCCGCGTCGAGGAACACCACATCGCTGCCGGCTGCGGCGCAGCGGGCGGCGTACTGATGGAGCAGCGCAGTCTTGCCGATCCCCGGCGGACCCACGAGCTGGACCGGTATTCCCTCGTCGACCCACTGCTCGAGCTGCGCCAGCTCGTCGTCGCGCCCTGTCAACTCCGGGCCACTGCGCGGCAGTGGGCGACCGGTCGGCCGGCTGCGGGGGCGGACTTCGGGCGCCGGCCCGGTCCGCTTCTCCACCGCAATGTCGTTCCCGTTGAAGATGACGTTGTTGTTGCCCACTATCAGCTGGCCCGAGTTCCCGCCCGCAACGTGAACCCCGGGGGCCTGCTGACCAGGGCCTCCCGTGTCTGGCATGGCCACTCCCCGTAGTTGTGCGATCGTCAGAGCGTTAAGCTCACCGCGCCAGCAGGATAGCCATACCGTGGTCACATGGCGGCTGAAGTCGCCATCTCAGCGCACACAGCGCAGATTTCCTGATATGCACGAACAGCGTGCGCCCTACTGGTGGGGAGGATGCCCATGACCGAACAGGACGCGGGAAGTTACCGCTTGCGGATGGAGGGTGACAACTCCGGGCAGATCGTGATCGGGGATGGTAATTCCGTCGTCGTGGGGCAGGCCGCGGAGTCGGTCGACGTTGCTCGGCTAGCGGAGTTCGCCCAAGCGGTCAGTCAGGCCATCCCGGCCCTCGGACTGCAGGAAGAGCGGCAGCGGACGGCTGAAGAGCTCACCCGCCAGATCCTGCAGGCGGCCGATGAGTCCGGTGCCGACCCTCGCAGACTGCGTGCGCTGGGTCAGAGTCTGCGCGCTGTCCTGGAGGGCGCGGTCGCAGGTGCGTTGAGCGCCGGCCTGCTCGCCATCTGGACTCCGTAACTGGGCCGCCGCTGTCCTCGGCGTTCCACGGGCGGCTTAACTCTTGACGAGCAACCACTCTGCACCGCAGGGAAGTTGCTGGATTCGCCGCCATCGCTCTCTGGTACCGCTACAGGCGCACCAGGACCGGGATCGGCTCGGGCCGCGGCACCTACAGCGCAGCCGCATTCGGGACTGCAGTCCGGACAGAGGCGCGACAACTCCACGTAACCCGGAGAAACCCCGTGATCTCACCTGCGGTTCCGCTGCCCTGGCGCTACTCCTCGATCAGCTCTTCGGCCAGCAGATCCATCAGCAGGCCGTCGTGCCACGTGCCGTCGGGGCCGCGCTCGTAGCGGCGCATGACGCCGACCGGGCGGAAGCCCACCTTGCTGTAGGAGCGGATCGCGGCCGGGTTGTCGGTCGCCGGGTCGATGACGATGCGGTGGTGGCCGCGGTCGGTGATCAGATACCGGGCGAGGGTGCGGACCGCGTCCGTGCCGAGGCCGTGCCCATGGACGGCGGGGTCGAGGTAGATGTCGATCTGTGCGTGCCGGTAGTCGGGTTCGGTCTCCTCGCCCCACTGGATCGCGCCGACCACGCGGCCCTCGTACTCGACCGCGAGGGTCGTGACCTCCGGGTCGCGCAGGTCCCCGGCCACCTCGGACGTCATGTCGTCCCCGCCGCGCCACCGCTCGTAGACCTCGGGCATCGTACGGATGCGGGCCAGGGCGGGGATGTCGGCCTCGGCCGCCGGCCGCAGACTCACCAGGGCACCAGGGAGCGTCGCATGCATGCCTGGAACGCTACCCGGGCCGGGCCGCACGCCGCTCACGTCAGCGTGATTGCGTACACCTCGACGCGCGGATCGTCGGGCAGCGTCACCGAGCGCAGTGTCTTCGAGGCGTCGAGCTCGGCCGTGTCGCCGAACAGGCGCACCGCCGGGCCGTCGATCCCCTGACCGTCCTTGATCCGGTGCGGCATCTCGAGGGCGGTGGAGCTGCCGTCCGGTACCGACCCGGCCCAGTCGCCGACCGTGACCGGCACCTCCGCGCTGCTCCCGTCCTCGTACCGCACCGTCAGCCGGGTCGTCACCGGTCCGTTGTGCGATGCGGCGACCAGGCGGAGCGAGGAGTGGGCGCGGTCGGGCAGCAGCAGGGTCTGGCCGCGGGCCTCGACGAAGTTCGCCGCCGTGCCGGAGGGGTCGGGCGCGTCGTAGGTCACCTCGCCCCAGGTGACCGGGCCCGCCTTCGGCAGCAGGTCCCCGTCGTAACTCCAGCCCAGGCCGTCGAAGTTGCCCTGGCCCGGCTGGGCTGCGGTGGCCGCACCGTCGTGGCCCCGATCGCGGCGGAGATCGACCGCGCATTGCTCGCCCGCCGTCGTCGCGCACGTCGCCGGGGGACGGACCTCGACGGTGGCGGTGCGGGTCACCGTGTCCGTGCCCTTCGCCGCGACCGTGACGGAGACGGGGTACGAGCCGACCTCGGCACCGCCCGGCACGGTCACCGCAAGCGACACCGTCTTCTGCACCGGCAGGTACCGGGACCGCAGCACCAGCGACGACGGCGTCGCCGCCACCTTCCAGCCGGAAGGCGCCTTCGGTGTCACGGTCACGCGCAGCTCGTCCGGCGCCTGGCCCAGAACGTCCAGGGTCAGGTGGGCGGTCAGGTCGTCGACGCTCTCCGGCACGACATCCGACGAGGTGCGCAGCGACGCGTCGAGATGCCTGCGGCTGTCGGCGCCGGCCCGGTTCACCGACGGCGGTTCGGTGCCCTCTCCCGTGCCCCAGGAGGACGGCTTCGTGCCGAGCTCGTGGTCCAGCGCGCCGCCGTGCGCGATCGCGCCCCAGTTCAGCCACGACTTCCGCACGTCCTTGCCGCCCAGCGACACGCGCTGCACATACCGCTTCGCGTCGCTCGCGCCCGGCGCCTTGATGGTCAGCGTGCCGCCCTGCTTGCGGCCGTACTGCCCGATCCGTACGGTCGCCGACTCGAACTGCGGGCTGGAGAGCGCGAGGAAGTCGCCGCCGCTCATCGTCGGGTACAGACCGAGCGAGGAGAACACGTACCAGGCCGACATCGTGCCCAGGTCGTCGTTTCCGGTCATGCCGTCCGGGCCGTTGGTGAACAGGGTCATCGCCGCCCGCACGACCGTCGCCGTCTTCGCCGGTGCACCGGCCCAGTGGTAGACGTACGGGGCCAGCAGATCAGGCTCGTTGTTCGGGTTGTACGTCGGCTTGCCGTAGTAGTCGTACGGCTGAGAGATCCAGTCCTCGCGTGCCGTGCCCGCCGGGTCGGTGAGCAGCTTGTCGTGGACGAAGAACTCGTCGAGCCGCTTCTCGGTGGCGCGCCTGCCGCCCATCAGCTCGACAAGGCCGGCCGGGTCCTGCGGTACGAGCCACTGGTACTGGTACGCGCCGCCCTCGTGGAACTGGTGCCCTGCCCCGACCGGGTCGTACGGCGTCAGCCAGGTGCCGTGGGCGGTGCGCGGACGGAACTGGCCGATCGAGGAGTCCCACAGGTTCCGGTACCACTGGCCGCGCGCGGCGAACGTCTTCGCGTCGGCGTCGTGGCCGAGCCCGCGCGCCATCAGCGCGAGCGACGCGTCCGCCGCGGCGTACTCGAGGGTGGCGGAGGCCGGGTGGTCGCAGTCGTTGTCGCCACCCTTGTCGGCGCAGTCCCCGCCGAGCTCCAGACCGGACGGGATGTAGCCGCGCTTCGCGTAATGGTCCACGCCCGAGCGGCCGTTGTAGGGCGAGCCGTCGGGCGGGGTGCTGGTCGCGTTCTTCTTCAGCAGCGCGTACGCCTCGGCCTCGTGCCCCGCCAGCAAGCCCTTCGACCACGCCTCGACGAGGAACGGGGTCACGGGGTCACCGGTCATGATGTTGGTCTCGCTGTTGGCGAGCGCCCACCGGGGCAGCCAGCCGCCGTCCCGGCCGATGGCGACGACGGACAGCGCGACGTCCCGTGCGACCTGCGGTTCCAGGAGCTCGAGGAGTTGGTTCTGCGGCCGGTAGGTGTCCCAGAGCGAGAGGTTCTGATACGGCGTGAAGCCGGATGCCGTGTGGACCTCGTCGTCGAATCCGACGTACCGGCCGTCCACGTCGCCCGCGAGGTTCGGGTGCAGCTGCGCGTGGTAAAGGGCGGTGTAGAAGGCGCTCTGCCGGTCCCGCGTGCCCCCGCCGATCCGGATCGACTCCAGCTGCTTCTCCCATGTGGCCTGCAGCTTCGCGCGCGTGGCGGCGAAGTCGTACGAGTCTCCCGTCTCCGCCGCGAGGTTCTTCCTGGCGCCCTCCATACCGGTGTACGACAGGCCGGTCTTGACCACGACGTCCCGGTCGGAGACCGCGTCGAAGGTCACCCAGGCGCCGTTGTTCCCCTCGCCGGCCGCGTCCCGGCTGCCGGGCTCGGGCTTGGAACCGCGCCAGGTGCCGTGGGCCTTGAAGGGCCGGTCGAAGGTGGCCGTGAAGTAGACGGTGTGCCGGTCCTCGCCGGCGCAGAAGTTGCCCGCGCGCACCCGGCCCTCGACGGTGCGGTCGCCGACGACGTGCACCTCGGAGTCGAACACCTTCTGGTTGGCCTTGCCGGTGTTGAACAGCACGTTCGCGGCACCGGAGTTGGGGAAGGTGTAGCGCTGCCAGCCGGTGCGCTCGGTGGCGGTGAGCTCGGCGTCGATGTCGTACTTGTTCAGGCCCACCCGGTAGTAGCCGGGCTCGGCCTTCTCGTCGTCGTGCGAGTACTCCGAGCGGTACTTGTCGGGGTCCACGGTGTCGACCGCGCCTGTGGTCGGCATGATGGGCAGCTCGCCCATCACGCCGCAGCCGACGCCGGAGAGGTGGGTCTGGCTGAACCCGTGGATCTTGTCCTGCTTGTAGTCGTAGCCGCCCTGGCCGCCGGTGTCCGGGCTGACCTGGACCATGCCGAAGGGCGCGCTCGCACCGGGGAAGGTGTTGCCGAAGTTCTGCGTGCCGACGAACGGGTTCACCAGCGCGGCGGGGTTGTCGGCCCGCGCGGCGGCGGCCCGTACCGGCCCCAGCGCGTCACCGGCCAGCAGTGCGCCCGCCAGCAGCGCGACGGCCAGCAGGGTCGCGGTCAGAGCGGCTGTCTGCCCGGCTGCTCCTGTACGTATCCGGATCGCCGGGAGTCGCATGGGTCCACCCCTTGTCGCGAAACGCGCTGACAACGTTGTCTGAGCCGAGTTCGCGAAACCGTGTCACGCGCTCATGGCCCTGTCAATGGACCTGTCGTGAACGGGTGGTGGCCGATGTCGGATCAATCGGACATAGGGTGCGACCGGGTGTGCGGTGTGTCCGGCCGCAGCGACTCCGTACCGCCTCGGCTCTCCGTCATCGTCGCCGCCGTCGCGTACGCGTGGGGTGCGCGGCCTCTCAGCGCAGGGTCACCCTGCCCACGCGCTGCGGGACGGCGAGCTGCACCTGCAGGTACTGGTCGTCGGACCATGGGAAGGGCCAGCGGGTCGAGGCTAATCCTCGTCCTCGGTGAGCTCGCTGCGGGCGGCGTGCAGGTTGGTAAGAGCCTCGGCGATGAAACCCTCGGCGGCGTCGAGGCTTTGGCGGACTTCGCGGTCGTCGCCGCTGCTGAGGTAGGCGCTGATCAGGTTCGCGGCCGCAACGGCGGCATTGCCCGCCGCCTCCATGGCCGACGGCTCCGGCTCGTCCTCGCTCTCCGCCTGCAGGACGTCGAGCGCGGTCCGCTGGAGGCGATTGCCGAGGATCGCGAGCCCCAGGCCGTCGTCGCCCACCATGGCGTTCCACCCGGCGATCAGCTCCGGGAGGCCCGCCGGCGGGTCGTCGGTCGGATGGATCCGCGTCGCGATCTCGACCTCGACCGTGGCGAGCAGCGCGCCCAGCAGTTCCGGCAGATCCTCGGGCCTCGGCCCCGCGGGGCGCAGCTCGGGGTCCACGACGGGCTCCGCGCCCAGGGCGACCATCGCCTGCAGCGCCTGATCGGCGGACACTGGGTGTTCACTCTCGAAACTGGTCACGCCCCGTCAACGAGCCGCCCGCCGCCAGGTCATCCGCGGGCGGGCCGCCGTACGAGCGGGTCGGCGGCGTCAAGATCATCCGGCCTTGCTGTTCCGTGAAGGCTTCAGCGGCGATCAGCGGCGGACGAGGTGGCTGACGGTGGGAGGCCGCCGGACCTCCATACAGGGGTCACTCGGCCCGGGAGGACCGCCAGACCTGTGGGGTGCGGACCGCGCTCGGCGCGGTCCGCCAGTTCCTGGAGCCGGGTGAAGCCCCCGCCTGTGTGCGCCGTGAGTCCTCACAGCCGTTCTTGCTTGCCGTGGTAACGCTCGGCAAGCCTGGCCAGCGCGACTGCGCCGAGGAGCAGGCCGAAGTCACGCAGCGCGATGTCGTAGTGGCCCGGGATGGTCAGCAGATTGATGATGATGCCGCCCAGCCAGCCGGCCACCAGCCAGCCACCGAAGCGCGGGGCCACGGCGACAGCGACCCCTGCCACGATCTCGATCACACCCACCGCGTACATGGCCGCCTGGGCACTGCCCGGAACGAGGTCGTTGATCCACGGCGCGAGGTAGGTGGGCCAGTCCACGAGCAGGTTGGCGAACTTGTCCAGCCCGAACAGGATCGGCGCCACCGTGAATCCGGTGCGCAGGATCAGGAAGGCCTGGTAGCCGGGGTCGGTGAGCATCGCCCGCCGGGGGCCGACTGGCGTGGTGCTTGTGGTTGCGGAGGACATGGCCTCTCCGTTCTATCGACAACTTTCATTAACGATAGAAGCGCTCGTTCGTTCTTTAGTCAAGAGCGGTGGGTTTTACACTGGTGTTCGTGGACCGCTCGAAGGAAGCACACGACGCCGACGTCTCCGCCATCGCCTCTCTCGACGAGCCGACCCGCAGGAGGCTGTACGACCACGTGGTGCGCCAGCCGGGTCCGGTCAGCCGAGACGAGGCGGCCGCGGCCCTGGGCCTGGCGCGGCAGACCGCGGCATTCCACCTGGACCGGCTGGCCGATGAATCACTGCTCGACGTGGTCTACGAGCGACGCAGCGGGCGCGCAGGGCCGGGCGCGGGCAGGCCGGCCAAGCTCTACCGGCGCTCGACGAAACAGGTCGCTGTCAGCCTGCCGGACCGGCGCTACGAGCTGGCCGGGCGGCTGCTCGCCCAGGCCGTGGAGGAATCCGACGCAACCGGCGAGCCGGTGCGGGACGTGCTGCATCGCAAGGCCGAAGAACTGGGGACTCAACTGGGCGGGCAGGAGAGTGCAGGTGCCTTCGACCTGCTGGAACGGTACGGGTTCGAGCCGCGGCGCGAGGGCGATGCCATCGTTCTGGCCAACTGTCCCTTCCATGCGCTCGCTCGTGAGCACACCCAGACGGTGTGCGGCATGAACCTCCATCTGCTGCGAGGTGTCCTTCACGGACTGGGCGAGGGCGGGCTTGATGCTCGCCTGGCGCCTGCCCCCGGTCGATGCTGCGTCCGACTGGAGCCGGCCGCCTGATCACGTCAGGACGGGTACATCGCCGGCGAGAAACCCGTCCCGGCCCGGTGGAAACACCGGGCGCTCGGTCGGCCGACCCAGCGGGTCGGTACGGCTACGCCGTGCCCGTGAGCTTCTCCGTCAGGTCCGCCAGCCGCGACCGTGCCGGCGCGTCGTACGCCTGGGCGTTGGCGCGGCTGTCCGTGAAGCGGTCGAAGTAGCGGCCGGTTACGGTCTCCAGGGACGGGTCGGTGATCAGACGGATCACGGGCCGTACGCCGTCCTCGATGGCCGACCGGGCGGGCCAGCCGGCCTGCCGCACCATGTTCGTGTCCATGAGGGAGGCGGGGTGCAGGGCATTGACCGTGACCTCGCGGGGGTCGACCGTGGCGGCCAGGTCGAAGGTGGCCATGATCATGGCCAGTTTGCTGCGGCGGTACGCGTCCACGCCGTCGTACCGTCGCTCCAGCATGACGTCGTCGAAGTCGATCGGTGCCTGGCCCACGGAGGCGACGTTGACCACGCGCGCGGGCGCGGAGGCGGTCAGCAAGGGGAGGAGCTCCCGCGTGAGGACGTACGGCGCCAGGTGGTTGACCGCGAACCGCAATTCGTAGCCCTGGCGGCTCACTTCCCGCTTCGCCGGGTCGGCTCCGAAGCCGACGCCCGCGTTGTTCACCAGCACGTCGAGGCGGGACTCGGCATCCCGGACGCGTGCGGCCATCGCGCGTACCTGGTCGAGGTCCGCGAGGTCGGCGACGTACGTGCGCACGGTCGCGGCGGGCGCCTCCGCGCGGATCCCGGCGGCCTCCTCCTCCAGCCGCGCGCCGTCCCGCCCGTGCAGCAGCAAAGTCGCGCCGTCGGCGGCGAGCTCGCGCGCGACGTGGTACCCCAGTCCCTGGGTGGCGCCGGTGATGAGGACTGTCTTGCCCTGCGCAGAGCCCGAGTTCGTGTCCATCTGTCAGCCGTCGTCCCCGGACAGGTCCTCGATCGTACGGCCGCTGCGCACCGAGGCCGGCTCGGAACTCACCGGGTTGCGGCGGGCGTCCGCCGCGTCGTCGGACTTCTTCACCAGAATCCAGCGCTCCTTGTCGCCATCGCGGCCGGTCCGCGTCAGTGAATAGCCTCCGCGCAGCTTCTCGCCTTCCAGCCATACGGAGACATGGCCGCCGTCGACCGCGTCGGCGACCGGGACCTCCTTGCCGCGGTGCTCGGTACGGTTCTCGTACGTGCCCGTGTCCCAGACGATGACCCTGCCCGCGCCGTACTCCCCGCCCGGGATGACGCCTTCGAAGTCAATGTAGTCGAGCGGATGGTCCTCGGTGCGCATGGCCAGGCGCTTCTCCCGCGGGTCCGTGGAGGGTCCCTTGGGCACCGCCCACGACACCAGTACGTCGTCCGCCTCCAGGCGGAAGTCGTAGTGCAGGGACGTCGCGGAGTGCTTCTGGATCACGAAGCGCGGCTCGCCGCCCCGGGAGGGCTTGCCGCCCATGGGCTCGGGGGTGCGGTCCGCGTGCCGCATGGAGCGGTAGCGCTCCAGTCGGCCCTTGTCCTTGCCGTCCTTGCTGTCCTTGGCGTGCTTACCGCTCTTACCGTTCTTGCCGGCCATGCGGCACGAGTCCCCGTGGGCCAGGTCTGCAAACCGGGACAAACGGCGCCTATGGGGGAGTGGTGGCCTGACGTGACGGCGGGGTCACGGGCGGCACAGACGTCACGGAGCTCACCCCGGGTCAGGGTCCAGACGCTGGAGCAGGCCCCAGCTGAACTCCGCCACGTGGCGCGCGCGTTCACCCGTGTCGTCCTGCACGGTGAACGCGAGCCGCCAGCGCGTGGGTGCCGTGCCCTCCATCGGCGTGGCGGGGGCGAAGGCGCGCGCCACCTCGTCGACCGTGCAGCACCACGGGCGCAGGTCGCCGAGCGTGCGGAGGTCGGGGCCCGCCGCGCCCGGAGCGCGTACCAGCCACTCGTTCCAGACCTGTCCTCCGGGACCGGCCAGCACTTCGAAGCGCAGATCCGGCCACAGCGGTACCGGCCAGCGCAGCGCCTCGCAGTCGAGATCGCCGATCCGGCGGAGCAGGACCTCCTCGGGCGGGCCGAGCACCGAACGGTAGCGCTGCAGCGGGGCGCGGGACCGAGGGGAGCGGATCATCGCCTGCCAGCGGCGGTTCGCCTCGCGCATCTCGGCTCTCCCGACGCCGAGTTCACGCAGAGCGTCCTCCACCAGCCCCGGCTGGTGGTCGGCCATCCGCCGCAGCAGCACCAGCTGGAACTGCTGCGGGCCGAACAGGGACGGCGACCGCTCAGGCTGCTGATTCCGCTCATCTCGCGGGTCTGGCGTGGAGCTCATGCGCGCCATCCTCGCGCAGCCACGCACCCGGCCGCCGGGGACCCGGCAGGAAGAGCACCGAGTTGACGTACCGGCGGTGCGGCGCCACGCTCCGCCGCAGCAGCCCCTGCTCGGCGACATGGCCCGTACGGTACTGGTGACCCGCCAGGTCGAAGGCCGACAGCGGCACCCAGTCCCGCCCCGGCAGCACCCACCCGCGGTAGCCGTATCCGGCGAGCAGCGACAGGACGGGACCCAGCGGCTGGATGCGCACCTCCAGCTCCACGAACAGCGCCGGACGGTCGCGGCGCAGGATGCGCTCCGCGCCGCGCAGCACCGCCAGTTCGCTGCCGTCCACGTCGACCTTGATCAGGCCGACGTCCGTGAGCCGCAGGCCCTCCAGCAGCTCGTCGAGCGGCACGCACCGCACCTCGACCGCCGCGCGGTGGACCTCGCGCCGCACCAGCGAGGACACCCCTCGATCACCGCGCCCGCCCGGCGGCAGCCACAGCCGCGCCGTGCCCGCGCGGTCCGCGGCCGCGGCCTGTACGACCCGTACGTTCGCGGGCGTGGTCGAGGCGAGCTGCCGGGCCAGATGCGGTACGGGCTCGACGGCGACGACCAGGTCCGCGCGCCGGGCCAGCCGCCGCGACCACGGCCCGTACCAGCCGCCCACGTCCACGGCCGTGCCGCCCCGCGGGCAGAAGTCGGCCAGCCGCCGGAGCTCCGGCTCGAACCGCGGATAGAGCAGCGCGGCGCCCGCGCCGACGAGGCGGGGAGGCAGCCGCGGCGCCAGCCGGGCCGCGAGGGTCACGGCCCGCTCCCTCCCGTGCGCCCGCTCTGTCCCGTCTGCTCGTGCTCCCGGGCGGAGCCCGCGTCGTCCACGGCCTCGAGCAGCCGCTCGTGCTCAGCGTCCGCGACCGGCTCGCCGGAGGAGGGGAGCAGCTGCGGGATCCCGTCGACGATCGGGTAGCGGCGGCGCAGCCGCGGGTTGTACAGCGCGTCCTCGTCCTCCAGCAGGGTCAGCGGGCCTTTGTCGAGTGGGCAGGCGAGGATCTTCAGCAGGGGATCGTCGGGTTTCATGAGCGAGCTCCTTGGGCGGCCGTGGGGGTTGTGGGGGTGGGAGCGGTGGTGCTGGTGGGAGTGCTACCGGCGAGGGTGGTGCCGGTTGGGGTGGTGTCGGCTGGGGCGGCCGGTCGGTCGTGGCGCGGCAGCATCAGCAGGACGGACACAGCCAGCGCCGTGCCGCCCAGCCGCAGGGCCAGCCGCAGCGGGTCGTCCGGCAGCGGTTCGCCGAACGCGAAGCTGCCGCTCGCCACCGTGAACACGCAGGTGACGGTCGTGCACACCGGCACGATCAGCGAGGCCCTGCAGCGTTGCAGCGCCGTCTGCGACAGCACGAGGCCCGTGGCCCCGGTGAAGACGAGGAGGTACGGGTACGGGGAGGCGATCAGGGCCAGTGCCGCGCCGCCGATGTTCTCGGTGGTGAGGAGCCCGGACACGCCCTTGATGGCGAGCGAGCTCACCCCGTACAGCAGGCCGACCGCGACCCCGTACTCCACGCCCGTGGTCGGCAGCCGGTGCCGGCGGCGGGTGCGGCGCTCGGCGGACCGGTACAGCAACAGGCCCGCCGCGAGCGACGGCAGGCACAGCGCGAGCAGCGTGCCGACGGGGGCGCTGCGGCTGATCGCCTCCGCGCTGCCGCGCAGCGAGACGACCACCATGACCAGCGCGAGCGTGATGGCCGCGACGCCGCGCCGCTCCCGGCCGGTCGGCTGTTCGCCGAGGAAGAGCGAGGAGAGCAGGAGCAGCAGGACGAGCCCGGAGACGAAGATGCCCTGGGCGGCGGCGATGGGCAGCGTGCGGTAGACCGCGAGCTGGGCGGCGAAGCCGAGCGCGAGGGCGAGCGAGCCGCCGATCCACAGCGGGCTGCTGATCAGCAGCCGCAGGACCCGGGCGGGTTGTCCGGGCTCAAGTGGCGGCAGGCTCGTGAGCGCTCGTTTCTCCAGCACGAATCCGGTGGAGTAGAGGACATTGGCCATCAGCGCGGCGCCCACCCCCCACCACATCACGGCCCTGCACCCGTGCCTCCCGCGCCTCCTCCTGTGCCCGCACCCGCGCCCGTCGCGCGCCTCGCGTGGATCAGCAGGATCGACGCGATCGCCGGCCATTGGCAGGCGGCCCGGTCCAGCGGGCGGAGGGGGCGCGGTACGCCGTGGAAGGGGGCGCCGGTCACGCTGACGACCTCGAAGCCCGAGGCGGCGACGAACTCCTTGAGCGCGCGGGCCGTGTAAAGCCGCAGATGGCCGACGACCTGGCTGCCCGGGCGCCCATGGATCCGGCGCAGGCTCACCTCGGAGAAGACGGGCTGGACACCGGCGAGGACCAGCCCGCGGTTGTACCAGGCGGCGAGGTTGGGCGTGGAGAGCATCAGATGCCCGCCGGGGCGCAGGACGCGGCGCAGCTCGTCGAGCGCGGCGTCCGGGTCGACGAGGTGCTCGATCACCTCGCTGAAGAGGACCGCGTCCGCCGTTGCCGTGCCGAATGGCAGCCCGCCGTCGGTGAGTTCACCGCGTACGACGTACGGGACGCGGGGCGCGGCCCGGCGCAGCGCGTCCTGCGACCAGTCCACGCCGACGATCCGGTGCCCGGCCAGCACGCGGGCAGCGGCGGCAGCGGCCGATCCGTCGCCGCAGCCGACATCGAGCACGGTCGCGGGCACCCCGCCCGGCCGCACGGGCCCCAGCGCCCGGCCGAGCAGCCGGGCCTGCCGCAGACTCCGCTCCTCGCCGGAGGCCACGGGGACGGCGGGGTCTTCGTAGAAGTCGCGCAAGCCGGGGGCGAATTCGGTGCGCGTGGGCGACGAGGCCCGGCCGCCGGTGCTCGGGGCGCCGGTGCTCGGCCCGTCGTTGCTCCGGCCGTCGGCGCTCCGGGCGCCCGGGCCCTCGGGGCGGGCCTGCGCCGGGGCCGCAGCGCCTGCGCTTTTGCGCGCTCCGGGTGCTACGCGGCGGGCGTTCCCCGGATCGGTGGCGTGGGCACCGGCGACGGACGGGGCAGCGCGGTGGGAACCGGTCATGACGGGCTCTCCTGTTGGTCGGCCTGGGTGCCGGACGAGCGGCCGGGCTGCTGTCCCCTGAGACCGAGTTCGGTATCAGCACCCGGGGCGGGGGGCCCGTTCGACCCGGGGGAGGGGCCGGGCTGCTGTGTCGTGGCGTCAGGTCCGGCAGAGGCGCCCCGGTCGTCGGACCTGCCTCCGCCGGGCCGGTCCGGCCGTACGGAACTGGGCGGTCCGGCAGCCGGGATGCCGCCGTGGGGCGGAGCGCCGTGGCCAAGGCCCGCGTCCTGCACCGCTGTTGCGGCCAGGGCGCGTTCGAAGACGTGGGCCAGGGCAGCCGCCGCGTCGTCGTCCAGCAGGGCGCGCGACCAGCGCAGGGCGAGGTGAATACGGCCGGACGTGCTCGCAGTCGTCACCGTCAGGCCGCGAGGCATCCGCGCCGGGGCCGAGAACCAGACGGCGCGGGCGCGCCCCGCGTCGCCGAAGTCCAGCGGGTACGGGACACGGCCGATGTTGCTCAGCAGCGTCGTCGACGTCCACGGAGCGGCCGCTCGCCGCAGCCCGCGCGTCACCGCGGCCCGTACCCCCACCGGCAGCACGGGCGCGGTGAGCAGCGCCACTCCCCGGCCGAGCGGAGGCCGTGGCGCGGCCTTCAGGGCACGGGTGCGCTCGGCGGTACGGCGCAGCAGGCGGGCGACGGCCTCCGGGTCCGGCCGCTCGGCGGTCAGCAGCTCCTCGTCGGCCGGGTCGCCCGGGGCGACGGGGACCTCGACGAGCCGGGTGCCGTTGCCGATCGGCATCTCGGTACCGCGGGGCCGGTCGTCCACCGGCATCGTGATGCGGATGGGTCCGGTGGCCCGGTCGTGAAGGTGGTTCCAGCGGGCCACCATCAGGGCGGTGGCGACGAGGAGTTGGTCGTTGACGGTGTACGGGGGCGGGCCCGCGCCGGGGGTGCGGGGTGCGCGGCGCGGCACGGGGAGATCGGCGATGAGCATGCCGTTGCCGGTGGCTCCGGTCTTCACGTCGGGGGCGATTCGCGCGGGCCTGGCCCACGGGGAGCCGCCGCGCGCGGAGGCCCGCGCCTCTCCGGCCTCCACGGCGGAGGCCGCCCCGGCGGCCGCTCCGGACGGTCGTACGGACTGCCGTACGGGCGGGGGCGCGGGGGAGTTGTCGGCGCCCCCGTACAGCTCGGCCGCCGTCGCCAGGACGCGCAGGCAGGCAGGGCCGTCCAGGGCGGTGTGGTTGATGGTGAGCAGCAGAACGCTGCCGTCGTGGCCCTCGTCTTCCGGGCCCGGCGTGATCACTTCGAGCCTGACGGGCGGCGAACTCGTCAGCGGCGGGCAGACGGAGAGAGCGCGGGCGCGGGCCTGGGCGAGGGCGTCGGGGCCGGGCGGGGGGAAGGTCACGGGGTCCGTGTCGGGGGCATCGGCGAGCTCCCACTCGTACCGCCGCCGGTACCAGCGGTTCCGCGCCTCCCGCATCAGGATCCGCGGATGCCGCAGAAGCGCTTGCGCGAAGGCGGCGCGCAGCCGCTCGGGTTCGAGCCGCCCGGGCACGTGGACCTCGATGTGCACGGTCTCGGGTTCCTCGTCCTGCAGGCAGTGCCGGGAGACCTCGTCCACGGTGCCGAAGGGAATCCGCGACACGGGTTGCCCTCCGGGCGGGTTGTGCCGCTGGGCGGGTTGGAGGGCGGTCATGCGTTGTCCTCTTCCGAGGGGGTTGAGTGGGCTGGGTCGCTGTTTGGCGGGTGGGTGTGCGGAGTCTCTTGTGGGTGGTGTGGGTTGGGGTGTGCTTGCCCTCCGGGCGGGGCGTGGTGGAGGGCGGTCATTGGTCGTCCTCTCGGGGGCGGATTGCGTCGGCGGACGGGCGGGGCGTAGGCGTGGCGGACCGCTGCCCCATCGGCAAGGTGGTTCCGGGCCGTCTCCGCGGGAGGGCTCTCTGACCTGCTGGGTCGTCTTGGGGCGAGGTGGAGCGCCCCGGCAGGGCGTCAGGTTCCTCTCCTGGAAGAGCAGTTGGACTCGCACCGTCTTCGGCCCGGCCCCGGGACCGCAGGCCATTGGTGCCGAGCCGTCGGCGCGGCTCCGGTGCCGTGACCGGCGTGCTCCCGGGCCCACGGGCCGTGACCACCGGCCCCGCCGTGCGGCGCGGTTGGTTCGCCCAACCGGACCGCGGTCTGTCGGGCGGTGCCGCCGACGTGGCCGGGCCCGGAGCGCCCCGTAACGGAGTTACCGCCGTACTGGGCCCGCCCCGTCCGCCACCGCCAGTTGGGCTCAGGGGGAGGGTGGCCGTCGTGCCCGAGCCGGAGGGGTTCGCGACATCGGGGCGAACCGGCACCGACGGGTGCGAGGCCGTCCCCGCCGGCGCCCGGTTCGGGCGGTCCGCGGTCACCAGGGCCGCCACCAGTGCCACGAGAGCCAGTGCCTGCGCGGGCGCGCCGAACGCGCCCTCGTCGACCGCGACCGGCTCACCCGCTCCCGTCGCCGCCGCGACGCCCGCGCCCGCCATCGCCACCAGGGCGATCGGGACCAGCAGTCCCGGCCGCAGGCGGGCGACGACGGTGAGCGCGAGTACGACCAGCGCCATCGGCCCGGCGACGACGGCCACGACGGCCGTCAGTGCCACCGTGCCCAGGACCCAGCCAGGGGCCGGGGCCGGGGGCGGCAGCGGGAGGTTCACGTTGCGACCGCCCGCGCGGTGCGCCCCCGCGCCCGCAAGCGCCGCACCCGACATCGCACCCGACTCCGCACCCGAACCCACACCCGCGGCCCCCCTGCGGCGGACCAAGGCCAGGCCCGCCAGCAGGACCACGCCCACCACGCCGCCGATGAGCCCGGCCTCGTACAGCCGCGCCGGTTCGTACTCGAGCCGCACCGTGCCGCCCTCCCCCGCGGGGATGAGCCAGGCCTGCTGCCAGCCGTCGAGCCGCAGCGGGGTCAGCTCCTCGCCGTTCAGGGTGGCCTTCCACCCGTCGTTGGCGTTCTCGTACGTCTGGAGGTACGAGGCCTGGCCCGCGCCGACCGTCACCGTGCGGCGGTCGCCGCCCCAGTCCGTCGCCTTGACGGTCCTGGCGGCCGCCGGGGACACAGCCGGCGCCTCGCCGCGCGACAGCGTGACGTCCGTCAGGGCGAGCGGACCCGCGTCACCGGCCTCCACCACATGGCGCCCCGCGCCCAGTTCGAGTCTGCCGTCCTTCGCAGGTCCCGCACACAGCTCCACGTCCACCGGCCGACGCTCCGTCAGATCCCGTACGAGCCCTGACGCCTTCGTCGCGTGCAGCGTTCCGTCAACGGCCAGCGGCGGGCCCTCCCCGCACGGCACGGAGAACTTCTCGTCCGGCCCCGGCGCGGGAACCCGCAGGTCGTCGAGCGCGGGCACGTACACCTCGCTCAGCCCGGCCGGCAGCTGCAACTGGCTGTCCGCGATCGGGTTGTGGAGTGTCAGCGGTGCGGTGCGGCTGATGGTGATGTCCAGCCGGTCCGTCGTGATGGGGTCGAAGCGGGCCTGGCCGTTCTTGTCCACACCCGCCGTCGCCGCGCCGTCGGGGGAGCTGATCAGTACCTCCTCGGGCCGCGTCGACACGCCGCCCGCGGCCGCGAAGACGATCTCGCCGATCTCCTTCTTGCCCGGCCAGCGCAGGTGGATGACGGGCCGGTCACCGGCGATCCACGCCGTCGTCAGGTCGCCGTCCACGAGGTTCCGCGGGCTCAGCGACAGGCCCGAGCGGCTCGTGGAGTCGGCGGTTGCGGTGATCCGGTCGCGCTTGCCGGGCGCGACACGGTCGAGGAGCCGGTCCAGCGCGTCGCCGGGAACGGGCAGAGCCTGGGCACGGATCCGGTACTCCGCGCCCGGTCCCGTACGGAACTGGCGGTGCAGGCCCACTTCCGCCGACGCCGGGGACAGGCCGCCCGGGTCGCTGCCGCGGTGCAGCGAGTACACCTCGGACGCCGAGGACCCTGAGGACGCCGAGGACGCCGCGCCCGCACCCTCCGCGTCACGCGGCAGCGCCAGCAGCCGCGTGACCTGGATCTCCGGGATCGTCACCTCGGAGAACCCGGCGCCCGAAAGGCCGGCCCTGGCCTCCTGCGAGGCGAGGATCCGGATCCGCAGCCACGTCGCCTCGCCCTCCGGCGCCTTGACGCTCTGCGGTGCGCCGTTCGGCTGCAGCGGGCTGTCGGCGCGGCCCTTGTCGGTCTCCACCCGCACGAGCGTGGGCGCGGCCCGCATCCCATTGCCGGGCAGCGGGGTCACCTGGATCGAGGACGGAACGTCGACCGGTGAGGAGAAGGCGATACGGAGCCACTGGCCCGCCGGCTCTCCCGCGCTGCCCTCCGCCCACGCCGTGTCCGGATTGCCGTCGAAGGCGTTCACCGGGTCGTACTGAGGGAGGTGGAACAGCCAGTTGCCGCTGCTCGACGCGGTCACCGACTTCGCGCCGCGCAGCACGGCCGTCGTCTGGTGTCCGGTGCCCTGGGTGGGCAGGATCTGCTTCGGCTGCTCGCCCGGGTCCTGGAGGCTGTCCGGGTGGTTCCGCTCGGACGCCGTATACGTGTAGGACGTGTTGGAGTTGACGAGCCCGAAGCGGGTGTCGGCGCGGCGCAGGCCGTCCGCCACGGCCTTGAGCGGCGGGCTGCCGATGCCCGGGTGGTTGTCCCCGGTGAGCACGGCGGGCCGGTCCCGCATCGCCGGGTCGGCGGACAGCTGCAGCAGGGCCTCCGGACCGCCGCTGACGACGGCTGTGCCGTCGACCGGCTTCAGCGCCACTTGTTTCGGCCGCTCGGGACCGGGCTCACCGCCCTCACCCGGCGCCGGCTCGTAGACCTCGACGGCCTGCAGGCGCGGAAAGATGCCCTGCACCTGGACCGGCGTGTCGTCGGGGATACGCCCGCCGGTGACCAGCGGGCCGAAGCCCGCGACCTTGCGGTAGCCGGAGGACTCCAGCGTCCGCTTGACGGTCTGCGGCGGCACGTAGCCGATCTGGTCGGGGTCGAGGTCGTTGCGCACCACCACGTCGTACAGCCCGGCGCGGCCCAGGAAGTCGCGCAGGCCCGGCACTTCACCGCCGCTCGTCAGCGCCTGCTCGACCGCGTCCATGGCGCGGCGCGAGCCCGGGGTGCCGAACGGCACGTAGTCGCGCTGCGCCCAGCGGGACTCGGCGAGCACGTCGAGGGGCTGGTCGATGGGCGAGCCCCAGGTGTAGATGCCATGCGCGGTGGCGGGGACGACGAGCGCGCGGTTGTCGGGCGCGTGCGTCTCCAGCCAGTGCGCCGCACTGCTCCAGTACGTGGGCAGCTTCTTGAACGGACCCGGCTGGAGGATGCTGCCGTTGACGTACGGCCAGGCCAGGCCGGGGAGGACGAGCAGCGCGGCGATGGCACATGTATATCGGCGCGCAGCGCCTCCGTTGAGGGTGGTGGTGGGCGACGGGTGGGAGTGGCGGCGGCCCGGCAGGGGGCGGGTGCCGCGCCGCTCCGCGGCCACGGCCGTCAGGTGCGCGAGTCCGAAGGCCAGCGCGAGGGCGAGCCCCGGCTGGAACTTGTAGATGTTGCGGAAGGGCCTGAGGGTGCCGTCGAGCCAGGTCCGCACGGTCTCGTGGAACGGCGCGCCGAGCGCACCGCCGTATCCCGCGAGGGCGACGAGGACGACGGCCAGCACGGTCAGCAGCAGCCAGCGCCGCTCCGGCAGGTCGCGGCGGGCCAGGCCGCCGAGCCCGAGCGCGGCGGCGAAGGCGGAGCACAGCACGACGACGACCGCCGTGGCCACGGTCCAGCCCGCCGGCAGCCAGGCCTCGCCGAAGTTGAGATACCCGACCCAGTTGCCCGCCCCGCGCAGCAGCTCGGTCGCCGACATGGTGCCGGTGGTGGTCTCCGCCTGCTCGACGTACGGCATGAAGTCCTCGCCGTAGACCCCGAGCAGCAGCAGGGGTACCACCCACCAGGCGGTGGCCAGCGCCACGCCCGGAATCCACCACGCCAGGACCGCGCGTTTGCGTGGCCCGCGGGGGCGGCTGAGCAGATAGAGGCCGGCCGGCAGCAGGGATGCGAGCGTCGAGGCCGCGTTGACGCCGCCCATGAAGGGGATCAGCAGTGCCGAGCGCGCGGCCGCGACCCGCGGGCGCAACGAACCGCGGGTCAGCGGCAGCAGCACCCACGGCAGCAGCGCGCCGGGCAGCACGGCGGCCGAAGTGGAGCCGATGACCACGGTGAACGTCGGCCACAGGGCGTACGCGACCGCGGCCAGTAGCCGGGTCGCGGGCGAGCCCACCCGCAGCCGTTCGGCCAGCCGCAGCGCGCCCCAGAAGGCGGTGGTGACGATGAGCGACAGCCACAGCCGCTCGGCGAGCCACACCGGGACGTGGGCGAGGTCCATGAGTGCGTAGTACGGCAGGACCGGGAAGGCGTAGCCGATGTACTGGTCGGCGATCACGCCGAAGTCCGCCCGGTTGTGCCACAGTTCGCCGAGGTCCCCGATGAACTTCAGCGGGTCGAGCGCCACACCCAGCTTGGTCTCGAAGGTCATCTTCCCCGGCGAGACGGCGAGGAAGGCGACGAGGACGAGCGCCCAGAATCCGAGGAGCCAGCGGCGGCTCCGCGGCCGGTCGGTGGGCGTGGGGGACGGGGCGGGTGCGGGCGCGGGTGTTTGCGGAGGCGCCTGAACGGTGCTGCTCATGGAGACCTCAGGGGGCTGGGGAGGAGATTCCGGGCGGCGGCCGGGTGCGGCCCCGGAGCGGGATGGGCGTTACGTCCGCTGCTCATGGGCGCCTCCGCAGAATGAGAAGGAGGTTCCAGGTGGCGACTTCGCGCAGCCCCGGCACCCGCGTCACCGCGTCCGCGAGGAAGGGCCAGTAGCGCGAGCG
The DNA here is from genome assembly GCF_052245475.1 of Streptomyces sp. 7N604. Lineage (NCBI taxonomy): Bacteria > Bacillati > Actinomycetota > Actinomycetes > Kitasatosporales > Streptomycetaceae > Streptomyces > Streptomyces sp. 7N604. The sequence continues at coordinate 362,093 of NZ_JBQQBX010000001.1, read as the reverse complement.
CGCCGAGACCACGCTTACGTCCTCGCGGCCGCGCACATGCCGGAGGGTCGGGCCGATGTGGATCCGGAAGAGGTTCTCGCCGACGGCGTGCTTGGCGCTGCGGCCGGTGCGCCGCCGGTAGCGCTCGCGGGCGCGCTCGGCGCCCAGGTAGTGCCAGGGGGCGGTCTCGTGACCGCCCCACGGCGAGAGCCAGTTGGTGAACGACACGTAGATCAGCCCGCCGGGGCGGGTGACCCGCACCATCTCGCTGAGGAAGGTCTGCGGGTCGGCCACGTGCTCCAGCACATTGGAGGAGAAGCACACGTCCGCCGTTCCGTCGGCGAGCGGCAGCAGATAGCCGTCGGCGACCACGGCACCGTCCGGAGTCCGCCCGCGCGCGGCGAGTTCGCGCAGGTCCGGCTCGAAGAGGTAGCAGTGGGCGCCGTGGCGGCGGAACTCCTCGGTGAAGTGCCCGCTTCCGCCGCCGACGTCGACGACCACCCGGCCGGCCAGCGGTACGTACCGTGCGACCTGCGCGGCGGCGTCGCGCGCCAGCAGGTCGTAGCACCGCTCGGGTTCGGTCTGTTCGCTGAGAAAGGCCCGGAAGAGCGTGATGGATCTCCGTATGGAGGGGTCCTTGAGGGCGGGCTTACGCACGGCGGCTCACCTCCCGGCCGGTGCCGCGCCGCCTCTTCCCGTGCCGGCGCCGGTGCCCTTGCCCTTGCCGGTGCCGGTACGCAGGTCCGTGCCCGTATGTGCGCTCGTACTCGCGTGGTACGCCTCGGCGGCCACGGCGCGGAACTGGCGGACCGTACCGCTCCAGCGGTACCGGGCCGCCCGCTGCGCCGCCGCGCGACCCAGCGCCTCGCGCCGCTCGCCGCTGAGCCCGAGCGCGCACCAGGCGGCGGCGAACGAGCTCTCGCCGCGCGCCAGCAGGCCCGTCACGCCGTCCTCGACGGAGTCCCGCAGGCCAGGGATGTCGAAGCCGATGGCGGGTGTGGCGCGGGCTGCCGCCTCGGTGACCACCAGGCCCCAGCCCTCGACCAGGGACGGGTGCAGCAGCAGCCACGCCTCGCACAGCAGCCGGTGCTTCTCGGCCTCCGGGACCCGGCCGGTGAAGACGACACCGGGTCCCGCCATCGCCTCGAGCCGCTGCCGCTCGGGCCCGTCGCCGACGATGACCAGCCGCCCGCCGGTGACCGGGCGGACCCGCTCCCAGAGCCGCAGCAGCAGGTCGATCCGCTTGTACTCGACGAGCCGGCCCATGGCCAGGAACATCGGCTCCCGCGACTTCGGCAGCAGCGCGCCCGGCTCCTCGACGCCGTTGGGGACGATCCTGATCCGCTCGCGGGCGACGCCGATGCGGCGCAGCGCGGAGGCGGTCGAGCCGGAGACGGCGACCATCAGATTGCGGCGGTGCGCGCCGGCCAGGGCCCAGTGCTCCAGCTTGCGGCCGAGGCGGGCGGCGGGGCCGGGGTAGCGCAGGGACCACAGATCGGTGTGGACGTGGTTGACCAGGCACAGCGTGGGGCCGCGGTGCCACAGCGGGGCGAGGTACGGCATGCCGTTGCAGACCTCGACGAGCAGGTCGCAGTCGCCGACCTGGCGGGCGAACGCCCGCTTGGCGCGCAGGAAGTGGCCCGCGTCGCCGCCCGCGGACACCACCCGGTAGTCGCGGTACGCGGCGGGCCCGCCGCACAGCAGCGTGACCTGGTGGCCGTCCGCCGTGAGGCCTTCCGCGATGCGGTCGATGAGGAGTTCCGAGCCGCCGGCGGCGGGGTTGCCGAGGTCGCGGCGGGCGAGGAAGACGATCCGGCGGGGGAGCGGGGGAGGGCCGGAAGGGATGGCCCTCGCGGGGGTGTGGGCGGTGGCGGGGAGGGCAGCCGGGACGGGCCTGGCCAGGGGCGGAGGGACGTGCTGGGGCATGGGTGCTCCAACTCGTTTTCAGGGGTGCGGAACCGGTGTGGGGAGGGTTGGCACCTGTTGTGGGGGGTGGTCAGCCGCCCGCGAGCTGGGCAATTCCGGGGGACCACGGGCGGCGGGTTGCGCGTGGGGTGGATAGTTTTCGCCGGTGTGTTCGGTGCGGCTACTCACCGGGATGACAATTTCGCCTCCTCCAAAAGCTGATGACTCATCACATTGCTCAGCACTCCGGGAAGTCGGTGAACGGATCAGCCGCTCGGCCGTACGGGTTCCGCGCCAGGCCGTACGGCACCGGGACCCGGCCCGGCGGATGCTGCGCTGGGCCGTACGGGTCGCTGCCGCCCGCGGGCCGCCAGCACCGCGCCCACCACGGCCAGCACCGCCCCCGCCGCGCCGCCGCCCACCGGCAGGGTCTCCCCGACGAGTTCCAGCCTCCCGCTGTCGCCCGAGGCCAGCGCCACCTGCTCGCGCTGCGTGGCCGGGGTGAACTCGAGTCCGTCGCTCTGCAGGAGCGTGACCGCGTCGCGCCTGGCGCCGGGCGCGCGCAGCGTCTTTTTCGGGGCGATCTTGGCGTTGATGATCCGGCCGGTGCGCCGGTCGGCGACCAGCTCGATCCCGCCGTTGGCGTACCACTCCTCGGCGAGCACCTGGCCCTGCTTCGGCCGGCCGACGAGCGTGCCCGGCACCTGCCGGGTGCCGGTCCGGGTGGGCTTCACGGTCCCGGTGAAGCGGTAGCCCTCGTATCCCTGGATCTTCTTGGTGCCGGCGAAGCGGAGCGGGACGGTTGCGCCCAGTGTGTTGTCCCACCAGCGGTAGCCGCGCTTCTCCAGACCGAAGGGGAACTTGAGGTACGCCTCGCCCTCGAAGGACGGGGTCTCGTCGCAGCAGTGCACGGGACGGTTGGTGCGACGGTCGGTGACCCAGCGCTCGGTGGTCCACTGCAGCGCCTTGCGCGGGTCCTTCAACGGCAGCGTCTTGGGCGTGTCGATGGTCGTGGACACATCCCACACGGCGACACCGCCGCGCTCGCTGTCGGCGACATCGCCCAGCACCCGGCGGGTCACGGTGATGTCCTGGTCGTCCTGGACGGCCAGCGCATCGGCGTCGAAGTAGCTGCCCTTGCCGGTGAAGACGGTCGTGACGTTCACGTCGATGGGCGTCTGCCTGGCACGCGGCTCGACGTACCAGGCCAGCAGCGGGGCGAGGGCCAGGAGGAAGACACCGAGCCCCAGCAGGATCAGGGAAAACGGAGAGGCTGAACGGCGCATGGGGGGACCCCGTTCGTTACCGGTGAGTTACATGGTCTATGGGCCGGGAACCGTAGGACGCTCTTGACGGAGTGTCAATGGGCTCCCACACTGGGCCACTACCGGACCGGGCCGGTGCGCTGCTGGGTGCAACCCTCAACTCCTCGTCGGACAGAGAGGCTCGTCGCCCATGCACAGACTGCTCGCCGCCATCTTGACCTGCATGGCGGCCGCCGCGCTCGCGTTCGGCGCCGCCGTCGGGATCGTCGCCGCTCTGAGCGCCACGCCGGAGCAGCCCAACGTGCCGTTGGTGTCCTTCCCCCACGGGACCGCGGGCTCGTCGCAGCAGGACCAGCGGCAGCCGGACTCGAAGCAGCCGGACTCGCAAGGGCCGGACTCGCAGCAGCCGGAGCCGTGAGCCGTGGCCGCGCGCTCCGTCTGGCAGGACGTACCGCGCGTACGGGTGCGCCAGTTCGCCGCCCTCGCCACGAATGAACTGCCCCAGCTGGCCCAGGACATCCTGAGCGAGATCCGCCGCGAGTTCCCCGGGCTGCCGGTGGTCCTCGACGAGTCGGGTGAGCCGATGGCCCTGATCGGCATACGGCGAGCGCTCGCGCACTTCGTCGAGCACCTGACCGCGGGGACGGAGTCGGCGAGCGTCCACCCCGAGGTCTTCCAGGACTTCGGGCGCGGCGAAGTCATCCAGGGCCGCAGCCTCGACTCGCTTCAGGCCATCTACCGGCTCGGGGTGCGGCTCGCCTGGCGCAGGCTCGCCGAGATCGGGCAGAAAGTCGAGATCCCGCCACCCGCGATGTACGAGCTCGTGGAGTCCGGCTTCGAGTATCTCGACGGTCTGGTGGCCCAGTCCGTACGCGGCTACGCCGAGGCCATCGCCCGGCAGGCCGGGGAACGGCTGCGGCTCCAGCGCAAGCTCATCGAGCTTCTGCTGTCCGAGCACCGCGGCGACCCCACGGACGCGCTCGCGGAGCACGCGGCCAGGATCGGCTGGCAGCTGCCCTCGCAGGTGGCGGTGGCGGTGCTGCTGCGCCCGGCGCGGGAGGCGGTCGCCCCCGCCGTCGGCCACGACGTACTCCTGGACATGGAGTGCGAACAGCCGCGCATGGTGGTGCCCGAGCCGGACGCGGCGGGGCGGGCGGAGCTGCTGCGCCGCGCGATGGCGGGCTGGTCGGGGGCGATCGGGCCGCCGGTGCCGCTGGCCGAGGCGGCCAAGTCGCTGCGCTGGGCTGGGACCGCGGTACGGCTGATGGACCGCGGGCTGCTGCCCTCGGGCCAGGTGCTGTACTGCACCGAGCACACCGAGGCGCTCGTCCTGCTGCCGCCGGAGGAACTGGTCGACGACCTGGCGCGGCGCCGTCTCGCACCGCTGGCCGAGTGCGGGCCCGCGCACGGGCGCCGGCTGGCCGAAACGCTGCTGGCCTGGCTGGAGACGCGCGGCGGCGCGCCGGAGGTCGCGGCCCGGCTGGGGGTCCACCCGCAGACGGTCCGCTACCGGCTGCGGCAGATCCGCGAGCTGTGGGGCGACGACGTGGACGATCCGGACCGCCGCTTCGAGCTGGAACTGGTGCTACGGGCGCAGCGACTGCGCGGAGAACTGCAGGAGCCGTGGCGCTAGGCGGCGCGGGGCGAACGGCGCCGGTGCCCGCCGGTGGTGGCGCCCCACCCCGCAACTGTGGGGCTGCGCCCCTTGCCCACGGGCTCCGGTCCTGCGCCGCAGCCGCCGCAGCCCCACAGGGGCGGGGTGGGGGAGGAGCCTGCCGCAGGCGACGTGATCCGCAGCCATCCCGCGGCAATCGGTCCCTTCTGTCTGTGTATCCGTCTGCTCGGCACGCGGTCCAACACGGAATCCTCACAGGACACCGATGTAATCGTTACCCGTGACCCCATAACCTGCGTGCGCGATGGATTACTGCTCTTTCTGCCGACGACACCTCAACGGGGCTCTGTCCTGCCCGGGGTGCGGAAGGCCCATGGAGGACCTGGCGCCACTCCCCGAGTTCGCAGCGGCGGAAGAGGAGTCACCCGAGACCGGCCCCGACGTGCCTGCCGGAGGGCGTCGCGCCCACCGCCGCTCGTCCCGCGCCAAGCGGGCCGCGCCCCGCGGGCGGCGTGCGCGCCGCGGTCGGCGTGGCCGCCGCGTCGTGGTCGTCACCAGCGCTGTGCTCGGCTTCGCGCTGGTCGGCATGACCGTCGCGGAAGTCGCCACGGAAGGAGCCCTCCCCAGCCCCTTCTCGGAGGACGATGAGTCCTCGGCAGCCGTGTCCGAGGACCAGAACGGCACCAAGACCCCCAGCGCGTCCAGCAGTACGGGCCCCGGCTCCGAAAGCGGCGAACCGAGCGACAGCCCGTCGAGCAGCAAGAGCGCGGTGGACAAGGACAAGAAGGAGAAGAAGGCCGGCAAGTCACCGAGCCCCCGCGCCTCGTCCTCGTCTCCCCCCTCCACCGCCAAGGCTTCCCGAGCGGTCTCCACCCCGTCCCAGCCGCCACCCCCGCCTCCTCAGGACCCGGATCCTGCCCCCTCCAGTAAGCAGCCTGAGCCCGACCCGGAGCCGACGTGCACCCGGTTCCTGTGGTTCTGCACCTGAGGCACGCCGCTCACTGACTTCTGCGCCGGGACCCGGCCGTTGTCCGGTGCGCGGGGCCTGACCCACCACCCCGACGAAGCCCCCGGGGCCGGGCCGGCGCACGCCCCCGCGCCCGCGCGTCAGGACCCCGGGGCGTCCTCGCCCAGCATCCTGCGCAGCAGGTCCCGCAGCATCGTGCGCTCGACGGTCGTCAGACCGCCCAGCGGCTCGCGCGCGAAGTCCAGCGCGTCCCGCAGCCGGGACGCGGTCTCCCGCCCCTCGTCCGTCGGAGCGGCGAGCTTCACGCGGCGGTCGGCCGGGTCGGGCCGGCGCTCGACGAGCCCGCGCGTCTCGAGCCGGTCGACGATGCCCGTGATGTTCGACGGTTCGCACTTGAGCTGCTGAGCTATCCGCCGCATGGGCATCGGCTCGTGAGCGAGAAGCCACAGCACCCGCGCCTGCGCGCCCGTGAGGGAGTGCTTGGCGGCAGCGTCCTCGTACTCCTCGTGGTAGCGGGCCACGACGGCGCCGATGAGCTCGACGACCTCGAAGGTCAGGGGGTCGGTGCGAGGGACCATGACGCTCAGGCTACCGGTTTGCTTGACAACCTGAAACATCCAGGCGCATGGTTGTTTCAGTTTCTGAAGCATTTTGCTGCGGCGATCGGAAGCCGTGGCAGCAAGGAGGCACCCGCTCCATGTCCGAACTGCCGAAGACCGGCCGCGAATGGCACCTGGTGGCCCGCCCGCACGGCTGGCCGAAGCCCGAGGACTTCGCCCTGCGCGAGGCCGAGATCCCCGCGCCGGGACCCGGCCAGCTGCTGGTCCGTAACACCCACATGTCCGTGGACCCGTACATGCGCGGCCGGATGAACGACGTGAAGTCGTACGTGCCGCCGTTCCAGCTGGACGAGCCCATGCAGGGCGGTGCGGTGGGCCGGGTCATCGCCTCGGACGCCGAGGGCATCGCGGCCGGTGACCATGTCCTGCACCCCTTCGGCTGGCGCGAGTTCGCCGTCCTCGACGCCAAGCACGCGACGAAGGTGGACCCGGGGCTCGCGCCCCTCCCCGCCTACCTGGGCGTCCTCGGCATGCCGGGCCTGACCGCCTACGCGGGTCTGCTGGAGGTCGCCTCCTTCAAGGAGGGCGACGCCGTCTTCGTCTCCGGAGCGGCGGGCGCGGTCGGCAGCCAGGTGGGCCAGATCGCCAAGCTCAAGGGCGCCTCGCGGGTCATCGGCAGCGCGGGCTCCGACGAGAAGGTCAAGCTCCTGGTCGAGGAGTACGGCTTCGACGCCGCCTTCAACTACAAGCGCGGCCCGGTGGCCGAGCAGCTCAAGGAAGCCGCCCCCGACGGCATCGACGTCTACTTCGACAACGTCGGCGGTGAGCACCTGGAGGCGGCCATCAGCTCTCTCAACGTGCACGGCCGCGCCACGATCTGCGGAATGATCGCGCAGTACAACGAGACCGAGCCCACCCCCGCACCGCGCAACCTCGCCCTCGTCATCGGCAAGCGGCTCCGGCTGCAGGGGTTGCTCGTCCGGGACCACGACGCGCTGCAGCCCCAGTTCGTACAGGAAGTGTCCGGCTGGATCCGCTCCGGCGAGCTGAAGTACCGCGAGACCGTCGTCGAGGGGATCGACCACGCGGTGGACGCGTTCCTCGGCATGCTCCGTGGCGAGAACGTCGGCAAGATGATCGTCTCCCTCGGCGACTGAACCGCTCAAGCTGCTCAAACCGCTGAACCGCTGAACCGCTGAACCACCCCGGTGCCTGACGGGCCCCGTGCGGGGGCGCGTCAGGCACCCCCCAGACCGTCGCGACCGTGGGCGCGAGTCGCGGCGCCCGCACCCTTGTGTGCAAAAACCAGAAGGATCTCGCCACATGTCCGTCCAGACCATAGACGTCCTCTACACCGCGGTCGCCACCGCCGAGAACGGCCGCGACGGCCGCGTCGCCTCGGACGACGGCAACCTCGACGTCGTCGTCAACCCGCCCAAGGAGCTGGGTGGCAGCGGTGCCGGCACCAATCCGGAGCAGCTCTTCGCCGCCGGCTACGGCGCCTGCTTCCAGGGCGCGCTCGGCGTCGTCGCCCGCAGGGAGAAGGCCGATATCTCGGGCTCGCGTGTGACCACCAAGGTCGGCCTCGGCAAGACCGAAGCGGGCGGCTTCGGCATCGAGGTCGCGATCGAGGTCTCGATCCCGAACGTGGACCGGGCCACCGCGGAGCAGCTCGTCGAGGCGGCGCACCAGGTGTGCCCGTACTCCAACGCCACCCGCGGCAACATCAGGGTGGACCTCAGCGTCATCTGACGTCCTGCCGCCCTGCCGAGGGCCGTTCCCCGTGCCCGGGTGTGCGGGGGGTGGCCCTCGGCGCGGACCCGCCGTGACGTGCGTCGGCACGTACGGCGAGGTGTGCGACCGGCGGGATTGCCGCCAGGACGACGGTCCCGGCCGACTCGACCGCGATCGTGGTCGTCACCCACGGGGCGTCGATGGACTCCGTGAAGCCGAAGAGGCCGGAGGTCAGGCTGAGCACCAGCGCGCCGAGAGTCCCCGCCGTGAACAGCGCCCCGAGCGCCGCCACGATCCCCAGCCGGCGAACGCCCGCAACCAGCAGCACCACGGCGAGCAGCCCGCCCACGACCCCGTTGACCAGGAACAGTTCGCCGATGGTGGCCAGATTCCGGTAGCCCTCGTCCCACAGGTACACATGGATCGCGGCCATCGCCGCGGTCAGCCCGGCGCCCGCCAGCCGCAGAGCGATGAGGACGAGGAAAGCGATGCGACTGCGCATGGCGTTCGATCACCCTCCGTAGCCGGGCCTATCGGGTGTGTCCTGCTCGGCGGGCCCGCCGCCGCCCACCGTGATCTGGGTCTTCATGCCCAGGTCATCGTGTGCGTCGACCGGGCAGTAGACCTTGTACGTGCCGTCCCGCAGGGTCACGTCGAGGTTCGCCGACTCCCCGGGTTCCAGCGTCCTGGTCTTCTCCTCGCCGCCCGGACCCTCGATCTCCAGGGCGTGGTCGTTACTCCCGTTGTTCTTCGCGACGAAGGTGTAGTCACCCGCCGTGAAGGTCTTCTTGGACAGCTGCAGCGTGAAGTCCTTCATGTCCACGTCCACCCTGGTCGCCGTCTTGTCGCCGGTCCCTCGCCCGGCGGGCGGGGACGTGGTCTCCGCGCCCCCGTTCCCGTTGCCGTCCCCGCCGCCCCCGCACGCCACGAGGACACCCGCCAGCACTCCCCCCGCGATCCCCAGCCCCGCGCTTCTCCTGATCATTGTCTTCTCAGCCCTGTCGTGGTTGCGCATGTTCGCATGTAGTGGTTACGGACGAGCCGCGCCCCGGGATTGCCGAGCTGGGAGAATGGGCCGTGTGCGCGCACGCGGAGCGGCCCGGAGCAATCCCTCCGCCCGCCCCGGCCGTATCCAGGGACATGAGGATGGGCCTCCCCCTCGGCCGGGCCGCGGACGAGACGCTGCTCGCCGGGCTCACGACCGGCGACCCGGAGATCGCCGTCGCGTTCGTACGCCGCTTCCAGCGCACCGTCTACGGCGCCGCCATCGCCGTCGTCGGCGACCCGCAGCTGGCCGAGGACATCGCCCAGCAGACCTTCGAACGGGCATGGCGGCACGCCCAGATGTACGACTCGCGGCGCGGCTCCGTGAAGACCTGGCTGACGGCCATCGCGCACAACCTGGCGATCGACGCCGTCCGCGCCCGCAGGTCCACCCCGGTCGCTCCGGAGGACCTCGACGCCCTCCTCGACATCATGGTGACCGAGACCCCGGAGCAGCGGGCCGTCGCCGCCGAGTCGGCGCACCGCATCCGTACGGCGCTGGCGGCCCTGCCGCGCGAGCAGGCCCGGGCCCTGGTGATGGCCGGGATCTACGGGATGACCGCCCAGCAGGTCGCGGAATCGGAGAACATCCCGCTGGGCACCGCCAAGACACGGATCAGGACGGCCACGAGGAAACTGCGCACCGCTCTGGGAGCGGGGGACGAAGCGAGCCGGCCATGAATGACGACGACCGTGACCGCGAGCGCGACCGTAACCGCGACTACGGCCACGACCGCGCCGCCCGCGACCGCGACCTGACGTGCGAGGAGCTGCGGGACGGCCTCGGTGCAGAGCTGGCGCTCGGCGTACTCCCCGCCCAGGAGCGGGCCGCGGCCATCGCCCACCTCGACCGGTGCCCGGCGTGCCGGGAGCACATTGAGCAGCTCACGCTCGCCGTGGACGGCCTGCTGGGCCTGCTGCCCGGCAGCGAGCCGCCTGTCGGCTTCGAGAAGCGCGTCCTGAGCCGGATGCAGGTCTCCGGAGAGCTGCAGCGGCATCAGCGGCGCCGCCGCAGGCTCCGGCTCGCCGCGGCCGCCGCCGCCATCGCCGCGGCCTTCGGCTTCGGCGGCTGGGCGGTCGGCGCCGCCACCGACGGCTCGCGGCCCGCGTCCACGTCCGCTGCCCAACAGACCCTCCTCGCTGCCGACTTCACCACCGGAGGCCACCGGGTCGGGCAGGTCTTCGCCCACCCCGGCTCACCCGGCTGGATCTACATGTCGGTCGACCTGGAGGGCTACGGGCACCAGGATTATGGTGATTCGCCCGGCGGCAAGGTGCGGGACGGCAAGGTCAGCGGCAACGTCAGCGGCAAGGTCACCTGCGAGCTGGAGCGCACCGACGGCAGCACCACGGCCGTCGGCTCGTACACCCTGAAGGACGGCCACGGCTACTGGGGCGGCCCGGCCTCCGTCGACCCGGACACCCTCTCCGCCGCCCGCCTGGTCGCCGCCGACGGCTCCGTGCTCGCCACCGCTCGCTTCGACGCAGTGAGCCGCTGACAACTAGGCTGCCCCCATGCGCGATCTGGGGCTGGGCTTCGGCTACTTCATCAAGGGCCAGCGCTGGGTGGCCCGGCACGGTCGCTGGTGGGGCTTCGGGCTGCTGCCCGGCCTCATCACCCTCGTGTTCTACGGTGCGGCGCTCGTCGGCCTCGGCTTCTGGGCCGGCGACCTGACGGCCTGGGCGACGCCCTTCGCCGACGACTGGGGCTCGCCCTGGCAGGCCCTCTTCCGCGGCTTCCTCACCGCCCTGCTCTGCGCCTTCGGCCTGCTGCTCGCCGTCGTCTCCTTCACCGCGGTGACCCTGCTGATCGGCCAGCCCTTCTACGAGTCGCTGTCCGAGCAGGTCGACATCACCGAGGACGGCACCGCCCCCGAGTCCGGACTGCCGCTCTGGCGCGAGCTGTTGATCTCCGCCGTCGACAGCCTGTCCGTCGTGCTGCGGTTGGTCTGCTACGGGGTGCTGCTCTTCGCCCTCGGCTTCCTCCCCGTCATCGGCCAGACCGTGATCCCCGTGCTCGGCTTCTGCGTCTCCGGCTTCTTCCTCGCGGAAGAGCTCACCGCAGTTGCCCTCCAGCGCCGCGGCATCCGCCTCAAGCCGCGCCTCGCCCTGCTGCGCCGCCGCCGGACGCTGGCCCTCGGCTTCGGCGTGCCCCTGGTGCTGCTCTTCCTGCTGCCGCTCGTGGCCGTCTTCCTCATGCCCGGCGCGGTCGCGGGCGCGACGCTCCTGGCCCGCGACCTCCTGGGCGAAGGCGGGGATGGCGCCGGCGACGGGGACGACGGTGCGGGCGAGGACGCCGCCACGCCCGACCCCCTGGCGAAGCCTGCCGCGCCGTCCCAGGACTAGTACGCGATGCTGGTGCGGTCATGCGCATCCTCCTGGTCGTCGCGGTGCTCGCCGCCACGAACACACTCACCAACCGCCTTGCAGAGGTCTGGTACGTACCGCTGTGCCTGGTCGTGACGGCCCTGCTGCTGCTGATCGCCCGCTGGGACGGCCTCACCTGGTCCGATCTCGGGCTCGGCCGCGAAACGGCCCGCCGCGGCCTGCGCTGGGGCCTGGTGCTGGCCGGTGCCGTCCTCCTCGTCTACGGGATCGGGCTCGCCATTCCCTTCACGCGCGACGCCTTCCTGGACGAACGCGTCGAGAGCCTGTCCTCGGGCGAGCTGGTGGCGCGCGTACTGGTCCGCGTGCCGTTCGGCACCGTGCTGCTCGAGGAGACCGCGTTCCGCGGCGTCCTGTGGGCGATGCTCGTACGGCGGTGGGGTACCACGTGGGCCACGGCCGTCTCCTCGCTGCTGTTCGGGCTCTGGCACGTACTGCCGTCGCTCGGCCTCTCCCGGGCCAACGCGGCGGTCGGGTCAGTCTTCGGCACCGGTACGACCGGGATCGCGCTGTCCGTCGCGGCGGCGGTCGTCGGCACGGCCGTCGGCGGCGTCATCTTCTGCGAGCTGCGCCGCCGCTCCGGGAGCCTGATCGCCCCGGCGGCGCTGCACTTCGCCCTCAACGGCGAGGGCTATGTGCTCGCCTGGCTGGTCGGCACATAGCCCCCTGCCGCCGCTGGGCCGGTCTGACGGACCCTGCCCCCTGCCCCGCCCCTCCCCGAATCCAGGGCACCCGCCCCCTGCACTCCCTCGGGAAAGATCACGTTTGTCAACATCCCGTCAGGCTGGTGGCGTCGTAGGCACGTTGTGCTGCAGGAGGAGGGGCGAACACCTCCGATCAGTCGGTATCCGGGGAGTGAACCGGCGGCAGGGTGCCCGCGCCGACTCCGATGACCGCCCGCACCTGGGCGGTGATGGCCAGCCGGTTGTGGACGAAGTCGGGGTCGGTGACCTGACCCGTGGAGGGATCGGTGTTGCCCGCGCCGAACTGCAGGACGGGCGTGTGGAGATGCCCGCCCGGGACCTTCAGCCGCAGCGCGTCGCGCAGCAGGGTCGCGCGGTACGCGATCTCGTTGGACAGGTAGCTGCCGCCGCCGCCCGCGCGGGCCGTGGAGCCAGGAGTCGGCCCGTCCGGCCGGTTCACCGGCTCGCTGCCGCCCGCCGGGATCTCCGTGACGGCCGTGTTGTCGTACACCGGGAACTCGCCGGTGTCCGCGTCCACGATCGCCCGGTACGGCAGGCTGGTCGCCGTCCACTGCGGCTGCGGCTCGACGGTCGGGATCCCGTCCGGAATCGGCACGGTCTCGGTGCGCGACACATTCGCGTTGTCCGGGGAGCCGCCGCGCCAGGCCCCGTTGAAGCGCTCGACGTCGAACCGCCCGACCCGGCCCTGGCTGACGGTGGTGAACATGTCCACTTGCCGGGGACCGCTCCGGAAGTGCGGCAGCAGCGTCCGCTCGACCCTCCCGTCCGCGAAGTCGCCCCAACGGACGGGGAAGACAGCGGTCTCGATCCGGGCCGGCCCCGACGCCGTACGGATCGTGGTGCCGTCCAGCGCGAGTGCCGCCGCGCCCGACGGGTTGCTGCGGCGGATGTCCGCGTCCAGCTGGAACGGATCGAAGCCGGTGACCACGATCCGCTTGACGTCGCTGCCCGCGGGCAGCTCGATGGAGTCCTGTCCGCGTGACGTGCGCTCGAGGCGGGCGATCAGCGCGGCGCGCCGCTCCTCGGACAGATCGAAGGCCGGGGTCCACTCCCGCAGCGCCCTGCTCATACCGAGCCGTGCCCAGTACAGCGGCCTGTCGTCGTCCCGGCTCAGATCCCCGCCCGCGGGACCGCGACCCTGCACCCGGTCGACGGCGCGCTCCCACAGCCGCTGCCCGGACCGGCCGGTGAGCCGCGCGGCCTCGCCGTACGACCGTACGCCGCCGAGCGCCCGCGCGAACTCCGGTGCCAGCACGTCGAATCCGCTGCGCCGCAGGATCTCCTGAGCCGCGGGCTTCGCCAGCCGCTGCTCCTCCACGGTGAGCGCGGGCGCATCGGGGGACGCGGCGGCGGAGGTGGCCGTGGCCACGGGTGCGCACAGAGCCAGCGCGGCGCCAAGTACGGCTATGCGGGCGGATATCGATCTCATGGGGGGTCCTCCGGTCGCGTCGGAAGTCGATCACGTCACTGGAATGCGACGCAGTATTTCGCCCGGGCGGGCAGGACATCCAGACACACCGGCCTCATCGCTCACAGAACTCACAGAATTCACAGCTCCGCAGGGCGGGCGCGACACTGGAACCAAGGAGAAGACCGCCATGAACACGAAGACCACGAAGACCACAAAGGCCGCCGAGCACCCGCGCGAGGAATTCCGCCCCCCGCCGACTCCGGAGGAAGTCGTCGCGGCGGCGAGCGTGCTGTGGAAGGAGGAGGTCCTCAGGCTGGCGCAGACGCAGCAGCTCTCCCATCGGGCCTTCGAGGCGATCGGAACCCTCACGGATGCCGCACTCGACTGCGCGTACGCCACCGTGGTCGAGAGGAGGGCGAAGCAGCGCGCGCCGTCCGGCAGCGACCACCGGACGCGCCTCCGCCTCGCCGCCCACGGCGGCTACGCCCACGGCCGCTGAACCACGCCTGAGGCGATGTGCCGGACTCACCGCATCGGCCGGTCGGTCATCCGCGCCGATGCCGACGAGCCACATGCGTTGCGCCGCACTCCTTCCGCCCTAGGAGGTACCCCATGGGGTCCTCGACCGCGAACGGGGCGGAGCCGGCACCGCAGTTGGCAGCCCCTCACCCTGCGGCCGGTTGCCCGCGTCGCCTCAGCGGTCGGTTGCCGGGCCCTGATTCCCCTGCCGCAGCAGGGAGACGAGGGCACGGAAGGCCGCGGGCATGTCCACCGCCTCCGGGTCCAGCAGCCACTGGAACTGCATCCCATCCATCACCGCGATCAGCAGCGGCGCCGCCTGCTCCGGCGTGAGCCCCCCGGGCAGCCGCTCGCCGAACTCGCCGCGCAGCGCGGCGGCCGCATCCTCGCGCACCAACTCGTAGCGGTGCCGGAAGAACTCCTGTGCCGGGTGGCCCTCGGTCACGCTCTCGCCCAAGAGGGCGGAGAAGGTCTGGACGATGCCCTGCCGCGTCGCGTTGTACTCGACCAGCGAGGCGTAGAGGTCCAGCGGCCACGCCTCGCCGCCGGGCTTCGCGGCGCGCTGGGTGTCCCACTCGTCTCGTGCTTCGAGCACCGCGACGAGCAGCGCCGCCTTGGTGGGGAAGTAATGCAGCAACCCCTGTTGGGTGAGCCCGACTCGCTCGGCGACCGCGCTGAGGGAGGCCCCCCGGTACCCGCGCTCGGCGATGACGGCCATGGCCGCCCGCAGGATGGCCTCCCGCCGTTCCTCGCTGCGCGCCTCGCGCCCGCCGCCCCACCGTCCCGACTGCCGCTGCTCCGCCACGAGCCGAGCCTATCCACCCCCGATTGGTAACGAAACGATGACAACACCTACCGCTCGCACGGTAACGGGGCCAGGATGCTCCCCATCCGGACCATTCAGAATCCGGGCCATTCCGAGGGGGTCGACGATGACCACGCGGGACGCAGAACGGAATGCGGCTCGGTCCGCTGCTCGCAAACCGGCAGCGGGTCAGGACGCCGCCCGCGAGGCTGTGGTGGAGAGCGCGCTCGGCAAGCTCGATCTGGACACGAAGGCCCGGCTGCTCGCCGGTCAGGACACCTGGTCGCTGCCCGCAATCCCCGGGATCGGGCTGCGGTCCCTGGTCATGTCCGACGGCCCGATCGGCGTACGCGGGGTGCGCTGGACCGCCGCCGACCCATCCGTCGCCCTGCCCAGCCCCACCGCGCTCGCCGCCACCTGGGACCCGGAACTCGCCCGCCGCGCCGGCCACCTCCTCGCCCAGGAGGCCCGCCGCAAGGGGGTCCACGTCCTCCTCGCACCGACCGTCAACCTGCATCGCTCGCCGCTCGGCGGCCGCCACTTCGAGTGCTACTCCGAGGACCCGTACCTCACCGGTGAGATCGGCACCGGCTACGTGCGGGGTGTCCAGGAGGGCGGCGTCGGCACCACCGTGAAGCACTTCGTCGCCAACGACGCCGAGACCGAGCGCTTCACCGTGAACAACAAGGTCCCGCCGCGCCCGCTGCGCGAGCTCTACCTCGCCCCCTTCGAGGCCATCGTGAAGAGCGCCCGCCCCTGGGGGATCATGTCCGCCTACAACTCGGTCAACGGCACCACGATGACGGCCCACCGCCGGCTCCAGCACGACGTCCTGCGGCGAGAGTGGGGCTTCGACGGCATCGTCGTCTCCGACTGGATGGCCGCCCGCGACACCACGGGAGCGATCAACGGCGGCTTGGACGTGGCCATGCCCGGGCCCACGACCGTCTACGGAGAGGCCCTCGCCGCCGCAGTACGGGACGGCCGGGTCGACGAGTCCGCCGTCGACCGTGCCGTACGGAACGTGCTCCGCCTCGCCGCCCGCGTCGGCGCCCTCGACGGCGCACCCGCCGCCGTCGCGCCCGGTGACTTCCCCGCGGCGGTCGACGGTGACGCACTCGCCCGCGAAATCGCCCGCCGCGCCTTCGTCCTCGTACGCAACGAGCAGCAGGTCCTGCCAATCGACACGGCCCGCGTCCGCACGGTCGCCCTCATCGGCGCCGCCGCCCGCGACGCCCGGATCCTCGGCGGCGGCTCCGCCGAGGTCTTCCCTCACCACGTCGTCTCCCCGCTCGACGGGCTCCGGGCCGCGCTCCCCGAGGGCATCGGGCTCAGCTACGCCCTCGGCGCCGACCCCAGCGACGAACTCGCCGTCGCGGACACGGGATTCGAGCTGCGCGCCGTCTGCCGGGACGCCGAAGGGCGCGAGCTCGGCGGCGAACCGCTGCCGAACGGCCAGGTGCAGTGGCTGGGCGACTTCCCCGAGGGCGTCCGCTACGAGGCGCTGCACACCCTCGAGATCGCCGGCACCTTCACCCCGCGCGAGAGCGGCGGCCATGCCTTCGGCACCAAGGGACTCGGCGGTTTCACCCTCACGGTCGGCGGCCGGGTCCTCTTCGAGGGCGTCCAGGAGCCCGGCCACGACGATCTCTTCGAGGCCTTCTCCGGCTCGCCGATCCCGCGCGGCGAACTGGAACTGACCGCGGGCGAGCCCGTCGAGATCTCCCTGACCTGCACGGTCGCCAAGTTCCCCGACGCCCCGCTGCCCGCCGTCAGCTGCGCACTGGTCCACGGCGACCCGGTGCGCGACCCCGACGAGCTGATGGAGGAGGCCGTAGCCACCGCGGCCGCCGCCGACACCGCGGTCGTGGTGGTCGCCACCACCGAGCGGGTGGAGAGCGAGGGCTTCGACCGCACGACCCTCGCACTGCCCGGCCGCCAGGACGCGCTCGTACACCGGGTGGCCGCCGCCAATCCGCGCACCGTCGTCGTCGTCAACTCCGGCTCGCCGGTGGAGCTTCCGTGGCGCGAGAAGGTCTCGGCCGTGCTCCTCGGCTGGTTCCCCGGGCAGGAGGCGGGCGCGGCCCTCGCGGGCGTCCTGCTCGGCGACCACGAACCGGGCGGCCGCCTGCCCACCACCTGGCCGGCCGCCCGCGCCGACGCCCCGGTGACCCGGGTCGTGCCCGACGGTGGCGAACTCCCCTACGACGAGGGCGTCTTCATCGGCTACCGCGCCTGGGAGAGGGCGGGCGCCACGCCCGCGTACCCCTTCGGCCACGGCCTCGGCTACACCACCTGGGAGTACCAGGGCATCGAACTCTCCGGCGCCGGGCCCACCACGGTCACGGTCCACGTCCGCAATACGGGAACGCGCCCAGGCCGCGAGGTCGTCCAGATCTACCTCGCGCCCACCGACGGAGCCCAGGTGGAAGGCGCCCCCGCCGGCAGCCAGACCTCTGCCGGCAGCCAGGCCTTCGCCGACGAATCGTCTGATCGCCCCACCCGCTGGCTCGCGGGCTTCGCCTCGGTCGAGGCCGCCCCCGGCGAGACCGTCAGGGCCGCCATCCCGCTCCGGCGCCGGGCGTTCGAGGTCTGGGACGAGCAGAAGGCCACCTGGCGCTTCGTCCCCGGCACCTACGCGGTGGAGGCCGGGCGCTCGGTCGCCGACCGACGGCTGACCACCACCCTCGACGCGAGGGCGTGACGGAGCGGCAGGAACGGCGGCAGTGCCGACAGTTCGGGCGCTCGGGCCACTGCGGGCGCCGCAAGCGGTACTGGCGGCACGCGCCACCCGCGCCTCACGAGCCGCACTTTCGGTACTGACGGTGGCGGTGGCGGTTGCTGCATTGCGCATCTGAATCACTCCCCCGCTTCGGACGGTTCTGCTTCTGTTACACCGCAGACCGCCCGCGGGTTCCGTGAACAGCCCGCGGCTACAACACCTGCTCCCTCTACTCCACCTGCTCCACCCGCTCCACCTACTCCCTCGCCGTGATCCTCCGGTACGCCATGTCCGCCAGCCGCTCCTGACCGTTCCTGCTCGGGTGGAACCAGTCCCACCTGCTCAGCTGCGCGCCGGTGAAGCGGTAACGGAAGACCTCTCCGCCGTCGTACCGGCACAGCGGGTCCTTGCCGCAGACCTCCCTCAGCGCGGAGTTGTACGCCACCACCCGGTCGTACACCTGCTGCCTGCGGTCAGCCGACGCCTGGTCCGTCGCATCAGGCTCGCTCAGCATCGAGGCGCAGATCCCCAGCCTCCACACCTGCTTGCCGAACGCGCTCTGCCGTCCCTCGGCCCACAGCCGCTTGAGATCCGGGATGCTCGCCACATATACCTGCGTCTTGGGCAGCGCGCGCCGGAGTCTCTTGAGCGCGGTCTCGAAGTCGGCGCGGAAGGCGGCGACCGGGGTCATCAGAGCGGTGCTGTCGCGGCACGCGTCATTCGCCCCGAGCATCACGGTCACCAGCTCCGGCCTTTCGGTGACGGCCGCCGCGACCTGCCCCGGCAGGTCGGCCATCCGGGCCCCGTTCCTCGCGTGGTTCCAGCTGCTCCGCGCCGGATCCTTGAGCAGCCGCTGCGCCAGGCTCCCGACCTGCGGATCCGTCCCCGTCGACCAGGACACCTCGGGACAGTCGGTGAGTATGCCGCAGGCGTCGAAGCCGCGGGTGATGGAGTCACCCAGCGCAGCGATCGAGCCGGGACTCGTGTCCCACAGAGGGGTGGGTTTGGGGCGGGGGCGTTGGGTGGCCGCCGCGGACCGCCCGCCCGCCCGCTCGTCACTGTCGTCGTCACATCCGGTGAACGAGGGGGCCCCGACGAGCACCGCCGCCACCACGAGAGCTGCGGCGGCACGGCCCCGGCGCTCGCGCCGGAGTGCGCGCCGGTCTGCGCGCTCGTGGCCTTCCCGCATCCGCGTTCCCCCTTCCAGCGGCGGCAAGGGCTTCCTCCCGCTTTCCCACCAGGAGGACGTATTGGGCCGATCGGACGTTCCCCGATCGAAGGTTACGTGACGTCCCGGCGAGTGAAAGCTTCGTCGATATCTGCTCGGGACCGACGGTACGTCACACCTGGGCCTCTGCCGCACGGTAGCTTTTCCCCGTGGCGTCGGGCTGCTGCGCCTCGGGATCAGCGACCTGACGACCCGTCGACCCAGAGGAGAGAGAGTGCGTTCCCGGTAACCCGGTAAATTACATCACGTCACATGCTGTCCCTTTTGCAGAGATTTGCTCTCCGTAGTGTTTACTGCAAGTGACCTCGGGAGCTGGTACGGAAGAGACCCGTGGGGCAGGATGTCAGGTGCTGTCCCGGACGCGACCGGTACGGGCACGAGGCCGCTGGGGAAGGCGAACCTCGTCCCACACTGGAGGTCCCGGTGACGACACGTGGAGTTCTGTACGTGCACTCCGCACCGCGTGCGCTGTGCCCGCACGTCGAATGGGCCGTCGCGGGCGTCCTCGGCGTGCGCGTCAGCCTCGACTGGATCAGGCAGCCCGCCTCGCCAGGCACATGGCGAGCCGAGTTCTCCTGGCAGGGCGAGCCGGGCACCGCGTCCAAACTCGCGTCCGCCCTGCGCGGCTGGCACCTGCTCCGCTTCGAGGTGACCGCTGAGCCCTGCCCCACAGCCGAGGGCGAGCGCTACAGCTCCACGCCGGACCTCGGCATCTTCCATGCCGTCACCGGTATCCACGGCGACATTCTGATCCCCGAGGACCGGCTGCGCGCCGCCCTCGCCAGAGCAGGCCGCGGCGAGACCGACCTCGAGGCCGAGATCGCCAGACTCCTGGGCAAGCCGTGGGACGACGAGTTGGAGCCCTTCCGGTACGCGGGTGAGGGCGCGCCGGTCCGGTGGCTGCACCAGGTGGTGTGAGCGCCCCCGGTCCGTAAGCGCGCAGCACCGGGCGCGGCAGGTTTCGCTTGGAGCGCGCTCAACCCCGTAGCGTGCCCTTATGCCTGACAGAACCTCAGTGGCCGTGCTGGGCACCGGCATCATGGGGGCGGCGATGGCCCGCAACCTGTGCCGCGCCGGGCTGGACGTCCGCGTCTGGAACCGCACCCGCGACAAGGCCGAACCGCTCGCCGCCGACGGTGCCCGTATCGCCGACGATCCCGCCGCGGCCGTCGAGGGCGCCGGTGTCGTCCTGACCATGCTCTACGACGGTCCCGCCGCGCTCCGGACCATGCGCTCCGCCGCCACCGCCCTGGCCCCCGGGACCGTATGGGCCCAGTCCACCACCGCGGGCCTCGACGCCCTCGAACCGCTCGCCGCCTTCGCGGGCGAACACGACCTGCTCTTCGTCGACGCGCCGGTCCTCGGCACCCGCCAACCCGCGGAGGACGGTCAGCTGACCGTACTCGCCGCAGGGCCCGAGGAGGCCCGCACCGCCCTGGCGCCCGTCTTCGAGGCCATCGGCAGCCGTACGGTCTGGATCGCCGACGACGGCGCCAGCGGCGCCGCCACGCGCCTCAAACTGGTCTGCAACAGCTGGGTGCTGGCCCTCAACAACAGCACCGCGGAGGCCCTCGCCCTCGCCGAGGGCCTGGGCGTCGAGCCGCAGGGCTTCCTCGACGCCATCGCGGGTGGGGCGCTGGACTGCGGCTACCTCCGCGCCAAGGCCGCGGCCATCATGACGGGCGACTACACGCCGAACTTCGCCGTCTCAACGGCCGGAAAGGACGCCCGGCTGATCGTGGAGGCGGGCGAGGAGGCCGGCGTACGGCTGGACGTGGCCGCGGCGGGCCTGGAACGCCTGCGCCGCGCGGAGCGGCAGGGGCACGGCGACGAGGACATGGCGGCCAGCTACTTCGCGAGCTTCGCGGACTGATCCGCGGCCACCCGCGAAAATCCCTGTGGGGGCGGACCCGACGGGCCCGCCCCCACAGGGATTGAGGTGTGGAGGCTCAGACGGTCCTGAAGGCCAGGACGACGTTGTGGCCGCCGAAGCCGAAGGAGTCGTTGAGCGCCGCGATGGTGCCCTCCGGGAGCACACGGGCCTCACCGCGTACGACGTCCGCGTCGGCCTCGGGGTCGAGGTTCTCGACGTTGATCGTCGGCGGGGCGAGCCGGTGGTGCAGCGCGAGCACGGTGGCGACCGTCTCGATGCCGCCCGCGCCGCCGAGGAGGTGACCGGTCATCGACTTCGTGGCCGACAGGGCCATGTGGTCGACGTCCTCGCCGAAGACCTTGCGCAGCGCCTTGATCTCGGCCACGTCGCCCTGCGGGGTGGACGTGGCGTGCGCGTTGATGTGCGCGATCTCGGACGGCTTGAGGTCGCTCCCGGCCAGCAGGTTCCGCAGTGCGTGCGCGATGCCGCTGCCGGACGGCTCGGGCTGCGTGATGTGGTGCGCGTCCGCGGAGATGCCCTGGCCGAGCGCCTCGGCGTACACCCTGGCGCCGCGCTTGGCCGCGTGCTCCGCCGACTCCAGCACGACCACACCCGCGCCCTCGCCGAGCACGAAGCCGTCACGGGCCTGGTCGTACGGCCGCGAGGCGCCTTCCGGGTCGTCGTTGTTCTTCGACATCGCCATCATGTTGCCGAACGCGGCGATCGGCAGCGGGTGGACGGCCGCCTCGGTGCCGCCCGCGACGACCACGTCGGCGCGGCCGGTGCGGATCATCTCGATCGCGTAGCCGATGGCCTCGGCGCCCGAAGCGCAGGCGCTGACCGGGGTGTGCACGCCCGCGCGGGCGCCGACCTCGAGGCCGACGTTGGCCGCGGGGCTGTTCGGCATGAGCATGGGCACGGTGTGCGGGGAGACGCGCCGGACGCCCTTCTCCTTGAGCACGTCGTACTGGTCGAGCAGCGTGGTGACACCGCCGATGCCGGAGGCGATGACCGCGCCCAGGCGCTCCGGCTCGATGGCGGCGTCTTCGCCGGCCTTGGCGGTGAAGCCCGCGTCGGCCCAGGCCTCGCGGGCGGCGATCAGCGCGAACTGCGCCGAGCGGTCCAGCTTGCGCGCCTGCGGACGGGCGATGATCTCGCCCGGCTCCACGGCGATCTGTGCGGCGATACGCACCGGGAGGTCCACGGCCCAGTCCTGCTTGAGCGCGCTGACGCCCGAGCGTCCGGCGATCAGGCCTTCCCAGGTCGATGCGCTGTCGCCACCCAGCGGTGTGGTTGCGCCGATACCGGTGACGACCACAGTGCGATTGGTCGCGTTCACAGGAATTCTTTCTCCACGTGTCGAGGGGTCCGAATCGACGGCGCCACCGCGGGGTGGCGACAAACGCTCGGCTGGATCAGGCCTGGTGCTTGAGGATGTAGTCGACAGCGTCGCCCACGGTCTTGAGGTTCTTGACGTCGTCGTCCGGGATCTTCACGTCGAAGCGCTCCTCGGCAGCGACGACGACCTCGACCATGGACAGCGAGTCGACGTCCAGGTCGTCGGTGAACGACTTGTCGCTCTGGACATCCTCGGTGGGGATACCGGCGATCTCGTTCACGATCTCCGCGAGACCCTCGACGATCTCTTCCTGGGTGGCGGCCATGGCGGCGCTCCTTCTGTGTTTTCGCTTTCGCTGAATGCGGGGGTGGATCTTGCCTAGGGGAGAGTAACGACCGTGGCGGCGTAGACGAGACCCGCCCCGAAGCCGATGACGAGCGCGGTGTCGCCGCTCTTCGCCTGCCCGGTCGCCAGCATCCGCTCCATCGCGAGCGGAATCGAGGCGGCCGAGGTGTTGCCGGTGGTCTCCACGTCGCGGGCGACCGTGACGTGCTCCGGCAGTTTGAGAGTCTTCACCATCGAGTCGATGATCCGCATGTTGGCCTGGTGCGGGATGAAGACATCCAGGTCGTCCGGGGTGACTCCGGCCGCGTCCAGCGCTTGCTGGGCGACCTTCGCCATCTCGAACACCGCCCAGCGGAAGACGGTTTGGCCTTCCTGGCGGATGGCCGGGAACTTCAGCTCGCCGTCCTCGCCGAGGGGAAGCTCCGCCACGTCGCCGACACGGAAGCCGTCCCAGGCGACGGTCTGCGTGATGACGTCGGCCTTGTCGCCCTCGGAGCCCCAGACGGTGGGGCCCATGGCGGGCTCCTGGGACGGGCCCACGACGACCGCGCCGGCGCCGTCGCCGAAGAGGAAGGCGGTGGAGCGGTCGGTCATGTCGGTGAGGTCGGAGAGGCGCTCGACACCCACCACGAGCACGTACTCCGCGCTGCCCTCGACGATAAGGCCCTTGGCGATCGTCAAGCCGTAGCCGAAGCCCGCGCAGGCCGCGGAGATGTCGAAGGCGGCGGCCTTGCCCGAACCGAGCCGGTGCGTGATCTCCGTGGCGATGGACGGGGTCTGCTTGAAGTGCGAGACCGTCGAGATCACGACCGTGTCGATCTGCTCGGCCGTGATCCCCGACGCCGCAATCGCCTTGCCCGCGGCCTCGACGGACATTTCGGCGACCGTCTCGTCAGGGCCCGCCCAGTGCCGGGTCGCGATGCCGGAGCGCGAACGGATCCACTCGTCGGACGAGTCGATGTGCTTCAGGATCTCCTCGTTCGGCACCACGCGCGTGGGGCGGTAGCCGCCGACGCCGAGGATCCGCGCATACGGGGCGCCCTTACTGGGTCTGATCTTCGCGGTCATGCTGTTCGCGGCTCCTATTCGGCGGTCGTGTCGGAAGGCGAGGCGCCCGGCGCGGCAGCGGCTGATGTCGCAGTGGCGATGAGCTCGCGGGCCGCGTCCAGTTGGTCCGGGGTCTTCAGCGCGACGGTCTTCACCCCGGGCAGGGCGCGCTTGGCGAGGCCGGTGAGCGTGCCGCCGGGGCACAGCTCGATCATCGCCGTCACGCCGAGCCGCTGGAACGTCTCCATGCACTGGTCCCAGCGGACCGGGTTGGACACCTGGTTGACCAGGCGCTGCACGACCTCGCCGCCGGTGGCGACGACTTCGCCGTCCTTGTTGGACACGTACGCCGTACTCGGGTCCTCGACCGCGAGATCGGGGACCAGGGCCTCCAGGGTCTCGACCGCGGGGGCCATGTGGTGGGTGTGGAACGCACCTGCCACCTTCAGTGGGATGACGCGGGCCTTCTCCGGCCTGTTCTCGGCGAGGGCGGTGAGTTGTTCTGCGGTGCCCGCGGCGACGATCTGCCCGGCGCCGTTCATGTTCGCCGGGGTCAGGCCGAGGCCCTTCAGGTGCGCGACCACGGCGTCGGGGTCGCCGCCGAGAACCGCGGACATGCCGGTCTCGGTCACGGCCGCGGCCTTCGCCATCGCCAGGCCCCGCTGCCGTACGAGCGACATGGCGGCCTCGGGCTTCAGCACGCCGGTCGCGGCGGCCACGGTGATCTCACCGACGCTGTGACCCGCGGCGGCTCCCGCGAGGCGGGCGACGTCGCCGGGCGTCGCGAACAGCTGCTGCGCGGAGATCAGACCGGCGGCGACCAGCAGGGGCTGCGCCACTGCGGTGTCGCGGATCTCCTCCGCGTCGGCCTTGGTGCCGTAGTGCACCAAGTCGAGTTCGGTGACGGCCGACCACTCCGCAAGGCGTTCTGTGACGCCGGGAAGGTCGAGCCAGGGGGTCAGGAAGCCGGGCGCCTGGGCGCCCTGGCCGGGAGCGACGAGTACGAGCACTCTCACACTCTCTCTTGTGGATGGTCAGTGCCGCCGGTGGGGACAGGGACCAAGAACCGTCAGGGGAATTGTGGGTGTCCAACAAAAGGCTAGAGCTTCGATTCGGCGTCGGCCAGACGCCCCAGAATCAGCGCAATACGCAGGGTGAACGCTGAACGTACATCGGAGGGCGACCATCCGGTGACATCGGTCACACGTCGGAGCCGGTAGCGCACGGTGTTGGGGTGCACGAACAGCATCCGCGCGGCGCCCTCCAGACTGCTCGCCTGCTCCAGATAAACGCTCAAGGTCTCCAGAAGTGCCGAGCCGGCTTCCTCGAGCGGTCTGTAGATCTCCTCCACCAGCTGCTCGCGCGCCGAGGCGTCGCCCGCCATCGCCCGCTCGGGGAGCAGATCGTCCGCGATGACGGGGCGGGGGGCGTCCGGCCAGGCACCGCAGGCCCGCAGGCCCGCGGCCGCCGCGTGCGCGGACCGGGTCGCGGACAGCAGATCGCCGACGACGGGACCGGCGACCACGGGACCCGCGGCGAACGGCCCGATCAGCGCCTTCGCTGTACGGATCGGGTCGTTGCTGCCGCCCGCGATCACGACGAGGCGGTCGCCGAGCACCCCGGTGAGGACCTGGAGCTTGGCGTGCCGGGCGGCGCGGCGGATCGCCTCGACCGTCAACTCGCTGTCGCCGTTGGGGGCTGTGCCAAGGACGACGATGACGTGCTCGGGGGAGTTCCAGCCGAGGGCGGCCGCGCGGGACAGGGCGCCCTCGTCCGCCTCGCCCGACAGCACGGCGTTGACGACCAGCGACTCGAGCCGGGCGTCCCAGGCGCCGCGGGCCTCGGCGGCCTGCGCGTACACCTGGGCGGTGGCGAAGGCGATCTCGCGGGCGTAGACGAGCAGGGCCTCGCGCAGCGCCGACTCGTCGCCGGGGGCCGCCACCTCGTCGATGGCGGACTCCATGACCTCGATCGTGGTGCGCACCATCTCGACGGTCTGGCGGAGCGTGATGGCGCGGGTCAGCTCGCGGGGCGCGGTCCCGAACACGTCGGTGCTGATGGCCTGCGGGGTCTCCGGGTGCCGGAACCACTCGGTGAAGGCCGCGATGCCGGCCTGCGCGACGAGACCGATCCAGGACCGGTTCTCGGGCGGCATGGCGCGATACCACGGCAGCGTTTCGTCCATGCGGGCGATGGCGTTCGCTGCGAGGCGGCCGGAGGACTTCTCCAGCCGCCGCAGGGTCGCGGCGTGGGGGTGAGCGTCGGTGGATCCGGAATCAGGCACGGGACAAGCCTGCCTCATGAGGGCGGGTGTGCGGGGCGGCGGGGGGCGGGACGGGGCTACGGTGGTGGGATGACCGAGGTGTGGCGGGCCCGGGAGCGCTATCGGGGCGGGGACGCGGAGGCCGGGGTCGAGACGCTGCACGCGTTCTCCTTCGGACACCACTACGACCCGGACAACGTGCGCTTCGGGGCGCTGTTGGCCTGCAACGAGGAGCGGCTGGCGCCGGGGGCGGGCTTCGAGGAACATCCGCACCGGGACGTGGAGCTGGTCACCTGGGTCGTCGAGGGTGAGCTCACCCACCGCGACTCCGCGGGCCACGCCACCGCCGTACGCGCCGGTGATGTGCAGCGGCTCAGCGCGGGCAGCGGGGTGCGGCACGTGGAGCGGAACGACGGGCGGGTACCGCTCGTCTTCGTGCAGATGTGGCTGGAGCCCTCGCGGCGGCCGGGCGGAGAACCGGAGTACGAGGTGGTGCGGGGCATCGCCGACGGCACGCCGTACGCGCTGGAGCGGGCCGGCGCCGTGCTCCACGTACGGCGGCTCCGGGACGGGGAGCGCAGCGCCCTGCCGGACGCGCCGCGGGTGTACGTGCACGTGGTGCGCGGTGAGGTGCGGCTGGCCCCGGCCGTGCTGGGACCGGGCGACGCGGCGCGGATCTCCGGATGCCGGGACCGCGAGGTGACCGCGGAGGGTGCGGCCGAGTTCCTGGTGTGGGAGATGCGCTAGGCGGCGCGCAGTTCGGCCAGCACCGCGTCCGTGAACGGCGGCCAGGCGTCGACCGCCCACGGGCCGAACGGCCGGTCCGTCAGCGCGACGCAGGCGGCTCCCGCCTCCGGGTCGACCCACAGGAACGTGCCGGACTGGCCGAAGTGTCCGAAGGTGCGGGGCGAGGACGAAGAGCCCGTCCAGTGGGGGGACTTGGCGTCGCGGATCTCGACGCCCAGGCCCCAGTCGTTGGGCTTCTGGTGCCCATAGCCGGGAAGCACGCCTGAGAGGCCCGGGTGGACGACGGCGGTCGCCTCGGCGACGGTCCGCGGGTGCAGCAGCTGCGGCGCCTGCAGCTCGGCGGCGAAGCGGGCGAGGTCGGAGGCCGTCGAGACACCGTCCTTGGCGGGGGAGCCCGGCAGGTCTGTGGAGCCCATGCCGAGCGGCTCCAGGACCGCCTGCCTGAGGTACTCGGCGAAGGGGATGTCGGTGGCCTTGGCGATGTGGTCGCCGAGAACCTCGAAGCCCGCGTTGGAGTAGAGACGGCGGGTGCCGGGCGCGGCCGTGGTGCGGTGCTCGTCGAAGGCCAGACCCGAGGTGTGCGCGAGCAGGTGCCGCACCGTCGACCCCTCGGGCCCCGCGGGCTCGTCGAGCTCGACCGCGCCCTCCTCGTACGCGACGAGCACGGCGTAGGCGGCCAGCGGCTTGGTGACCGAGGCGAGCTCGAAACGGCGGTCCACCGGTCCGTACGCTCCGGCGAGCGTGCCGTCCGCCCGTACGACGGCGGCTGCGGCGGTCGGGACCGGCCAGTTCTCGATCAGGCGCAGGCTCTGCATGGGCCCGAGCCTAACGCGGGGCGCTGAGCTCCCTTGCGGCGGTCCGTGGCCGGAAATCGGTGGGGACCCGCCCTTGCTTGGAGTGCACTCCAACTCTCTAGCGTTGGGCTCGTCGCGAGGGCTCCGACCTGGGAAGGATGGTGAACGGCATGACCGTGACAGAGAGCGCGCTCGGCCAGGCGCAGCAGCAGCATGCGACGGCAACCGCTCCGCAGCGGCGGCCGACCGGGCAGGACCACTACACGATCAGCGAGGTCGTGTCCTGGACCGGGCTCACCGCCCACACCCTGCGCTGGTACGAGCGGATCGGCCTGATGCCGCACATCGACCGGTCACACACCGGGCAGCGCCGCTACAGCAATCGCGACCTCGACTGGCTCGCCTTCGTCGGCAAGCTGCGGCTGACCGGAATGCCGGTCGCGGACATGGTCCGCTACGCCGAGCTGGTGCGCACGGGCGAGCAGACCTTCGAGGACCGGCGGGAGCTGCTGGAGACGCACCGCGACAAAGTACGGCAGCGGATCACGGAGCTGCAGGAGACCCTCACGGTCCTCGACTACAAGATCGACCATTATGCAGACGCCCGGCGGGCGTCGGAGAGGTCCTGACTCGATGAGCAACGAGGGCAACGAAAAGATCGCACAGGTGGCGCTGGGCACGGGAGGGCCCCAGGTCGGGGTGCAGGGCCTCGGCTGCATGGGCATGAGCGAGTTCTACGGGGAGACCGACGAGGCGGCCGCGCGGGAGACGTTGGAGGCGGCGCTGGAACGGGGCGTCACCCTGTTCGACACCGCCGATGTGTACGGCTCGGGCGCCAATGAGGAGTTCCTCGCGCCGTTCGTGCAGGCGCGCCGCGACGAGATCGTCCTGGCGACGAAGTTCTCGATCGTCCGCAAGGCCGACGACCCGCACTACCGCGGGATACGCAACGACCGGCCGTACATCCGCGAGTCCGTCGAGGGCAGCCTGCGGCGCCTGGGCGTGGATCAGATCGACCTCTACTACATGCACCGGCGCGATGTGAACGTGCCGATCGAGGAGACCGTCGGCGCGATGGCCGAGCTGGTGCAGGAGGGGAAGGTCAAGCACCTGGGGCTGAGCGAGGTTACGGGGGCGGAGCTACGTGCGGCACACACCGTGCACCCGATCGCCGCTCTCCAGTCGGAGTGGTCGATTTTCAGCCGTGACGTGGAGCGGACGGCCGTACCGGCGGCGGCCGAGCTCGGCGTGGCCTTCGTTCCGTACTCGCCACTCGGACGCGGCTTCCTGACCGGCTCGTTCGTGCACGCTGACAAGGAGCTGGCGGCCGACGACTTCCGGCAGTTCCAGCCCCGCTTCACCGGGGACAACGCGGCGGCGAACGCGGCGCTCCTGGAGCCCGTACGGTCGATCGCCGCGGAGCGCGGGGCGACGCTCGGGCAGGTCGCCCTGGCGTGGGTGCAGCAGCGGGCCGGGGTGCACGGCCTGCCGGTCGTGCCGATCCCCGGGACGCGCAGGCCCAGCCGGGTGGAGGAGAACGCGGCCGCGACCCGGCTCGTGCTGACCGAGCAGGAACTGGCGCTGCTGGAGCCGATCGCAGACAAGGTCGCGGGCGGGCGGTACGCAGACATGACCCACACGTCGGCCGGGCGCGAGTGAGGGCGTAGGAGGGGCTCGCCGGGGACGGGACGGCGAGACGGGGCGGGCTCCTGGCGAGGCGGAGCAGGACTCCCGCTGTGCGGGCTACAACTCCGCCAGCAGCTCGGCCTTCTTCGCGCTGAACTCGTCGTCCGTCAGCAGCCCCGCGTCGTGCAGCGCGCCCAAGTGCCGGATGCGGTCCGCGATGTCGGCCGGGTCGGGGCGGGCCTTGTCGGCCCCTGTCAGGGCGGCCACGGTCCGGCCGGGCCCGGCCGGCATCGCGTCCTCGTCCGGCTCCGCGGCCCGTACGGCTTCCAGCACCGCGGCCGCGAACGGCAGCGACTCGTGCACCAGCCCGTAACCGAGCCCGAAGACGACCGCCGCCGGATCCTGGTCCGCGGCACCGGGCTGCTCGCCGCGGGGCGTACAGCCGGCGGCGTCCGCCCCGTCGCGCAGCACCAGCCGCAGATGCCCGTTGAAGACCTCGGGCGAACGCCACTCGACACCGGCCAGCTCGTCCACCGGGAAGTTCTGGTCACCGGCCTTCCACTTGGCCGACGACGCGCCCGTCCAGAACCAGCGGAAGGCGACCGACTTCCCGTCGAAGGACGCCTTGCCGTCGTAGGCCTTGAAGCCCCGCGGCGGTGCGGGCGCCGCGACCAGGTAGCGGTCGGCGGGCTCGGTCCCCGAACTGCCCAGCGCGGCCCGCATCTCGTCCGCGTAGTACTCGGCCAGCACCTCCCGCTCGGCCGGGAGCACGAGCCGGTACGGGTCGCTGCCCTCCTTCAACTGCCCGTCCGCCGCGTCCATCAGCGGATCGGCGCCGGGTCGGGGCACCGCGCGCAGCGCCACCGTCCCCCGCTTGCCAGGAGCGAGTTCCACCGCTGCCAGCGCTTCGTAGGGGATGCGCCGCTCGCCGAGCACCTGGAACAGCTTCGGCGTGCGGATCCCCCGTTCGAAGCGGATGAGCACGGAGTCCGTGTCGAACTCCCAGACGGTGTGAAAACCGGCCAGCACATCACCCATGCGGCTCATCGTATGCGGCGATCGCCCGCCCGTCCCCCTTCTGAACGCTACGCGCGTCAAACGTCTGCGGGTCCGTGGATCCCTGCCCGGCAGTCCGGCCCGCGCCCCGCCGCGCAGTCCACGGAGCCCAGAGCCCCTACCCCGATCTCGGCGAAATTCTCCAGACTGTCGGTGCCTGGCTCGAAATAGCCGGCGTGGCCGAAAGCCCGGTCCGCGGAGAGCACCCGCGCCCCGAAGCCCTGGGAGACCGGGTCGGCGCCGTGTCCCAGCGCCCCGAACTCCATGTACGGGACGTCCTGGATCCAGTCGTCGGCGTCCCGGGTGGCCCACACACGCGCCCGGGTGCCGAGCCCCGCGGCGTTCTCCACCCGCATGCCGGGGCTGCCGGCCACGGCGATGTCGGTCACCTTCGGTGACAGCTTGTTCGCGGCGACGCCGCAGACCACGGAGCCGTAGCTGTGGCAGAACAGCGAGACCCGGGAGGCTGCGCTCAGCGAGTCGACGAAGGAGTCCAGCCGTACGGCGCCCTCCTCGGCGAGTCGCCCGGTCGCGGCGTCCACCCCGAGACCCGCGGGCGAGGTGTAGTCGGCCCACGCCACCACGGCCGTGCGGGCATCCGGGCGTTCGGCGCGCTGGGCCTCGTAGAGGGATTGGGCCATGCCGACGGGGGCGGTGTACGTCCGTTCGGTGCGCTCGAAGTTCACCAGATTGGTGTCCACTCCAGGGACGACGACCGACACTTGGCGAGCTTGTGAGAGGTCGCCGAAGACCTCGGCGGCGCGGCCGGGCCCCGTCGGGTCGAAGGCGAGGATCTGCCGCCCCTCGGTCAGCATCGACTCGAACCGGTGCATGAGACGACCTGCCTCCTGGCGGCCCACCTCGGTGAGCCGCTGGTCGTTCATGCGCTCCTTCGCCGTACGGCGGGCGTCGTCGAGAGCGATCCGGTTCGCGTGGTAGCGCAGCTCCACAGGCGCGCCGCCCAGGTTGCCCACGACCAGCGGAAACCGATCGGCCAGACGGCTTTTCTGAGCCGCCGTGAGCGAGCGGAAGAAGCGGGCCAGGGTGCGGGGCGCGGACTCCGGGTCGGGCAGGTCACGGCCGCCTATCGACGCGGTCCTCCAGGCCGCGACGGCGGCTTCGCGCGGTCCGCCGGCAGGGTGGTGGTGCCGGATCGCTGTCCAGCCGGTAGTGGCCAGCAGCACGAACACGACAGCCAGGGCGAGCACCGCGCGCCAGACCGGGGAGTCGCCGGGCCAGGATGTTGGGGAGGAGCCGAGCTCAGGGAAAGAAGACACTGCGGGACACCCTAGGAGAAGGGCAGGGTGGCCCGTGCAGCGGGTGACGGAACTCACGTTTCATGGCGGTGCAATTACCGTCACATCGGACGATGGGAACTTTAACTCCCGTGTACTGTTCCGTCCCCGCTGTGCCAGTCGTCCGCGAGGGCCGGGCCCAACTGGTCGAGGTAGGACTCGGTGATTTCGCGAATGGCGTCAGGGCTCCAGTCGTCCCCCTTGCCCCAGAGCCTGCCGCTCACGCGGATCACCCCGCCGAACGCCGCCACCAGCACACGGGGTCGCGGATCGGCGTCCACATCGAGCCCCTCGCGGCGGGCGATCTCCTGGGCGAGCCGATCCTCCAGCTCGGCCGAGCGGCGCAGGTGTACGGCGAGCAGCGCGGGCGTCGACTCGATCACCTGGTACATGCGCATGTGCAGTTCGGGCGGCACGGTCTCCTCGATGGCCTGGCCGATGGCGTCCCAGGCGAAGAGGACGGCGTGGCGCAGCACGGTCATCGGCGTTTCGTCGGCGGGCCGTTCGCATACGGCGGCGTAAAACAGGTCCTCCACCACGTCCTGGACGGCGAAGGCGACTTCCTCCTTGTTGGCGAAGTAGCGGAAGAACGTTCGTTGCGAGACCTCGACGGCATCGGTGATCTCGTCCACCGTCGTCCGCTCGTAGCCCTGGGTTGTAAAGAGCTCGAGGGCGGAGCGGACGAGGGCGTTGCGCGTGCGCTGCTTCTTCAGCTCCCTGAGCCCGACGGGCGCGGGCGGTGGTGCGGACGGAAGGCCGGCCGATGGCCTCGTTTCCGCTACGTGCTGAGCCATGATCTCCGGCCCTCTCCTTGCCGCGTTTCCCTGCGTTTTCCCTGATCAGGATACCTGTGAGCTACGTGACAGCTACCGACTCGTGAATCCGTTTGTCAACTGTCAGCGACTGTCATTAGCCTCCCGATTATGACGTCACAGACCACCGTCGCCGACGCGGCGCCGGAACTTCCCGTACCGGAGCCTCACAAAGGGCTTCGGGGACACCCTTGGCTGACCCTCATCGCCGTCGCGATCGGCGTGATGATGGTCGCGCTCGACGGCACGATCGTCGCCATCGCCAACCCCGCGATCCAGAAGGACCTCAAGGCATCCCTGGCCGATGTCCAGTGGATAACCAACGGCTATCTGCTCGCTCTCGCGGTCGCGCTCATCACGGCGGGCAAGCTCGGAGACCGCTTCGGCCACCGTCAGACCTTCCTCGTCGGCATCGCCGGCTTCGCCGCCGCATCGGGCGCCATCGGGCTGTCCGGCAGCGTGGCCACCGTCGTCGCCTTCCGTGTTCTCCAGGGCCTGTTCGGCGCCCTGCTGATGCCCGCGGCGCTGGGCCTGCTGCGAGCCACCTTCCCCGCGGAGAAGCTCAACATGGCGATCGGCATCTGGGGCGCGGTCATCGGCGCCTCCACGGCCGCGGGACCGATCATCGGCGGCCTGCTCGTCGAGCACGTCAACTGGCAGTCGGTGTTCTTCATCAACGTGCCGGTCGGCATCGTCGCCCTCGCCCTCGGCCTGGTCATCCTCAAGGACCACCGCGCAGAGAACGCGGCCAAGTCCTTCGACACCCCCGGCATCGTGCTGCTGTCGGGGGCGATGTTCTCGCTGATCTGGGCCCTCATCAAGGCCCCGGAGTGGGGTTGGGGCGACGGGATGACGCTGCTCTTCCTGGGGCTCGCCCTGGTCGGCTTCATCGCCTTCGCGCTGTGGGAGTCCAGGGTGAGCGAGCCGCTGATACCGCTCGGGCTGTTCCGGTCCGTACCGCTCTCCGCGGGCACGGTCCTCATGGTGCTCATGGCCTTCGCGTTCCTGGGCGGGCTGTTCTTCGTCACCTTCTACCTGCAGAACGTGCACGGCATGAGTCCGGTCGACAGCGGTCTGCGCCTGCTGCCGCTCACCGGCATGATGATCGTCGCCTCGCCGCTCGCGGGGGCGCTGATCACCAAGTTCGGCCCCCGGATCGTCCTGGTCGGCGGCATGGTGTGCACGGCCGTCGCGATGCTCGGCATGTCCGCGCTCGAGGTGGACACCGGAACGGGAGTGATGTCCGTGTGGTTCGCCCTCCTGGGCATGGGCCTCGCCCCGGTCATGGTCGGCGCGACCGAGGTCATCGTCGGCAACGCACCGCTCGAGCACGCGGGGGTCGCGGGCGGTCTCCAGCAGGCCGCGATGCAGGTCGGCGGCAGCCTCGGTACGGCCGTGCTGGGCGCCGTCATGGCCGCCAGGGTGGACAACGACCTGCCCGGCAACTGGGCCGGGGCCGGGCTGCCGCCGCTTCCGCCGGAGCAGATGGCGAAGGCGTCGGACGCGGTGTCGGTCGGCATGGCGCCGGTCAGCGAGCAGACCCCGCCCGGCGTCGCAGCCAAGATCTCGGACGTCGCTCATGACACGTTCGTGTCGGGCATGGGCCTGTCGTTCACGGTGGCCGGCATCGTCGCGGTCCTCGCGGCCCTGGTGGCGACCCTCACCAAGCGCGGCGAGAACACGCAGCCGGGCGGGGGAGCGGGGCACGTTTAGCGGAGCGGGGCACATCGAGCCGGGGGGCATCCGGCTGGCGCGCACGTCAACGCGGAGGGGGCAGGGCCGAGCGCCCGGCCCCCTCCGCCGCGTCTGCCCCTATCAGGGTGGCGGTTGATCAACTCCCTTGGCGGGACCGGGAACCCGAGGCGAGTCTGCGGTGTAACAGAAGCAGAACCGTCCGACACGGGGGAGTGATCCAGATGCGCAACGCCACCGCCTTCACCATCAAGTCCACTGCGAGCACCAGCGCCGCAGCAATCGCCCTGGCCGCCGCTGCCATGGCTCTGAATCCGGGCGCGGCGGCTGTGGCCGCGACACCGGCCACGGCTGCGACACCGGCCACGGCTGCGACACCGGCCGCTGCCGCCGCCCCGCGCCTCGGCAGTTGTGCCACCGGCCAGTTGTGTCTGTGGCAGAAGAGCGACTTCCGCGGCGTGAGCCGTACGTACGAGCTCTCGGACATCGACATCGAGAGCTGCGTGCCCCTGCCGCGCGGCACCACAGCCGCCTCGCTGGCGAACCGCACCGGCCGGCCCGTCACCACGTACCAGAGCGCCGAATGCGCCGAGACGGGCGAGTTCGAGACCTATCCGGGCGGAGGCACGTGGGTGCCCCAATCCCCCTACCAGGTACGGGCTTTCAAGGTCTGGGAGAGCTGAGCGGGCGCTGAAGCGGGGGTACTGGCGGTCGCCGCGCAGGCATCCCTGCTCATGGCTGACCGCTGGTGCTCGCTGCCGGGGCGTCGGCAGACGGTGGGGGAACGGCGACGGCCTGCCGCAGTTCCGCCAGCTCCGCGCGCAGCGCCCGCACTTCGGCGGTCAGGGCCGTGATGGCCTCCGTCTGCCGTCGCTCCTCCGCGTCGTCGCGCTCGAAGCGCGCTATGAACCAGGCGGCGATGTTCGCCGTGACCACACCGAGGAGAGCGATGCCCGACAGCATGAGACCGACAGCGAGGATCCGCCCGAGTCCGGTCGTCGGCGCGTGGTCGCCGTAGCCGACGGTCGTCATGGTCGTGAAGGACCACCAGACCGCGTCACCGAGGTTCTTGATGTTCCCGTCCGGAGAGCCCCGCTCCACCTCCAGGACGGCCAGCGAGCCGAACATCAGCAGACCGACGACCGACCCGGCGACGTACGTTGTCAGCCGCACCTGCGATGCCATCCGGGCCCGCTGCCCGACCAGCAGCAGGGTCGCCACCAGGCGCAGCAGCCGCAGCGGCTGGACCAGCGGCAGGGCCAGGGCCAGCAGCGCCAGCGGATTGCTGCGCACGAACACCAGGCGGTCGGGCGCCCGTACCAGCCGCACGGCGTAGTCGACGGCGAACGCACCCCACACCACCCACTCGACGACCAGACAGAGCTGCCGCACCTGTTCGCCCGCATCCGGCTTCACGACCGGCACGGCGTACGCCACGGCGAACAGCACCGCAAGTCCGAGCAGCGGTCCTTGCGTGTACCGCTCCCACCCCGTCTGTGCAGGTTCCCCCTTCATACCCGGCATCTAAGCACCCCGTCGGAACTCCTCGGCCCCGGGCCGGGCGAGCCGGTCGGGGCCGAGGAGGTAGTGCTATGAAGTGCTGTGCTGTCCCGCGTTGTTCCCTGCGGCGCGCTGCCGCGGAGTTACGCGTCTCCGCCCGCGGCGCCCGGGTCGGCCGCCGCCACGTCGAGCAGCTGGTAGCGGTCGATCGCCTGCTTCAGCACCGAGCGGTCGATCTTGCCCTCCTTGGCGAGCTCGGTGAGCACCCCCAGGACGATCGACTGGGCGTCGATGTGGAAGAACCGGCGGGCCGCACCACGGGTGTCGGCGAAGCCGAAGCCGTCGGCGCCCAGCGACTGGTACGTGCCCGGCACCCAGCGCGCGATCTGGTCCGGGACGGCCCGCATCCAGTCGGACACGGCCACCTTCGGGCCCTCGGTGTCCTGCAGCTTCCGGGTCACGTACGGGACGCGCTGCTCCTCCTCCGGGTGGAGCAGGTTGTGCTCCTCGACCTCCACGGCGTCGCGCCGCAGCTCGTTCCAGGAGGTCGCCGACCAGACGTCCGCCTTGACGTTCCACTCGTCGGCGAGGATCCGCTGGGCCTCGATGGCCCACGGCACCGCGACACCCGAGGCGAGGATCTGCGCCGGGGTGGCGCCCTTCTCGCCCGCCTTGAAGCGGTAGAGGCCCTTGAGGATGCCCTCGGTGTCCACGTCCGCAGGCTCGGCCGGGTGCTGGATGGGCTCGTTGTAGACGGTGAGGTAGTAGAAGACGTTCTCGCCGTGCGGGTACTCGTCCGACGAGCCGTACATCCGGCGCAGACCGTCCTTGACGATGTGGGCGACCTCGAAGCCGAACGCCGGGTCGTATGCGACGACGGCCGGGTTGGTCGAGGCGAGCAGCTGCGAGTGGCCGTCCGCGTGCTGCAGACCCTCGCCGGTCAGGGTCGTACGGCCCGCGGTCGCCCCCAGTACGAAGCCCCGCGCCAGCTGGTCGGCCATCTGCCAGAACTGGTCGCCGGTGCGCTGGAACCCGAACATCGAGTAGAAGACGTACACCGGGATCAGCGGTTCGCCGTGCGTGGCGTAGGCGGAGCCCGCCGCGATCAGCGAAGCCGTACAGCCCGCCTCGGAGATGCCGTCGTGCAGCATCTGGCCGGTCGGCGACTCCTTGTAGGCGAGCAGCAGCTCGCGGTCCACGGACTCGTAGGTCTGGCCGAGCGGGTTGTAGATCTTCGCTGTCGGGAAGAGCGAGTCCATACCGAAGGTGCGGTACTCGTCCGGCGCGATCGGCACGAACCGCTTGCCGATCTCCTTGTCCCGCATGAGGTCCTTCAGCAGCCGCACGAACGCCATCGTCGTGGCGATCTGCTGGTTGCCGGAGCCCTTCTTGAGCGACGCGTAGGCCTTGTCGTCCGGGAGGTTCAGCGGCTTCGACCGCACGACGCGGGTCGGCACATAGCCGCCCAGCTGCTTGCGCCGGTCGTGCATGTACTGGATCTCGTCCGAGTCCGGACCCGGGTGGTAGTACGGCGGGACGCCGGACTCCAGCTCCTTGTCCGCGATCGGCAGGTGCAGCCGGTCCCGGAAGCGCTTGAGGTCGTCGACCGTCAGCTTCTTCATCTGGTGGGTCGCGTTGCGCCCCTCGAAGTTCGGGCCGAGCGTCCAGCCCTTGACGGTCTGCGCGAGGATCACGGTCGGCTGGCCCTTGTGCTCCTTGGCCGCCGCGTAGGCCGCGTAGATCTTCTTGTGGTCGTGACCGCCGCGGCCCAGGTGCAGGATCTGGTCGTCGGTCATGCCCTCGACCATCTTGCGCAGGCGGTGGTCGTCGCCGAAGAAGTGGTCGCGGATGTAGGCACCGGTCTCGGTGGCGTACGTCTGGAACTGGCCGTCGGGGGTGGTGTTCAGCTTGTTGACCAGCACGCCGTCGCGGTCCTGGGCGAGCAGCGGGTCCCAGCTGCGGTCCCACACCAGCTTGATCACGTTCCAGCCGGCGCCGCGGAAGACCGACTCCAGCTCCTGGATGATCTTGCCGTTGCCGCGCACCGGGCCGTCGAGGCGCTGCAGGTTGCAGTTGACGACGAAGGTCAGGTTGTCCAGGCCCTCACGCGCGGCCAGCGTCAGCTGGCCCAGCGACTCCGGCTCGTCCATCTCACCGTCGCCGAGGAAGGCCCACACGTGCGACTTGGAGGTGTCGGCGATACCGCGGGACTCCATATAGCGGTTCATGCGGGCCTGGAAGATCGCGCCGAGCGGTCCGAGGCCCATGGAGACGGTCGGGAACTCCCAGAAGTCCGGCATGAGCCGCGGGTGCGGGTAGCTGGACAGCCCATAGGGGGCCTTCGACTTCTCCTGCCGGAACGCGTCGAGCTGCAGCTCGTTCAGCCGGTCCAGGAGATACGCGCGGGCGTAGATGCCCGGGGAGGCATGCCCCTGGAAGAAGATCTGGTCGCCGCCGTCGCCCTCGTCCTTGCCGCGGAAGAAGTGGTTGAAGCCCACGTCGTAGAGCGACGCCGAGGAGGCGAAGGTGGCGATGTGGCCGCCGACACCGATACCGGGGCGTTGCGCGCGGGAAACCATCACCGCCGCGTTCCAGCGGGTCGCGTTGAGGATCTTGCGCTCGATCTCCTCGTTGCCGGGGAAGAACGGCTCGTCCCTGGTCGCGATGGTGTTGACGTAGTCCGTGCTGCGCATCTCGGGCACGGCCACGCGCTTCTCGCGGGCACGCTCGATCAGGCGGAGCATCAGGTAGCGGGCACGTTCGCGGCCTCGCTCGTCGACTGCCGCGTCGAGCGACTCGAGCCATTCCCGGGTCTCTTCGGGATCAAAGTCCGGGACCTGACTGGGAAGGCCGCCAATGATGATCGGGTTGCGATCGGATCCGGAAGCCACGCTGTTCCTTCGCTGTTCGGGTCGTGCTCTGCACGCGGGTCAGATTCAGCTTCTGCTGGGTCGCGCCGCCTCCATCGTGTACCTCAGAAGGCGGAAACGTCATCTCTACCGGGCGGTAACCGCCACTGTGTGAGACGGGGCGTCGCGCGGCGTCGCCGATCGATAGTCGGCCAAATCGCAACCTTACGCCCACGGCGGCGGCGCCCGGGGTACGGCCGTTCGTCGCCTGGTCTTTCCTCATTCGCGTCCGAACGGCGCAGCGGGGGACCATGACCTTACAAATCGGGCAGAATCGTGTGGTGTGAATCACCCCCGCCCGTTCCGTCATGATGGGAGTTGCGGCGACACGTCAACGTTTGGGCGGGATCGGCGGCTGGGTACTTGCGCGAACAGCCCGGCCCGTGTGGACTACGCCCAATGGCTCGCGCACGCGCGAGGCGACAGACATCCTCAGGACATGACAGCAGGAAATGACAGGAGGCAATCCGTGAGCGCGACCGCGGACCACGCGGAGGAGCGGACCAACCCTGCCGCAAGGCTGGGTTTCCAGCCCGGGCAGGTGGTCCAGGAGATCGGCTACGACGACGATGTCGAGCAGGAGCTCCGCGAGGGCATCGAGGCCGTCACCGGCCAGGAGCTCGTCGACGAGGACTACGACGACGTGGCCGACGCCGTTGTTCTGTGGTTCCGCGAGGACGACGGCGACCTGACGGACGCGCTGGTGGACGCCACCACGATGATCGATTCCGGATCCCCGGTCTGGCTGATGACGCCGAAGACCGGGCGCGACGGATACGTCGAGCCGAGCGACATCGGCGAGGCCGCGCAGACCGCCGGCCTGGCGCAGACCAGCAGTGTCAACGCGGGCAAGGACTGGACCGGCAGCCGTCTGGTCACGCCGAAGGTTGCCCGTACGGGCAAGCGATAAGCGTTCCGGGCCGACCCCGGACCCCAGGCTGATCTCGGACCCCGGACCGGCCCCGGACCCCGGACCGGCCCCGGACCCCAGGTCGATCTCGGACCCCGGACCAGCCCCCGGACCCCGGGCCGACCCCGGACCCCCAAGGACCAGCCCGGACCCCGAACCAGCCCCGGGACCATCTCTCGGAGCAGCGGACGGCTGGTCAACCCCATCGACCTCTTCAGCGCCCCCGGCGGCTCCGCCGCCGGGGGCGCTGTGTCCCGGTGTGCACTCGCGGTGACAGACTGGCCGCGCAAACCCGCAGGCGGCCGGGCGGACACGCGGTGTCCCCTGGCCGGGCTCTTCTCGAGAGAGGGACCAGGACTCATGGCCATCGAGGTCGGCGCGAAGGCTCCGGACATCGAGCTGAAGAACCAGCACGGCGAGACCGTGCGGCTCTCCGATTTCCGGGGCGAGAAGAACGTCGTGCTGCTCTTCTACCCCTTCGCCTTCACCGGCGTCTGCACCGGCGAGCTGTGCGCCCTGCGCGACGAGCTGCCGAAGTTCGTCAACGGCGACGTGCAGCTGCTCGCCGTCTCCAACGACTCCCCGTTCACGCTCCGGGTCTTCTCCGAGAAGGAGGGACTGGACTACCCCCTCCTCTCGGACTTCTGGCCGCACGGCGAGGCCTCTCGCGCATATGGGGTCTTCGACGAGGAGAAGGGCTGCGCGCTCCGCGGCACCTTCGTCATCGACAAGGAGGGAACCGTCCGCTGGACTGTCGTCAACGGCCTGCCCGACGCCCGTGATCTCAACGAGTACGTCAAGGCGCTGCAGAGCCTGTAGGTGGTACGGGGACAGACAGGGAACCGCTCACTAGGATCAGTTCGTTGATCCGATGCCAACGCACGACGGGGGCACGCAGTGCTCCTCGATCTCAATGGGAGGACTCGTGGGAGTCAGCCTCAGCAAGGGCGGCAACGTCTCGCTGACCAAGGAAGCCCCCAACCTGACCGCGGTGATCGTCGGTCTGGGCTGGGACGCCCGCACCACTACCGGAACCGACTTCGACCTCGACGCCAGCGCCCTGCTCGCGAACGCCGAGGGCAAGGTCGGGACCGACCAGAACTTCGTGTTCTTCAACAACCTCAAGAGCCCGGACGGCTCCGTCGAGCACACCGGCGACAACATCACCGGTGAGGGCGAGGGCGACGACGAGCAGATCAAGGTGAACCTGGCCGCCGTGCCGGCCGATGTCCACAAGATCGTGTTCCCGGTGTCGATCTACGACGCCGAGACCCGCCAGCAGAGCTTCGGCCAGGTCCGCAACGCCTTCATCCGCGTGGTGAACCAGGCCGACAACTCGGAGCTGGCGCGCTACGACCTGAGCGAGGACGCATCGACCGAGACCGCCATGGTCTTCGGCGAGCTGTACCGCCACGGCGCGGAGTGGAAGTTCCGCGCGATCGGCCAGGGGTATGCCTCGGGCCTGCGCGGCATCGCGCAGGACTTCGGCGTCAACGTCTGATCCGCGGGCGACGCACATGCGCCTGGTGCCGCACCCTCTGCCGCGCGCGGGGGTGCGGCACCGGGCATCGAGGAGTACAGCACTCAGGGGAGGATGCAGGATCATGGGCGTCACGCTCGCCAAGGGAGGCAATGTCTCCCTCTCCAAGGCCGCGCCGAATCTCACGCAGGTGATGGTCGGTCTGGGCTGGGATGCACGCTCGACGACGGGCGCGCCGTTCGACCTCGACGCCAGCGCCCTGCTGCTGCAGTCGGGGCGCGTACTGGGCGACGAGTACTTCGTCTTCTACAACAACCTCAAGAGCCCGGACGGTTCTGTCGAGCACACCGGCGACAACCTCACCGGTGAGGGCGAGGGCGACGACGAGTCGATCCTGGTCGACCTCTCCAAGGTGCCCGCGCAGGTCGACAAGATCGTCTTTCCGGTGTCGATTCACGAGGCGGACAACCGGGGCCAGACCTTCGGCCAGGTCAGCAATGCCTTTATCCGCGTGGTCAACCAGGCGGACGGCCAGGAGCTGGCGCGCTACGACCTGAGCGAGGACGCCTCGGGCGAGACGGCCATG
This sequence comes from Streptomyces sp. 7N604, assembly GCF_052245475.1. Lineage (NCBI taxonomy): Bacteria > Bacillati > Actinomycetota > Actinomycetes > Kitasatosporales > Streptomycetaceae > Streptomyces > Streptomyces sp. 7N604. Next base: position 320,976 of record NZ_JBQQBX010000001.1, on the reverse strand, counting down.
ATCTTCGGCGAGGTGTACCGGTACGGCGGCGAATGGAAGTTCCGTGCGGTGGGTCAGGGGTACGCGTCGGGGCTGCGCGGCATCGCTCTAGACTTTGGGGTCAATGTTTCGTAAAGCCGCGCACTGCGCGCGGGGGACCCCGCTAACACGATTGGGTAGCCAGTGCTTCTGAGAACCTTTGGCTGGTCGTTCGCCATCACGGTGATCGGCCTCGCCGCCGCTGCGTGGGGCTGGGGGTGGGAGGCATTCGGGATCGTCCTGATCCTCTCCGTCCTCGAGATCTCGCTCTCCTTCGACAACGCCGTCGTCAACGCGGGCGTGCTGAAGAAGCTGAACGCCTTCTGGCAGAAGATCTTCCTCACCATCGGCATCCTCATCGCGGTCTTCGGAATGCGCCTGGTCTTCCCGGTCGTGATCGTCGCGATCAGCGCCAAGGTCGGTCCCATCGAGGCCATCAATCTCGCGATCGACGACCCGAACCGCTACGAGGACCTGGTCACCGACGCCCACCCGGCAATCGCCGCCTTCGGTGGCATGTTCCTGCTGATGATCTTCCTCGACTTCATCTTCGAGGACCGGGACATCAAGTGGCTCGGCTGGATCGAGCGGCCGCTGGCCAAGCTGGGCAAGCTCGACATGCTGTCGGTCACCATCTCCCTGATCGTCCTGATGGCGACGGCGATGACGATCGCCACCAACGCCCATGTGAGCACCGGCCACGCCGACAAGTCGGCCACCGTCCTCCTCTCCGGAGTCGCGGGCCTGATCACATACCTCCTCGTGGGAGGCCTCTCCGGCCACTTCGAGAACAAGCTCGAGGAAGAGGAGGAGCGCGAGCACGAGGCCGAGGAGGAGGCCAGGAAGGCGGGCAGGCAGCCCACCATGGTCGGCCTCGCGGGCAAGGCCGCGTTCTTCATGTTCCTCTACCTCGAGGTGCTGGACGCGTCCTTCTCCTTCGACGGTGTCATCGGCGCCTTCGCCATCACCAACCACATCTTCTGGATGGCGCTCGGCCTCGGCATCGGCGCGATGTACGTCCGGTCCCTCACGGTCTACCTGGTCCGCCAGGGCACCCTCGACGACTACGTCTTCCTCGAGCATGGCGCGCACTACGCGATCGGCGCCCTCGCCGTCCTCCTGCTCGTCACCATCCAGTACCAGGTCAACGAGATCGTCACCGGCCTTATCGGTGTCACCCTCATCGCCTGGTCCTTCTGGTCCTCGCTGCGCCGCAACCGTGCCCTCGCGGGCGAGGGCGGCGACGCCTCCGAGGAGAAGTCCGAAGTCACCTCGGGAGTGTGACCACGGCGGGAATGAGGAACGCTCTCTGATGCGGGGCGGCTACGGGGCACGGGGCCTGGTGGCCGCCCCGATCGGTTGGGGCCCGGGATCGTCGACAAGTGGGGGGTAGAGGGTGTCGTTCTGGAGCAACTGGCGGGGGGGCGGTCGGCAGGGATTCGACAGCGGCAGCGCGTCGTCGAACGCGATCGAGCTGACGAAGCGACGGTCGACCGTCTCGCTCACCAAGCAGGGCGCGGCCACCGGCAATCTGCGCGTCAACCTGTCCTGGCGGATGCGGACTTCCGACATCGGCGGGCCCGGGCGGAGCGGCAGCCTGCTGCGCCATCCGCTGAAGCTCTTCAAGCCCGAGGTGGTGCAGGCCCAGGGGCCCGCGGTGGTGCAGATCGATCTCGACCTGGCCTGCCTGTACGAGCTCAAGGACGGCAGCAAGGGCGTCGTACAGCCGCTCGGGAGCTTCTTCGGCGACCTCAACTCACCGCCGTATGTGAAGCTCAGCGGCGACGACCGGTTCGGCTCGGCGTCCGGCGAGACCATCTACATCAACATGGACCACCGGGACGACATCAAGCGGCTGCTGATCTTCGTTTACATCTACGACGGCACCCCGGCCTTCGACCGTACCCACGCCATCGTCACGCTCTTTCCGAGCAACGGCCCGCGGATCGAGATCGGGCTCGACGAGCGCGCCCCGCAGGCCCGCTCCTGCGCCGTCGTGCTGATCGAGAACAACAAGGGCGAGCTGACGGTCCGGCGCGAGGTGAAGTACGTCTACGGCTTCCAGGCGGAGCTCGACCGGCTTTACGGGTGGGGGCTCCAGTGGGGCCGCGGGTACAAGACCAAGGTCTGAGCCGCGCCGCCCCCCACATCCCGTACCTCCACTGTCCTCGCTGCCTCCGGGATGTCACCGGTTCTTCTGGAACTGCGGTCCCTGGGGCGGCAGTACGAAGACGGGCGCCGGATGCTGCGGGTAGCCGTAGGCGGGCTGCTGGGGGTAGCCGTACGCGGGCTGCTGGGGCGGAGCGGGCGGGGGCAGAGGGTAGCCGTAGCCGGGCTGGACCGGCTCGGTGACGGCATCAGGGGCCTGGCGGCGGGGCTCGGCTTCCGGCTGAGGCTCGGGTTGCGCTCGGGGCTGGTGTGACTCGGGCCCGGCGGCCTGCGCCTGGGGCGACTGGGACGCTTGGGGCTCGGATTCCGGCCCGTCCGCGGCCGTCTCGCCCTCGTCCACGGATATGCCGAACTCCGTGGCCAGACCGACCAGTCCCGTCTCGTATCCCTGCCCGAGGGCCCGGAACTTCCAGCCGTCCCCGCGCCGGTAGAGCTCGCCGCAGATCAGCGCCGACTCATCACCCGTCTCCGGCCGTACGTCGAACGTCGCGATCGGCTCGCCGCCGTCAGAGGCTCCCGCCCCCGCGTCGTACAGCAGCACGCGCAGGTCCCGTACGGGACCGAACGCCCCGCCGTCCGCCGACGCCGCCAGCACCACCCGTTCCACCGAGGGCTCCAGCGCGGCCAGGTCCGCTTCCATCGTGTCCGTAAGGCCGTCCGCCAGCCGCTTCTTCGGCAGGTGCCGGACCAGCCCTGACGGGTGGCGCGGCTGGTTGTAGAAGACGAAGTCCTCGTCCGAGCGCACGCGGCCGTCGGAGGCCAGGAGCAGGGCCGACGCGTCCACGTCGGGCACGTCGGGACCCGGGGTCCAGCACAGCACGACCCGTACGGCGGTGGCCTCGAGCGGGATGTTGGACCCCTTCAGCATCGCGTGCGTCATGCCCGCAATCCTGCCTTCCCGGTGATGGGCACGACAACGCGGGGCCGCCGAAAGCCCCGGGAAGCCGGGCGGTTTCCTGCGCCCGGGCAACCACACCGATGCACGCGAGTTACTTGATTTTCACGCGCTTGGGGAACTTTTGACCGCTGCCCGCACGTACGATAACCGGCCAGATCGCGTCATGGCCGGGTCGGCAGCACGGGGAGATATATGCGTCATTTCGGGCACGTTCCGCCCGAGGTCCGGGAGGGCCTGTTCCACCGGCAGCCGGTGGAGTTCTCCGCGGACTCGCCGGCCCGCACGCTCGCCGTTGCCCTCGGCGCCACGCTCTACAGCCCCGCCACCCGCCCCCGGCTCGCCGACGACGTGCTCAAACAGGCCGCCCGCGGTGTCGTGTCCATGGTGCTGTGCCTGGAGGACTCCATCGACGACGCCGACGTGGCAGCCGCCGAGGAGAATCTGATGCGGCAGTTCGCCGAGCTCGACCGGCGTGGCCGGGACCTGCCGCTGCTCTTCATCCGGGTCCGCGAGCCCGGCCAGATTCCCGACCTGGCCGCCAGGCTCGGCCCCGCCGCGAGACACCTGTCCGGATTCGTACTGCCGAAGTTCACCGAGGAGCGCGGTGTCCCCTTCCTCGAGGCGCTGGCAGCGGCCGAATCGGCGAGCGGCCAGCGGCTCTACGCGATGCCCGTCCTCGAATCGCCTGAACTGCTGCACCTGGAGAGCCGCGTCGACGCGCTCGGCGGCATCAAGCGGACCGTCGACAAGTACCGCGACCGCGTCCTGGCCCTCCGGCTCGGGGTCACCGACTTCTGCTCGGCGTACGGGCTGCGCCGCGCCCCTGACATGACCGCGTACGACGTCCAGATCGTCGCCTCCGTCATCGCCGATGTCGTGAACACGCTGGGGCGCGCCGACGGCACCGGCTTCACCGTCACCGGCCCCGTCTGGGAGTACTTCCGCGTCCAGGAGCGGATGTTCAAGCCGCAACTGCGGCGCAGCCCCTTCACCGGGCGCGCCGAGCACCTGCGCACCGCCCTCATCGAGCACGACATGGACGGCCTGCTGCGCGAGATCGAACTCGACCGGGCCAACGGACTGCAGGGCAAGACCTGCATCCACCCCTCGCACGTCACGCCCGTGCACGCGCTGTCCGTGGTCAGCCATGAGGAGTTCACGGACGCGGCGGACATCCTCAAGCCGGAACGGCTCGGCGGCGGAGTGGTGCGCTCCGCGTACACCAACAAGATGAACGAGGTGAAGCCGCACCGCGCGTGGGCGGAGCGCACGCTGCTGCGGGCCGAGGTCTTCGGCGTGGCCCGGGAGGACGTGAGCTTCGTCGAACTGCTCGCGGCCGGGCTGAAGTGAGCGTGTGCATCAGGGGCATGACCGAGTGAACGACGAATTGGACGGCATGGACGAGACGAGGGACGGGCACGGCATGGTGTGGTCGGGGCAGTGGGTCGCGGACCGGCTGGGCGTCGGGCTCGCGGGCGATCCGGAACTGACCGACATGCTCGGGCTGGCCCTGCGGCGCAACAAGAAGCGCGCCCATCTCCTTGTGTCGAACGTCCTCGGCAAGCACGTGCCGCAGCGGCCCGGAACCGTACACGGGGCGGGGCTGCGGCTGGGCGAGCGGGTGCGGGAGCTGCTGGGCGACGAGGCGGCGGCGCGCGCCGTGGTCCTGGGCTACGCGGAGACGGCGACCGGCCTTGGCCACAGCGTCGCGGACGGCCTGGCGCTCGCGCCATATCTGCACTCGACGCGGCGTCCTGTGACCGGCGTCGACCCGGCGGGCGGCTTCGAGGAGTCCCACAGCCACGCGACCTCGCACCTGCTGCTGCCCGAGGACCGGGCGCTGCTGAGCGGCGACGGGCCGCTGGTGCTGGTCGACGACGAGTTCTCGACGGGCAACACCGTCCTCAACACGATCAGCGCGCTGCACGTGCGCTTCCCGCGGGAGCGGTACGTGATCGTGGCGCTCGTCGACATGCGCTCGGCCGAGGACCGGGGCCGCCTGGACGCGTTCGCGGCCGAACTGGGCGCCCGCGTCGACCTGATCGCCTCGGCGGCGGGCACGGTACGGCTCCCGGACGACGTCCTCGCGCGCGGCCAGGCTCTGGTCGAGCAGCACGAAGCCGCGGCGGCGCGAGCCGCCACCGCGGCCGGGGGCGCCTCTGCCACCGCGGCCGGGGGCACGACGGCCGTGGGTGCGGTCTCCGGCGGGCCGGACGACGGAGCCGCGGGCTCCGCCACGTTCGCTGCGGCCGGAGGCGCGGACTCGGGCGCGACCGGCCGCGCGGCGGTGGCGGCCGCCGCGGCGGGGGGTGCGCTTGGCGCGGGCGAGGGCGTCTTCTGCTTGGATGGGCCGCGGGGTGCGGCCACGTCAGGCGCCGCCGACCGCCGCGCGCCGGTGGCGGGGGCCTTCGCTCCTGCTGCCGCTGAGGGCCGCGGTTCAGCGCGTCCGGGCGCGACCGGCTCGGACGAGTCGGCGATGGCCCGTCCGATGGCCCGCCCGCCGGCGCGCCCGCGTGCCGAGCGCGTCGATCTCCGCTGGCCCGACGGGCTGCCCGACGGCGGGCGGCACGGCTTCACGCCGGAGCACCGCGCCGCGCTGGAGGCGGCGCTGCCCGGCATGGCGCGTCGTATCGCCGACGCGCTGCGGGCCGGACCGGACGGTTCCGGCGGCGGCGCGGCGCGTCCGGGCGCGACCGCGTCAGGTGCGGCCACCGCCCGGCCCCAGCCCGCGCCGGAGGCCGCGCCGCGCGCGCTCGTTCTCGGCTTCGAGGAGCTGATGTACGCGCCCCTGCGGATCGCTCAAGCGCTGGAAGCCGAGCTCGGCGGCCGGGCCGAGGTGCGGTTCTCGACCACTACGCGGTCGCCCGTACTGGCGGTCGACGACCCCGGCTACGCGATCCGTACGCGGCTGTCGTTCCCCGCGCACGACGACCCGGCGGACGGCCCCGGCGACCGCTACGCCTACAACGTCGCGGGCGCCGGCTTCGAGGCGGTCGTCGCCGTCGTCGACTCCGCCGCCGACACGCCCGCACTCCACGCCCCCGGCGGCCTGCTCGACCGGCTCGCCGCGCACACCGGCCGCGTCCTGCTCGCCGTCGTGCCCAGCCACGTCCCGGAAGCACAACCGGAACCACAGGTGCCACCCATGCCCACGCTCTCCGAGCCGCTCCGCGGCCCCGCCTTCTCCTCCTACGCCCCGGACGAAGTCGGCTGGCTGCTCCAGGACTTCTCCGGCGTCGAACTCGAAGCCCCGACCGAGGAGCGCGAGGAGGCCATCCAGCGCGGGGGTGCCCACTACGCCGAGTCGCTGCCTGTCGAATACCAGCCCAGCGCCCAGTACCAGGAGCTGTTCCGGGCTGCGCTCGACACGTCCGCCGCCCGGATCGCGCGCGCCGTCGGCACCGTCACCGAGACCGTCCTGGCCGAGCGGTCCCCGAGCCCGGTCCTCGTTTCGCTGGCCCGCGCCGGTACGCCCGTCGGCGTCCTGATGCGCCGCTGGGCGCAGCACGCGCACGGCCTGGACCTCCCGCACTACGCCATCTCCATCGTCCGCGGCCGCGGCATCGACACCACCGCCCTGCGCTGGCTCGCCGAACGCCACGACCCGGCCGACGCCGTCTTCGTCGACGGCTGGACGGGCAAGGGCGCGATCACCCGCGAACTGGCCGAGGCCCTCGGGGACTTCCCCGGCTTCGACCCGGAGATCGCCGTCCTCGCCGACCCCGGCGGCTGCGTCCGCACGTACGGCACGCGCGAGGACTTCCTCATCCCCTCGGCCTGCCTCAACTCCACGGTCTCCGGCCTGATTTCGCGGACCGTGCTGCGCGCCGACCTCGTCGGCCCCGACCAGTTCCACGGCGCGAAGTTCTACCGCGAGCTGGCGGACGCCGATGTCTCCGGCTTCTTCCTCGACACCGTCGCGGCCCGCTTCGACGAGGTTGCGGACGACGTCGCCGTGGACGTCAAGGAGCTCCTGGCGGCGGACCGTACGCCCACGTGGGAGGGGTGGGCGGCTGTCGAGCGGATCAGCGGGGAGTACGGCATTCACGACGTCAACCTCGTCAAGCCCGGCGTCGGCGAGACGACGCGCGTGCTGCTGCGCCGCGTGCCGTGGCGGATCCTCGCGCGGCGCGGGGCGGGCGCCGACCTCGATCACGTACGGCTCCTCGCCGACCAGCGGGGCGTACCGGTCGAGGAGGTCGACGGCCTGCCCTACACCTGCGTCGGCCTCATCCACCCGCGCTACACGCGCGGGGCGACCGGCACCGACGGCAAGGCGGTGAGCGCGCAGTGAGCACAGTGAACGCAGGGAACATGGTCCTTGCGAGCGACCTCGACCGCACGCTCATCTACTCCTCCGCCGCCCTCGCCCTCGACATGCCGGACGCACGGGCGCCCCGCCTGCTGTGCGTCGAGGTCTACGAGCGCAAGCCGCTGTCCTACATGACGGAGACGGCCGCGGCCCTCCTCGGCCGGCTGGCCCGCGAGACCGTCTTCGTCCCGACGACGACCAGGACCCGCGAGCAGTACGGCCGCATCCACCTCCCCGGCCCCGCCCCGCGCTACGCGATCTGCGCGAACGGTGGGCACCTCCTCGTCGACGGCGAGTCCGACCCGGACTGGCTCGCCCGGGTCCGGGAGACCCTCGCCGCGGGCTGCGCGCCGCTCGCCGAGGTCCGCGAGCATCTCGTACGCGCCGCCGACCCGGCCTGGCTGCTCAAGGAGCGGGTCGCCGAGGACCTCTTCGCGTACCTCGTCGTCGACCGGGCCCTCCTTCCCGACACCTGGGTCAAGGACCTCACGGCCTGGGCGGACGAGCGCGGCTGGACGGTCTCGCTGCAGGGCCGCAAGGTCTACGCGGTCCCCAAACCGCTCACCAAGAGCGCGGCGGTCGCGGAGATCGCACGCCGCACCGGAGCCGCGGAGGTCCTCGCGGCCGGCGACTCGCTCCTGGACGCGGACCTGCTCCAGGCCGCGGACCGCGGCTGGCGGCCGGGCCACGGCGAGCTGGCCGAAACCGGCTGGACGGCATCCCATGTCACGGCCCTGGCCGAGCGCGGCGTCGCGGCGGGGGAGGAGATCGTCCGATCCATGCTGCGGGCGGCCGCAGGCTGAGCCAGGATGGCGGGCATGGCCAACCTTTCTCCCAGCTCCTCAGGTTCCTCAGGTTCCTCCGACTCCTCGGACTCCTCCGGCACCGCGGTCCCGCACCACACCAAGAACACCCCGGTCACGCCCGAGTTGTATGAGTACGTCCTGGCGCACAACCCGCCGCTGGACGCGGTTCAGCAGGCGCTCATCACGACCACGCGTGAGCAACTGCCCGATGCCGCGGGCATGCAGGTCGCCGAGGAACAGGCGCCGCTGCTGGCCTTCCTCGTACGGCTGACAGGCGCACGGCACGTCGTGGAAGTCGGCACCTTCACCGGCCTGTCGGCGCTGTCCATGGCGCAGGCGCTGCCCGCCGGCGGCAGGCTCGTCGCCTGCGACATCTCCGAGGAGTGGACGGCGTACGGGCGGGAGGCCTGGGCCAAGGCCGGGGTCGCGGACCGGATCGAGCTGCGGATCGGCCCGGCGCTGGAGACGCTGAGCGCGATGCCGGAGGAGCCGCACATCGACCTGGCGTTCGTGGACGCGGACAAGGAGAACTACGTCCCGTACTGGGAGCAGCTGGTGCCGCGGATGCGGGAGGGCGGGCTGATCGTGGTGGACAACGTCTTCCTGAGCGGACGCGTGCTGGACCCGTCCGCGACCGGACGGGCCGGTGCGATCCGGGAGTTCAACGACCATGTCACCGCCGACGCGCGTATGGAGTCGGTGATGCTCACGGTCGCGGACGGCCTGACACTGGCCCGCAAGCGCTGATGCGGCGGGTCCTGCGCGGCGCACCCGCGCTGGTCGGCCGCAGCAGCCCGCGCCGGTCAGCCGCAGCAGCCGCCTCCGCAGCACCCGCCGCCGCCCCCACCCCCGCCGCTGGGCGCCGGGGCGGTGGTTGCGCTGCCGCCCACGGCGACGGTGGACAGCAGCTTGACGGTGTCCTCGTGGCCGTCCGGGCATGTGGCGGGCGCGGAGGACTCGGCCATCGGGCGGCTCAGCTCGAAGGTGGTGCCGCAGGACCGGCAGCGGTACTCGTAACGGGGCATGGCGACAGATTAACGGTGTCCCGTCGCGCGGTCGCCCCCGCGATCTTCCGGCGGCCGAAGCCACGGCCGAAGCGGCGGCCGCTCCTGCTGCTGCTGCGCCTGGATGGCCAGCCGCTTCGCCCTGGCGCGCAGCGCCGCCTGCTCCTCATGGGCCACCTGGCCGGGGTGGCGGGCCTGCCAGTACGGATTGTCGTGCGGCAGGTGGCCGCTCACCCGCCCGTACATCCCGAAGGTCATCAGCAGCAGGCCGAAGACGAAGCTGAACAGGACGTTCTGGAGCCGGAACGCCAGGAAGTTGTAGTCGGTCTCCAGCAGCGCGAGGTTGAAGAACCCGCTCAGCAGGAACGCCACCCCGAACCACATGTTCAGCGACGAGGCGAAGTTGCCGCCGATCACCATCCCGCCGAACAGCACGCACCCGACGACGATCGACAGCACGCTCAGCGCGCCGTTCGTGTTCAGCCCGGCCACGGTGTCGCCGCCGGTGTCGAAGAACCCCACCTTGCCGATCAGCCCGAGGATGCCGAAGGCGAGCAGGACCAGGCCCATAAGGCCCGCACCGATGCGGTAGACGGTGCTGAGCCTGTGGTCCACGGGCAGGTGCTCGTCGAGCCGCGTCCGCCTGGCGAGCCGCTCGGGGAAGCGGCCCGCGGGGCCGCGGCCCGCCGGGAAGCGGCGCGTGCCTCGGCCGCCGCGGAGGGGGCGGCCGGCGTGGCTGCTGGCCATGCACCCAGGATCCGTCCGTACGGAGGCGAGCGCCAGCGGTCAGGCCCGGCCCGCGCCCCGGTCCTCGCGGATCTCGCTCACCACCCGCGCGACGGTCTGCCGGACGGCCTCCGTCTCGGTCAGGAAGTGCCAGTAGTCCGGGTGCCGGCCCTCCAGCCCCACCACGGCCCGCTCGAGTCGCAGCACGGACTCGTCCAGCGGCCTCGCGTGCCGCGGGTCCGGGGTGCTGCGCCCGGCCATCGCCAGCCGCTGCGCGTCCCGGATCGCGAACCGGGTCCGCTCGATCTCCTTCGACGGGTCGAACGAGACCTCGTTGAGCCGCCGCAGCCGCTCTCCGGCCGCCGACACCGCCTCGTCCGTCGTGTTCAGCAGCGCCCGGACCGTACTGAGCAGCGCGGTCGCGTCCGGCCAGCGCTGCTCTTCGCGTGCCTTCTGCGCCTCTTTCAGCTTCTCCTCCGCCTGCGCGACGGACCGCGCCGCCTGCTCGGGCACGGGCTGGAGGTCCTGCCAGCACGCGGCCGCATACCGGCGGCGCAGCTCGCTCAGTACGGGCTCGACCCCGGTCGCCCGGGTGGTCAGCGCCTGCGCGCGGGTGCGGAGCGAGACGAGCCGCTTGTCGGTCTCGGCGGCCCGCTCCGGCAGCCGCTCGGCCTCGCTGCGCACCGTCTCGGCCTCGCGCAGCACCTGGTCCGCGCGCCGGAGCGTCTCCTGCACGCCGTGCCGGCCCGCGCCCTGGTTGAGCTTGGTCAGCTCGGGCGAGAGCGCGGCGAGCCGGGCGGCCAGATCGTCCGCGCGCAGGCCCTTGGCTCGTACGGCGTCCAGCGCGTTCGTCGCCGCGAGCAGCGCCTGGCGGGCCCGCTCGACGGCCGGGGCGAGCCGGGCGAGCTGGGTCTCGGCCTGCTGCAGCAGCGGTCCGAGACCCTCCGTGAAGCGGTCGAGATCGCCCTTGACCCGCTCCAGCTCGTCCTTGGCCCGGGCCAGGTCCGTACGGGCGCGGGCGGCAGCGGAGGGCTCGAGGTCCACACGGTCCAGGTCGTGCGCGTCGACGGCGGTGATGTAGTCGTGGCTGGCCTGGTCGATGCGGCGGCCGAGCGCGTGGAAGTCCTCGGCGGCCTTCCGGGCACCGGGGGAGTTTTCGACCGCCGTGATCGTCTCGATGGAGATCCGCAGGTCGCGCTGCGCGGTGTCGAGCTCGTAGAACGCCGCGGCCGCCGCGTCCTTCGCGGCCTGCGCATCCGCCCGCTGGCTCTCGCCCCGGCCCCACCAGCGGCGGTTGGCCCCACCGGCGAACGACGCGGGCGCGGCGGCGGCGAGCAGCACCACCGGCAGGACGAGCAGCGCCAGCACATCCCGCCCGGCACGCCCGGCACTTCCGGCCCGGCCGTCCCGCTCGGCGCGCCCACCCTGACCGGGCCCCCGGTCGGTACGACGACGGCGGCGTGCCGGCCGCGTGTACGGCTGCGCGTCTCTCGCCGTCACATCCCTCTCCCGTGCCCTGATCCACCCCGTAAGGCCCGCAGTCATTCTCCCACCAGGTAATGACGAACACACGAGCCGGACAGTTGCCGGTTGCCCGTGCTCCCGACACGTACTGGTTTGCGGCCCGGGTGCGCGGGCCATGTAGTCTGTCAGCTCATCCCAGGGCGCATAGCTCAGTGGTAGAGCGCTGCTCTTACAAAGCAGATGTCGGCGGTTCGAATCCGTCTGTGCCCACCCATCTGACCAGCGCGGATACCGCTTCGGCGGGCCGCGCCGTTCGCCGTAGCCATGGCATTAACCATGAATAGGTTCCGCGGCCATGGCGAATACACAGCCCAAGCGCCGCCAGCGCGGCAGCATCCGCTCCAACGGGGCCGGCTTCCAGGTCCGGGTCTACGCCGGACGCGACCCGCTCACGAAGAAGGAGCTCTACCTCCACGAGCAGGCGACCACCTGGGACGCGGTGGAGAAAGCGCGCACTCGGCTCCTGGCGAAGGTCGACGAGCAGCGCCACCCGAAAGGCAAGATCACGGTCGGGAAGGTGATCGATCAATGGATGGAGGTCACGCGGATCGAGGAGAGCACCCGCGACCGGTACGTGATCGCCATCGATCAGTACATGAAGCCAACGCTCGGCCAGCTCCAGGCCGCCAAGCTCGACCCTCAGCTGATCGAGCTCTTCTACGCCCGGCTGTTCCGCTGCCGCGAGCAGTGCGAGGGCAAGCTCGACGGCCGGACCGAGCCGCGCACGGGGTGTCGCCACGAGTGCAAGCCGCTGTCGAACGGCTCCCTCCGCGAGCTGCACTACATCCTCAAGCCCGCGCTGGAGCGTGCTGTCCCTTCGACGAGCTCTTCGCCAGGCCGACCTCGCACCGGTACCGGGCCCTGGTCGCGTTGTGGATCTCGACGGGAGCCCGGGCGAGCTCCTCGGGGTGTGCTGGCGAGATGTCGACTTCGGCCAGCAACTGGTGACGGTCGTTCGCAAGGGAAGCCGTTCTTCCCAGCAGCTCCCCCTTGATGGTCCAAGCCCTACACAGCCTCTGACCTGCGGTTGGCAGCGCTGTGATCGATCGGCCCGGGCGGCTTCGACGCGCATTCGACAGAAGCCGCTGCTCTGGGGTGGCGGCGCGCCGGTATAGGTGCTGTGGCCGCGGCACCGCTGATGCGGACAAACCGGGCCGAATCTAGACTGATCAAGGGGTGGAAGGTCCTGAATTAGGGGAGTGTGAACTATGGCTAAGCGAGGGAACAAGCGACGCGGCCGTAAGAAGAAGAAGGCCAATCACGGCAAGCGTCCCAACGCCTGAGCCGACCGAGCCTCCGGCCGTGGGGTGCCGTATCTTCGCCGCCCGGATTGAGGTCGAGGATCAGGATCCGCGGAACGACGAAGTGCATCTCTTCCTACTTGAGGTGGGGTGGCTGAGTCCGCCGCCGATGAGCAGGATGCGTAGCCGGTGGTGGTCGCGTTTGCGGAAGCCGCGGGCGATGCGGCGGTGGAGTTCGATGAGGCCATTGATGGCTTCGGTGCCGCCGTTGCTGGCGCGACCGGTGTCTAAGTAGGCCAGGAACGCCTCGCGCCACTGTTTCAGCGTCTTCCCGAGCCGCTTGATCTCCGGGATCGGGCACGTCGGCAGCGAGGCGAGGACCTTCTGGGCGATCTGCCGGCCCTCGACCGGGCTCGATGCCTTGTAGGCGGCCCGGAGTTGTTGGGCGCACTGCCAGGCGACGAACACTTCGTCGTGGCGTTCATCGGCGGCGATCGCTCGCTCCAGCCGGGCTCGTTGCCGGTCGGTGAGGTTCCCGGCCCCGCAGCGCAAGATCGTGCGGATCCCGTACAGCGGATCTGCCTTGCGACCGCTGTGGCCGCGGATCTCCTGCTGCACCCGCGGCGGACCTCGTCAACGGCCTGGGTGCCGAGCTTGACGACGTGGAACGCATCCAGCAGGCCCGGCGCCAGATCCAGCAGCCTGGCCTTCGGGATCCCGTTCTCGTCGGGCGTGAGGTCGACCATCCCGGTCAGCTGCTTGGGTCCGCGGCCGCCATTGGCGACGGGGATTTCGCTGACGTGATGCCACACGTGCTCGTCGACACCGAGGCGCTTCACCCCGGCGAACCTCGTCTCGTCATCAGCCATCGCCTGCAGCAGCGGCCGGATCGTCGAACACCGACCAGCAGATGTCGTTGCGCAGCCGCTGGTCATCAAGTACGAGCCGGCGGATCGCCTCCGGGAGCTGATCGCGCTGCCACCGGCACTCGAGTCGTCCCGCGGCCTCGCTCTCGCCTTCCGGTGCCGCTGCACGTGCGGCCTTGATCGCGTAGGCGGCCGCGCCGAGCTCGTGCGCGGCGACGTGGGCGACGGCCCCGGCCTGGCCCGCGGCGTACGCGGCATGCCGTGCTGCCCCACGCAGGTCTCTGGCTGCCCCCATTGCATGGCCGCCCGCCGCGCGAGCCTGCATCATCTTGACCTCGCCACGCACCCAGGCCCGGGCATGTTCGATCGCCTGGCGCGGTCGCGGGTCCCCAGGCTGGGCCGACTCGAAGAGGCCAAGGACGTGCTCTGCACACGAGGCAGCCCATAGAGCGAGGAGACGGTGATCCGCATCAGTGAGAGTCCCACCACGGCGGATCGTCACGAAGCGAGGGTCCCGGACCTTCGGGAGGATCATGATGTGCATTCCCTCCTGCGCGCATCGGCGCCACTCCCTGCGGTGTGCCCTGGCGACCGGTCAGCCGCCTGGCGCAGGGAATGATCCAGAGTGCTCATCAGCCGGGCGACACGATTGCTGCCGCTTGTCGCGGGCGGATAGCGGCAGAGCACGTCGATGAGCACCGGTGTCGCACGCTGCCGCGACCGTTCCAGCAGGGCATCCCCGATCGCGGGGTCACCGCCGGTCTCCATCTCCCCGATGCGCGCAGCGCTCGCGGAGGCTCGCAGGATGTGGCCGACCTGGCCGGCCTGGGCGATGGGGTGCAGGTATGCGGCCGATGCGGCGTCACCGGCGGTTCGCGCGGCCAGTCGCGCGGATTCGGAGGGTGCGGACCGGGCGGCTCGATGAGCGTCGAGGGAAGTGACGCGCTGCAATTTCGTCCTGTTGGCACCGTTGATGAACGCCCAGGCCGCGTCGATCGCTGCACGGGGGCGCGGATCATCGGGAACAGCCTGCTCAAAGACCGACAGGACGTCCTCTGCGTGCCGAACCACGTAACGCGCCACGACGCGCAGCTCGTCCATCGTCAGGTCGAAGTCTCCGGACACGGTGTGCGTGCTCTGTGCCATGTCCCTGAATCGTATCCCTGAACGCTCGTTGGAGACTCTGCGACGAATCCTCCACTCACTTGCGTCGGAAACCCTCAATCGGAGGTCACGTGCGGCCCGTGGACCTGGCTCGTCAGCATGGCGTCTCCACGCAGGCGGTCCGCAACTACGAGGACGCCGGCATCATCCCGCCGGCTCACCGTAGCCGGACGGGGTACCGGGACTACGGTCCCGGTTCCTCACCACTGAAGTCGCCATGCGGGTGACCGTGGGTGACCGCTCGTTCTGGCCCGGATCTGGCACACGATGACCCGGCCCCAGACGGCGGCACAGCAGCACTGGTGCGGTTGTGGCGCGGCCCCGGACCCGTGGCTACGGCAGAAAGCACCCTACGAGTCGCGTTGCCAGGCAGCTCAGAGATGCTCTTTGGCGGCCCTAACCAGACGGCTAATGCCGTCGCGGGTTCGCCTTCTGCGCTCGTCCAGTTCGGTTCGGCTGTCCGTCTTGTGCAGCGTCGTGATGTCAGCGAGTACGGCCTCCGCTGTCTGGCTCAAGGTGTCGTCATCCGTGAGCATCTGCACCCGGAACAGGGCCTCTTGGGCAAGGGAGCGCAAGTCATAGGCACGGACCTGCACCACATCGGGGTCCTCGTGCGGAGGCTGCTCGTGCAGACAGAACCATAGGTGCACCAGACAGCGGCGGTAGTTGATCAGTGCGCCGGCATAGACCGAGTACGCATCGAGTCGTTCCTGCCGAAGCTTCTCGCGCCTCGTGAAATGGTGGCCTCTGTCAGCGGTGCGCTGCTGAAACACCAGGGTGATCCCTGATCCGAGCAGGGTGCCCAGTACGGCTATGGCGCTGGCGATGATGGCTTCCACACCACAAGCTGATCACGTGTCACCGATGCGGGTGAGCTGCTGGCCCCAGTCAGGTGCTACCAGCACGCTTTCCAAGTCTGTTGGTGCCGCGGCGACTTGTGTTCGGGGCCGTTCGCTTGGGAAGCGACGGCGCTTGCGCAGGCCCTTTGGCTCTGACCTGAACAGATCCGTTCTCCCAGGAGTGCGGCGAGACCGACTCAGGATCCGGAACGGCCGCTGATCACGTTGCCACGGACGCGTCTGGCCTCCGTGGCGTGATGTCGTGGCTCATGGTTCCGCCACGGTGATGTTGTGGGTGAACCCGTCCCCTGTGCGATCCATGTCATAGAAGGTGTCGGTCGAACTGGCGACGATCGCCGAGCAGTGCCTGCCCGTCGTAGCCGTGGAAGGCGTACTGGTGCTCTTGGCGGTCGGCACCAAGCCCGTGCGCCGACCCCCGCTGTCGCCCTCCGTCCGGGATCGGCGAGGTTGCGGTGCTCGTCCTCGGCCCCAAGCATGGGCTCAGGGGAACAGTGACAGAGCCCCTCGGAGGGGCACGTCCCGGGAAGACATGAGAGGCATGACGTTTCTTGCGGCCCGGCCCGCCGGGCGTCGCCGGACACGGCGCACTCGACCGGCATGAGTGCGATCGGCATGACCGACGACGACCGGCCGCTGCGCTGTCTGGTCACCGGCGCCACCGGTTACCTGGGCGGCAGGCTGGTGCCGGAGTTGCTGGCCGCCGGGTACTCGGTGCGCTGCCTGGCCCGCTCGCCCGGCAAGCTGTGGGATCATCCGTGGGCCGGGCGGGCGGAGGCCGTGCGCGGGGACGTGACGGACGAGGAGTCCGTGCGCGCGGCCATGGAGGGAATGGACGTCGCGTACTACCTGGTGCACGCGCTGGGCACCGGGCGGGGTTTCGAGGAGACCGACCGGCGCGCGGCCAGGATCTTCGGTGAGCAGGCGCGTGCCGCCGGAATCCGGCGGATCGTCTACCTCGGCGGGCTGAGCCCTTCCGGAGTACCCGAGCACGCACTGTCACCCCATCTGCGATCCCGCGCCGAAGTGGGCCGCATCCTCCTGGCGTCGGGCGTGCCGACCGCCGTACTGCGGGCAGCCGTGATCATCGGGTCGGGTTCGGTCTCGTTCGAGATGCTGCGCTATCTGACCGAGCGGCTCCCCGTGATGGTGACCCCGAGCTGGGTGCGCACCCGCATCCAGCCGATCGCCGTCCGCGACGTGCTCCGCCTCCTCGTGGGGTGCGCGCGGCTGCCGTACGACGTGAACCGAGCCTTCGACATCGGCGGGCCAGACGTCGTCACGTACCAGGAGATGATGCGGCGGTACGCCGCCATCGCGGAGCTGCCGAAGCGGGTCATCCTTCCCGTTCCGCTGCTCACCCCCCGGTTGTCCAGCCTCTGGGTCGGTCTGGTCACCCCGGTGCCGGGCGCTCTCGCGCGTCCGCTGGTCGAGTCACTGAAGCACGAGGTGGTCTGCGCCGAGCGGGACATCGTCCGTTACGTGCCGGACCCGCCGGAGGGACCGGTCACCCTCGACCGGGCGATCCGGCTGGCTCTGAGGCGCGTGCAGGACGCGGACGTGGCCACCAGGTGGTCCTCGGCCTCGACTCCCCGCGCCCCCAGCGACCCGCTGCCGACCGACCCCGACTGGGCGGGCGGGAGCCTCTACACGGATCACCGCGAGCGCACGGTCGCGGCGTCGCCGCAGGCGCTGTGGCGGGTGGTGGAGGCGATCGGCGGCGAGAACGGCTGGTACTCCTCGCCGCTGGCCTGGTCCCTGCGGGGCTGGCTGGACACCCTGGTGGGCGGTGTCGGCCTGCGCCGGGGCCGCCGGGACGCGACCCGGCTGCGGGTCGGCGACAGCCTGGACTTCTGGCGAGTGGAGGAGATCGAGCCGGGCCGGCTGCTCCGGCTGCGCGCGGAGATGCGGCTGCCGGGCCTGGCCTGGCTGGAGATGGCCGTCGACCGGGATCCACAGGGGCGCACGGTGTACCGGCAGCGGGCCCTGTTCCATCCGCACGGCCTGGCCGGGCACGCCTACTGGTGGGGCGTGGCCCCCTTCCACGCCGCAGTCTTCGGCGGCATGGCCCGCAACATCGCCACCGCGGCAGAATCGGCCGCCCCTGAACCGGCCCGTACCCCCTGAGGGGGCTCAAGGAACCGTGCGCGTCTCCGTCGCCCTGTTCACCGCGGACCTGCGGGTGCACGACAACCCGGTCCTGAAGGCTGCTCTGAGGGACCGGAACGCGTGGTCCCGCTCTTCGTCGTCGACACCGGCATCCGCCGCACCGGCTTCGCCGTACCCAACCGCGCGGCGTTCCTCGCCGACAGCCTGGCCGACCTCGACGCGGCCCTGCGGGCTCGGGGCGGCCGACTGGTGGTGCGCGTCGGCGACGTGGTCCGGAGCGGAACGGGCTCTCGCCGAGCTGGAGGTAGGGCTGGGGCCTGCGGTGTAGGTGGTGCGTACCGAGGTCGAAGGCCAATACACGTCGGAGCGTTGAGGGCAGGAGGGATGGCGCGACGGCGCCGGCGACGCCCGGACATCACTGCAGATGCTCACAGCCTGAGCCGGCCTTCAGGCCGTACCGCGCCCAGAAGGACTCCGCGGTGTCGTACTGCCCTGAAGTGACCCACGCATAGCCGGGGCCGTACCCGCGTCGCAGACGGCGGATGGCAGTTCCGCCAAGACCAAGTTCCTGTACTTCTCCGTCGATTGACAGCTTGGCGATCTGCCGCTTCGGTACTGCTCACATATCTGATATCTCAGCTCACCGACTGTCTCCTCGCCGAGATGGATGCGAATTTCCAACCAGTCGCCCAGGTAGGTGCCGGTTTCGCATTGCGCGAGACGGTGCCCGCAAGCGTCGTGCCCACCACGCTCGCGCGCCGCCTCAGCGCATGCAGGGTCTCGAGGAAGCGCCGACGTGAATCGTCGTCGACGACCTCGGCCTCACTGAGCATGGCTGCAGCCGCGTCGACGATCTCCAGAGCAAGATCCCACCCGCGGGTTTCAGCGTCTTCTCCGGCCGCGCGATCCTCGTCTCGGGCGACCGAGCAGGCAGTCCGTGCTGCGTGCAGGCGCTGAAGGTCAGCCTCCCAATCATCGAGGAGTCCCTGCGCGTACGACGAAAGTCGCGCTTCTCGTAGTCGAGCGCGGTGGCAGTCGCCGTGCCGTCTTCAGGATCGAGGAGACCGAGATTGATGCCATGTGACTGAGGGCGACGACGTCCGTACGGACCGGGCTCCACGATGTGCCGCAGTCCTCGCCCGCGCATGGGCGGCGCTCCCGGACCAGCTCATTTTCAGCGTGGCGGGCTCACATACCACCCCGTATGGGCCAAAATGTTGACATAGCGCTGCATTATTCCGGATCGAGTGGGCGCTCCATCCCATGGGAGGTCCAGGACGCCTCGGTCAGTCCTCGTTCCCTGACCGTGGCTTCCCCGCTGCTGCACCCGCTTCGTGCTTGGTCGTCAGTGTGCCGACCGACTCGAGGAGGACGGAGTAAGGAGCCGATGAGCGGAGTATCAGTGACCAAGGAAGATGCCGTGCCGGGCATGGAGAGTGCCCTGGTCGTGATGAACAAGGTCAACAAGCACTTCGGTGCGCTGCATGTGCTCCAGGACATCGACCTGACCATCGCCCGTGGCGAGGTTGTCGTCGTCATCGGGCCCTCCGGGGGTGGAAAGTCCACGCTGTGCCGTGTCATCAACCGCTTGGAGACCATCGACTCGGGCGGGATCGCCATCGACGGCAGGCCGCTGCCCGCGGAGGGCCGTGAGCTGGCCAGTCTGCGGGCCGATGTGGGCATGGTCTTCCAGTCCTTCAACCTCTTCGCGCACAAGACCGTGCTGGAGAACGTGATGCTGGGCCAGGTCAAGGTTCGCAAGAAGGACAAGAAGGCGGCCGTGGGGCGGGCGCGCTCGCTCCTCGACCGGGTGGGTGTCGCTGATCAGGCGGACAAGTACCCCGCGCAGCTCTCCGGTGGCCAGCAGCAGCGCGTGGCGATCGCCAGAGCTCTGGCCATGGACCCGAAGATCATGCTCTTCGACGAGCCGACCTCGGCGCTCGACCCCGAGATGATCAATGAGGTGCTGGAGGTGATGCAGCAGCTCGCCCGTGACGGAATGACCATGGTCGTCGTCACACACGAGATGGGATTCGCCCGCTCGGCTGCGAACCGTGTCGTGTTCATGGCGGACGGACGGATCGTGGAGGAGACGACGCCCGACCAGTTCTTCAGCAACCCGAACAGCGACCGTGCCAAGGACTTCCTGTCGAAGATCCTTCACCACTGAGCCCGACGCCGTGAACCCGTCCCGCTCGGCAGATCAATCTCCACACGTCAATCCCTGGGGAAGTTCAACCATGAAACTTCATAAGGTCTCCCTTGCGGCCGCCGCTGCGGTCGCGCTGTCCCTGACCGCGTCAGCCTGCGGCGATAACGGAGGCGACGGCGGTGCCGGCGACGGCAAGAAGATCACGGTCGGTATCAAGTTCGACCAGCCGGGCATCGGCTTGCAGACTCCGGACGGCAAGTACACCGGCTTCGACGTCGACGTCGCCACGTACGTCGCCAAGGAGCTCGGCTACGAGCCCGGCGACATCGAGTGGAAGGAAGCCAAGAGTGCCGACCGCGAGACGCTGCTCCAGCGTGGCGACGTCGACTTCATCGCGGCCTCCTACTCGATCACCCCGGAGCGTCAGCAGAAAGTCGACTTCGCCGGCCCCTACCTCCTGGCACACCAGGACATCCTGGTCCGGGCGGACGACGACTCCATCGCCCAGCCCGCAGACCTGAACGACAAGAAGCTCTGCTCGGTCACCGGGTCGACCTCCGCGCAGAACGTCAAGACGGAGCTTGCGCCGCAGGCCCAGTTGCAGGAGTACGGCGGCTACTCGGAGTGCCTGACCGGTCTGGAGAACCAGGTCATCGACGCCGTGACCACTGACGACTCGATCCTCGCCGGTTACGCCGCGCAGGCGGAGTTCAAGGGCAAGTTCAAGCTGGGCGGCTTCAAGCTGAGCAACGAGAACTACGGCATCGGCGTCGAGAAGGGCAGCGAACTCAAGAACGAGATCAACACGGCCCTGGAGAAGATGGTGGCGGACGGCGCGTGGGACAAGGCCGTGAAGGACAACTTCGGCCCGGCCAACTACAAGAACGAGCCCGCCCCGAAGATCGGCAATATCGTCAGCTGAAGCACCGTCGGCTGAAACAGAGCACTACAGGCGCGCCGCCCACAAAAGGCGGCGCGCCACGCCCTCCACACACGCGGAAGTGCGGGAGATCGTGTTCGACTTTCTTGAGGGTTACGACCTGCTGGGGGCCTTCTGGGTGACGGTACAGCTCACCGTCTACTCCGCCATCGGCTCCCTGATCTGGGGAACGCTCCTGGCTGCCATGAGGGTCAGCCCGGTGCCACTGATGCGCGCCTTCGGCACCGGTTATGTCAACATCGTGAGGAACATTCCGCTGACGGTGATCATCGTCTTCACCTCGCTCGGCCTCTTCCAGACGCTCAGCGTCAGCCTCGGCGCCGACGACTTCGAGACCATCAACTTCAGGCTCGCCGTGCTCGGCCTGACCGTCTACACCTCCGCCTTCGTCTGCGAGGCAGTGAGGTCCGGCATCAACACGGTCCCCGTCGGTCAGACGGAGGCGGCGCGCGCCATCGGCCTGAACTTCACCCAGGTGCTGTGGCTGATCATCCTTCCGCAGGCCTTCCGGTCGGTGGTGGGTCCGCTGGCGAGTGTGCTGATCGCGCTGACCAAGAACACCACGGTGGCGGCGGCAATCGGTGTCGCCGAGGCCGCGTTGCTGATGCGGACAATGATCGAGAACGAGGCTCAGCTCTTTCTCATCTCCGCCCTCTTCGCGTTCGGCTTCATCTGCCTGACCCTCCCGACCGGTCTGATCCTCGGCTGGGTGAGCAAGAAGGTGGCGGTGAAGCGATGACCTCCGTCCTGTACGACGCCCCGGGCCCGCGCGCCAAGCGGCGAAACGTCGTGTACACGGTGGTGTTCCTCGTCGCCCTCGCGGCGCTCATCTGGTGGGTGCTCCAGAGTCTCGCCGACAAGAACCAGCTCGAATGGGTCAAGTGGAAGCCGTTCTTCACCGACTCCCGCGCCTGGTCGACATACCTCTGGCCAGGGCTCGAGAACACCCTGAAGAGCGCCTCCCTCGCCATGGTCATCGCGCTGCCTCTCGGAGCGCTCTTCGGTATCGCCCGGCTCTCCGACCACTGGTGGGCGCGCGGCGTGGCCGGCGGCGTCGTGGAGTTCTTCCGCGCCATCCCCGTGCTCATCCTGATGTTCTTCGCCAACGCGGCGTACGCCCGGTACACCGACATCAGCCCTGACACCCGGCCGCTGTACGCCGTGGTCACCGGTCTCGTCCTCTACAACGCTTCGGTGCTCGCCGAGGTGGTGCGGGCCGGCATCCTCTCCCTGCCCACAGGTCAGACCGACGCGGCCAAGGCGATCGGCATGCGCAAGGGGCAGACCATGCGGTACGTACTGCTGCCGCAGTCGGTAACCGCGATGCTGCCGGCGATCGTCAGCCAGATGGTGGTCATCGTGAAGGACACCGCCCTCGGTGGCGCGCTGCTCGGCTTCTCCGAACTGCTCGCATCGGTCCGCCCGATGAGCGCGAACTACGGTGCGAACACCATCGCCAGCTTCACCGTCGTCGCCGTCATGTTCGTCCTGCTGAACTTCGCGCTCACCACCTTCGCGACCTGGCTGGAGGGCAGGCTGCGTCGCGGCAGGAAGTCCACTGGTGCGGTGGTCACCGCAGGGGCGGTCGAGGAACTCGCGACGCCGGGCGAGCACATCGGCCCGGCCGACGAGACGAAGTGACGTGACAACGAGGCGAACGGGGTCGTGGGGCATCGCAGGCGGCAGCGCATCGGCGTAACACTGGACTCGTAGTCCGAAGAAGATGATCCGGATGGACGCCACGACGTACGACCAGCTCGCCGCTGCGACAGCGCTCACGCGGGCTCTGCTCGCGGATGACGACGACGGGGCCAGGGCGATCCTGGAGACGAGTTCCGACGACGACCTGGTCGCCGGGCTCGGTCTGCTCGCTCAGATCCTGGCGCATGCCGCCTTCGGGCCGGAGGCGGACGCGGCGCTGGGCCGCTGCCTGGATGCGATACAGCAGCGCATCGACTAGCGGGGGCCTCAGGTCCGCTTGTCCTCGCCCGGCGAGAGGCGGACCACCACCTCGGCGAGCTGAACGCAGACCGCCTCGATCCTCTCGCGGGTCCGGTCCCGCTCGGTGACGATGGCGGCGAGCAGGAGGGCGGTCAGCGCCGCCGAGCCGTTGAGCGCCTGCAACGTCACCATCTGGGAGAGGAGATCGTGCCCGGAGAACGGGCCCGAGCTGTTCCCCGCCGCGACGATCGCGAGCAGGGAGACGATCAGGACACACGGCGCGGCCCCAGGGAGCTGGAGCCGGAGGGCGGCCCAGATCAGGAACGGAAAGACGAGGAAGAGCACGTCGAGCGTGCCGGTCAGCGCCACGAGCTCCACCGCCGCCGCACCCGCGAGCAGCACCGCCGCCTCCGCCCACCGCCAGGCGGGGACGCGCCCCGGCCGCGCCGTGCGCAGGACGAACAGCAGTGGGGCCACGACCAGCACACCCATCGCGTCACCCGTCCACCACACCGACCACGCGGGCCAGAACTCGTCCGCCGGCAGCGCCCCGGAGATCACCAGCACGCTGCTGCCGAGGGTCGAGCTGACCAGCATGCCGAGCAGGGCGCCGAGGAACACCAGCGCCAGCGCGTCCCGCAGCCGGTCCAGCTCGATGCGGAAACCGGCGCGGCGGAGCAGTGCGTACGAGGCGAGGGGCGCGAGCGTGTTGCCCGCGGCGATCGCGAACACCCATCCCGCCGGGCCGAGCGGCACATTGACCAGGAGGGCGCCGATCACGATCCCCGGCCAGCAGCGCAGACCGAAGATCAGCAGGCAGGCGAGGGCGATGCCGGTCGGTGGCCAGAGGGGAGTGACCTGCCCGCGGACGAGCTCCTGCAGCAGCCCGACCTTGGCGGACCCGTAGTACACGCCCGCGACGGCGAGGATCAGCAGGCCGTCGCGCGCGCACCGCGGGAGCCCCTGATCCCCCGCCTCAGATGTTCCAGCTGTCCCAGGGATCCCAGCTGTCGCGGGCTTCTCAGGCTGTGCCACGGAGACATCAGACCCCGCCGCCGCGCCGTACGCGGGCAGGACACACGGAGGGTGCTCAGCCCAGCGCCCGGTCCAGGTTGAAGGCCGCGCTGATCAGTGCCAGGTGGGTGAAGGCCTGCGGGAAGTTGCCGTGTTGCTCGCCGGTGCGGCCGATCTCCTCCGCGTAGAGGCCGAGGTGGTTGGCGTACGTGAGCATCTTCTCGAAGGCGAGCCGCGCCTCGTCCCGGCGGCCGGCCCGGGCCAGGGCCTCGACGTACCAGAAGGAGCAGATCGAGAACGTGCCCTCCTCGCCGCGCAGCCCGTCCGGACTGGCCTGCGGGTCGTAGCGGTAGACCAGGGAGTCGGAGACCAGCACCTCGCCGAGCGTGTCCAGCGTGGACAGCCACTTCGGGTCGGTGGGCGAGATGAACTTCGCCAGCGGCATCATCAGCACGGACGCGTCGAGCACGTCGTCGTCCTCGTGCTGGACGAACGCATTCCGCTCCACCGACCAGCCCTTGCTCATGATCTGCCGGTAGATCATGTCGCGGTTCCGGGGCCAGCGCTGCATGTCGGCGGGCAGGCCCCGGCGGTTGGCCATCCGGATGGCCCGCTCGATCGCCACCCAGCACATCAGCCGCGAGTAGAGGAAGTTCTTCCGCCCGCCGCGGGTCTCCCAGATGCCCTCGTCCGGCTGGTCCCAGTGGTCGCAGACCCAGTCGACCAGCTCGCAGACGGTGTCCCAGAGGTCGCTGGAGATCGGCTGGCCCCACTTGTCGTAGAGGTAGAGCGAGTCGACGAGGGCGCCGTAGATGTCCAGCTGGAGCTGGTTGACGGCGTCGTTGCCCACCCGTACGGGGGCCGAGCCCAGGTAGCCCTCGAGGTGGCTCAGCTCGCGCTCGGGCAGCTCGCTCCTCCCGTCGATGCCGTACATGATCTGCAGCGGACCGCCCGCCGGGCAGGGGCGCAGGCCCACCCGGTCGGACAGGAAGTGCGTGAAGGCCTCGGCCTCGTCGGTGAAACCGAGCCTGAGCAGCGCGTACACGCAGAAGGCGGCGTCCCGGACCCAGACGTACCGGTAGTCCCAGTTGCGTTCGCCGCCGATCTGCTCGGGCAGGCTGGTGGTCGGGGCCGCGACGATCGCGCCGGTCGGCGCGTAGGTGAGCAGCTTCAGGGTGAGGGCGGACCGGTGCACCATCTCGCGCCAGCGCCCGCGGTACTTCGACGCCGACAGCCAGCTCCGCCAGTACCGCACCGTGGCCTCGAACAGCTCCTCCGCCTCGCGTTTCGGGCACGAGCGGATCGTGACGTCCCCGCCCACCCGGTCGAGGGCGAACACCGCCTGCTCGCCCTCGTGCAGCTTGAACAGCGCCCACGCATCCGGGCCTTGAGTCTCGAGCGGCACGCTGGACGTCAGGGCGAGCGAGAGGGAGCGGGACTCGAAGACGGCCTGGCCCTGCTCCGTGACGCGTACGGTGTGCTGCTGCTCCCCGTAGTCGAAGCGGGGTGCCACCCGCGCCCGGAACGGCAGGGAGCCGCGGACGCACACCACGCGCCGGATCAGGCGGTGCCGGTCGGTCTCGCGCGAGTCGACGGCGTCGGCGATCGGCATGAAGTCCTGGATCTCGCCCACCCCGTCCTCGGCGAAGAAGCGGGTGATCAGGACGTTGGTGTCGGGGAAGTAGAACTGCTTCGTACGGGCCGGCACATCCGCGGCCAGCTCGAAGGAGCCGCCGCGCTCGGTGTCCAGGATCGAGGCGAAGACGCTGGGCGCGTCGAAGCGGGGGCAGCAGTACCAGTCGATGGTGCCGTTCGTACCGACCAGCGCGGCGGTGCGCAGGTCGCCGATCAGTCCGTGCTCGGCGATGGGGAGGTAACGGGGACTGCCCGTTCTGTAGACCTCACTGGCCACAGGAGTCACATCGGCCTCCCTCCCGCCGGAGTACAGCCCACCTGCTCAGCTTATGCCGGTTCTGTCAGTACCGACTGATCGCCGTGGGTCCCGACCGGGTGCCCATCGCGATGTGCGGCCGGGCCGCCGGATCGGCCCAGGCCAGGATCGCGTCCATCGCCGGGCGGGGCACCGACACGCATCCGGCCGTCGCGCCCCGCCCGTTCACATGCAGGAAGATCCCCGCGCCGCGCCCCCTGACCGGCCGCGTGTAGTTGAAGCCGATCACCAGCGCCCGGGCGTACTGGGTGGGGTACGAGGCCAGGCGCTCGGCGTCCTTCGCGGCGCAGTCGCGCGGCAGTGGCTCGACCCACCGGTTGTACGAGGCCGAGCCGGCGTCCTGGCACCACCAGGACCGTCCGGTGACCCTCCGGTACGGGACGGAGGTCCCGCCCGGGGCCGCCTCCGTGCCGAAGGCGAAGGGCAGGTCGTACAGCCCGGTGGGCGTGGTCGAGGTGCCCTGCTTCCTGCTCCCGCCCTCGACCAGGCCGCCCGCGCCGAACCGCGCGGCGGACGACCCGGCCTTCCGCCATCTGCCGTCCCGCTTCTGCCACCAGGTCACCGTGCCGGTCGTGGAGGCAGGGCCGGGGGCCTCGGCGGTGATCAGCTGGGTGCCGCCCCCGGTGTCGGCCATCCGCTCCGGCAGCGGCACGCCGGGCCGGGCGCCGGGCGGGGCGCCCGCGGCGCGGGTCCCGCCGAGCAGAAAAGCCGCGGCGAGTGCGCAGGCGAGTGCGATACGGGCTGTACGGGTGGGTGTCCCCGCCATGTCGGCCTCCCGGGAGACGGAGATGAACAGACCTCGTGTCCGGGCCTCCTATGTCTCCTCCCGATATATCGCCCGGTGCACCCGGGCCACGGGCGACGACCCCGCGATTCGTCCGTGCGGGGCGGGAGTTCCACCCCGGTGGCCCGGCCCGCACCACGAACGCCGCTACTCCGGACCGCGCAGCCGGACCACCGTCGTGACGGGCGTGTGGGTGGCCGTCTGGGACACCTCTACCGTCAGGTCCGGGGAGACCGGGGTGTAGATCGTGCCGTCGGGCGTGGTCTCCGTACCGCCGTCCCCGCCCAGCAACTCCGCGAGCCTGGCCTGAAGCCAGGGCGGCAGGCGGCCGGAGACGGCGGGGGTGTCGTCGCCTGGCAGCACCAGGACGAGGTTCCTGGGGCGGGCGCGGGGACCGGTGTAGCCGACGACCACGGCGTCGCGCGTCTCGGAGTGCCGCAGCTTCTGCCAGTCGCGGCGGCCGCCGCGGTAGGGGTGGTCGAGCCGCTTCATCACGAGCCCCTCGACGCCGGCCGCGCGCAGCGACTCGTACCAGGTGGCCGCCGTCTCCGGGTCCGTGGTCATCGGCACGGCCTGCAGCGGCGGCCCCAGCGGTGCGAGCAGCTCGACCAGGGCGGCGCGCCGCCGCTCGTACGGCAGCCGCCGCAGATCCGAGGAGCCGGTGCCGAGCAGGTCGAAGGCCGCGTAGGAGGCGGGGAGTTCACGGGCGAGGGCGGCGGCGCGGGTGCGGCCCGCCAGCGCGCGCTTCTGGACGGCGGCGAAGTCGATCCGCCCGCCCGTCCAGACGACCACCTCGCCGTCGAGGACCGTACCGGCCGGGAGCGCCTCCGCCGCCCGCGCGAGGTCGGGGAAGGAGTCGGTGACCACCCGCCCGGAGCGGGCCTGGAGCTGTACGCCCTGCTCGGTGCGGAAGACGACGAGCCGGTGGCCGTCGAACTTCGGCTCGTACGCGTACTTCCCGCGCGGCAGCGCGTTCACCGAGCGGGCCAGAGCGACCCGTACGGGCGGCCGGAGCTGAGGGCTCACCCGAGCGCTTCCGGCAGCGGGCGGGCGTGTGCGGGATCGACGAGCGGGGCGAGCAGGTCGCCGTACTCCTCGAGGCGCGGCAGGATGTCACCGGCCACGAAGACCAGTTCACCGGCGTCCGCGCAGGCCTCGACCTCGTCCCAGGTCACGGGCGCGGACACGGTCGGTTCCGGGCGGGCCCGCAGCGTGTAGGGGGCGGCCGTGGTCTTGGCGGCCGTGTTCTGGCTCCAGTCGACGAAGACCTTCCCGGGGCGCAGATTTCGGGCCATGCGGTGGATGGCCAGGCCCCGCAGCTCGCGCTCCGCCTCGACCGCGAGCGCCTTCGCGTACGCCGTGACCCGCTCGGACGGTACGGGTTCCAGCGCGGCCAGGATGTGCAGGCCCTTGGCTCCGCTGGACTTCGCGAAGACCTCGAGGCCGTCGGCCGCGAGCCGGTCGCCCAGCCACCGGGCCACCGCGCAGCACTCGACGATCGTCGCGGGCGCCCCCGGGTCGAGGTCGAAGACGAGCCGGTCCGCCATCCCGGGCGCCTGCGCCTTCCACTGCGGGGTGTGGAACTCGGTGACCAGGTTGGCCGCCCACATCAGCGTCGGCAGGTCCTGGACCAGGACGTGCCGGCCGGTCTCGCCCGCGCCCGAGCGCGGCACGACGGCGGTCTTCACCCAGTCGGGCGTGCCGAGCGGCAGGTTTTTCGCGAAGAAGTGCTCGCCCTCCGCGCCGTCCGGATAGCGGAGGAAGGACAGCGGGCGGTCGCGGAGGTGGGGGAGGAGGGCGTCGGCGGTAGTGGCGTAGTAGTGCAGGACTTCGGCTTTGGTGAAGCCGGTCGGATAGAGCACCTTGTCCAGGTTGCTCAGGGACAGCCGCCGTCCCTCCACCTCCGTCATCTGCGACATACCATGAGAATCCCATGAAAGGGATGAATCATGCGATCTATATGGAAAGGTTCCATATCCTTCGGCCTGGTCAACATCCCCATCAAGGTGTTCGGGGCCACGGAGAGCCACTCCGTCTCCTTCCGCCAGGTGCACGCCTCCGACGGCGGGCGGATCCGCTATCGCAAGATCTGCGAGCTCGAGGAGACGGAGGTGCCGAACGAGGAGATCACCAAGGCTTTCGAGGCTCCGGACGGCACCACCGTGCCGCTCTCCGACGAAGAACTCGAGTCACTGCCGCTGCCCACCGCCAAGACCGTCGACATCCTGGCCTTCGTCCCGGGCGACACCATCGACCCGCTCCAGCTCGATCGCTCGTACTACCTCGCCGCCGACGGCGCGGGGGCGGCCAAGCCGTACGTGCTGCTGCGCGAGGCCCTCAACCGCAGCCAGAAGGTGGCCATCGCCAAGCTCGCGCTGCGGGGGCGCGAGACGCTCGGCATGATCCGGGTGATCGAGGACGCGCTCGTGCTGCACACCATGCTGTGGCCGGACGAGATCCGGCAGCCGACCGGCATAGCCCCCGATGCGAAGGTGAAGGTCAGGGACGCGGAGCTGGACCTCGCCGACACTCTCATGGCCACCCTGGGCGAGCTGGAGATCGAGGAGCTGCACGACGAGTACCGGGAGGCCGTCGAGGCGCTGGTCACGGCGAAGCTGGAGGGGATCGAGCCGGAGCCGGTCGGCGCGCCGGCCGAGGGCAGGGGCAAGGTGATCGACCTGATGGCCGCTCTGGAGAAGAGCGTCAAGGCGGTTCAGGAGGGGCGGGGCGAGGGGGAGGAGGCGGCGGCGAAGAAGGCGCCCGCCAAGAAGACGGCGAAGACGGCCCGGACGGCGAAGAAGACGACGGCGAAGACGACGACGGCGAAGACGACCGCGGAGAAGAAGCCGGCCGGTACGAAGTCGACCGCGAAGAAGACCGCCGCGAAGAAGGCCCCCGCCAAGAAGACCGCGGCGAAGAAGCGCGCCTCGGCGTAATTCCGTGTAAGGCAGGTACGAAGAGAAGGGTGGGTGGATGGCTGTGGCCGCTGTGCATGCCTCGCACGAACTGCGGGCGGAGTACGGGGCGCGCGGCTCCGGCGAGTCGTCAGGCCTCGGCCCCGTGAAGGTCTGGCACATGGTCCGCGGCACCGGTACGACGGCCATGTGCGGGCGTGAGCTCGACCCGCGGGCCGCGACCCGCCCGGAGGACGACTGGGGCAGAACCCGCGAGATCTGCTGCCACACCTGCGGTGCGCTCTACCTGCGCGAAGTGCCGTGACGGAAGCGCGATCCGTGGTTGGCCGCCCGCTCCGGAATTACGCGCTGCGCTGCTGCGCGGCCGCCGGGCGGCGCAGCGCGTACGCCGCGGCCGCGCCCGCCGCGAAGAGAGCGAAAAGCGACACCGCCGTAGCGAGCCAGGTGGCGCCGAGCCACTGCCCGCCGAAGTAGCCGAGGCTGACGCTGTATCCGGCCCAGGCGAGACCGGCGAGCGCCGACCAGGGCAGGAATTCGACCGCCCTGCGGTGCATGGCCCCGGCCCCGAGGCTGACCACCGAGCGGCCGGCCGGGGCGAAGCGGGCGATGAGGACGAGCATGCCGCCGCCGCGCATCAGAGCCGTACTGAGCCGGTCCTGAGCGCGGGTCAGCCGGCGGGAGCGCGCGATGGCCCGGTCGAGCCGGTCGCCGCCGCGCCAGGCCAGCCGGTACGCGACCAGGTCGCCGAGGCAGGAGGCCGTAGCGGCGCACAGCATCAGGGCCATGATGTCCGGGACTTCGGCTTTGGCGCCGTTCGTCGCGCCGACGGCGTCCGCTGCGGTCTGCGTCCCGGCGGCGGCCGTTGCCGCGGCGATCACGAGCACACCGCTGGGCAGCACGGGGAGAAAGACGTCCAGCAGGACGGAGGTCCCGACGATGACATAGATCCACGGGGCGGCCAAAGCGCCCAGGCTCTCGAACTCCAGACTCTCCAGCAACGTTTCTCCCTGTCCGTCCGGTCCCCCGCCGCGACGTCGCAGGGAAGCGGCAGGGGCGGCACTTGACAGCCATACAGCGTACGCCTGGGGGGACCGGGGGGTTCTGCCGGGGTGCGTGATGTTGTTCGAATCACTCTCACGCTGCAGATTCCCAACCCGCCCCGCCCACAAGGCGGGTCAGGGGGGGGCGTCCGGCGCCACGAGCTCGGGTCAGGCCGACGACCGCCCGGGCGGTCAGGCCGGCGCCACCGCCCGGCGCAGCGTCGTATGCAGGCCCCCCTGTCGCACCGCCGCTCTCAGCGCGGCCCGCGCCACCGCGTCGGCGTCCGCCAGCGTCACCGAGTTGACCCCCGGCCGGGCCCCCGCCGCCGTCACCCAGTGCACGCCCTCGGTGGGCACCCCGACCGCGAACCGCCGTGGATGGGCCCGCCCTTGCGCGTTGATCAGCCGGTACGGGCTGCGGGTCACGTCCAGCCCGCCCGTCTCGTAGCCGTCGGCCACATGGGGCCGGCAGGCCCCGGTCCTGAGCAGCCCCGCCAGCAGTGGGTCGCTGGTCCTGCGCACGTCGGGCTCGGGCAGCCGGGCCTCGATCAGCGTCGTCACCGTGACCGCGGAACCCGGGACGTCGGGGGAGTACGCGGTGAAGCCGCGGCCGCCGCCGGGTGCGGCGAGGCGCACCTGGAGCCGGGGCCCGAGCACGTCCAGGACGCCCGCCTCGATCAGCGCGGCCAGCTCCTCGATCCGGTGGCGCGGCGGGCCGATCGAGAGAAAGGCGTTGAGCGGCGTGTACCAGCGGTCGAGGTGATCGCGGCGCGACGGGCCGGAGAGACCGGCGTGGTCCACGATCTGGCGCAGCTCGTTGCGCAGATCGCGCAGCACGTCCAGGGCCGCCTTGACAGGTCCTGCGACGTTCCCGAGCCGGGCGTGCTCCGCGTCCCGCCGCAGATGCCCCACCAGCCAGCGACGGAAGTCCGCGGCCCCGCCGAAGTCCCGGTCGCCGTACGGCCACGCGGTCTCCTCCCACGACCACCGCTCGTCCGGCGCGATCCCGAACTCGTCCAGCACGGCGGCCTCTTCGGCGCTCCGGCGCGGGGCGGCGAGGAACCTCTCGCGGAACCGTGCCGGGCCGCGCCCGGCCAACACCGCCTCGCCGCGCCCGGTCAACAGCGCCTCGTAGTAGACCGTCTCTACCTCCTTCGCGACCAGCGGCCACACCTCGGCCAGGAAATCGGGGAAGTCCCCCGCCTCCGCGCGGGTGCGGAAACCCGCGATCACCGCGGGGGTCAGCAGCAGCGGCTCGTGCCGGCCGCGCGCGCCCTTCTCGTTGTCACCGCGCGCGTGGTACGGAACGCCGCGCCGCGAACCCGCGTACAGCCGGGGCTCCCGTCCCGACGGGCGGTAGCGCAGCGAGCCGCCGGGCCCGGTGGTGAACAGGCCGCCGCGGCCCGTCGTCAGCAGGGCGAGATGGTCGAAGAAGTTGAGGCCGAGGCCGCGCAGCAGCACCGGCTCGCCCGGAGCGATCCGGGTCAGGTCGACGTCCGCCGGATTCGCGGGCGCGTAGTAGCGCAGCCCGTGTGCCGCCGCGTACGAGGAGAGGCGCTCCTCCTCCTCGCCCGGCATCACCGGGAGGTGCCCCTGCGCGAGCACGACCGCGGTGAGGCCCGCCAGTTCACCGCCGTCCTCCAGGACCAGCAGCTGCTCGCCCCCGGCCCGCTCCTCCAGCCGTACGGCACGCGCCGCGTGCACCTCAACCGCCACCCGCTCCGGCGCGCCGCCCACCACCCGCCGGAACACCCACTCCAGATAGCGGCCGTAGAAGGCGCGGGTCGGATAGTCGTCGGGGCCGAGGCCGTCCGCGGTGCCCAGCGCCGTCGCCCACTCGTACAGGCTGGGCCCGGGACGTATCGGGCCCTCGCACTCCACGCTGTCGTCGGTGAACAGGGTCACCTGCGAGGCCACCGTGTTCATCAGCAGCTCGCGCGGCTGAGCGGTGCGCCACACCCGGCCCGCGCCAGGCGGTGCCGGGTCCACCATGTGCACGGTCAGCCGGGCACCTTCGGGCAGGAGCTCGGGGGCCGAGGCACAGATCCGCTCCAGCACGCTCGTGCCGCGGGGACCCGCGCCGACCACGGCTATCGCTGCGTCCTCTCCCGCCGAGGCTGTCGTTCCCGGGGCGGCCGCACAGGCCGCTATGGCGGGGTGCTCTCCGGCCAAGTCTGTTTCTCCCGGGGCAGGTGGGGCACGTGCGACGCCTCATCATGCCGTCCGCCGGGCCGGAGTCGAACCCCGGGATCGGAATGATCCGCTCCGGTGTGGCATGGATCACGAAGAGCCGGCCACGGTGGCGCGGCTTCAGCGCCCGGTCACGGCCCCGCGGGCGTGCCGACCTCGGTGTTGATCTCCGTGTCGAGCGCGGGCTCCAGCCGTGGCTCGCCGTCCGCGCCCCGCCGCGCCTGGTCCAGCCGTACGCTCGCCCCGCGCCCGCGCAGCGTCAGCGTCATCAGCTGGTTGCCGAACCACGGCCCGCCCGTCTTCCGCCAGTCGATCGACGCGGGCTCGATCCGCCCCTGCCGTCCTACGCGCGCGTGCCGCGCGAACCAGCGCCCCACCCTGCGCCCGGCCCCGCTCCAGCCGAAGCGGAAGCCGAGCTTGATCGACGCGGGGACGCTGTTGTGCACCGGCGAGCAGGTCAGCTGGAGCACGCGCGCGTCCGGCTGCTGCCCGCCCTCCGGCCACAGCGGCTCCGCGACGTACGCATGGTGCACATCGCCCGACAGCACGCACACCGTCGCCGGCGCGTCAGGACCGGCACCCGCCTCCGCGACCAGCTCCGTCAGCGCCTGGAAGGACCGCGGGAAGGCCGACCAGTGCTCCAGGTCCCCGCGCTGCCGCAGCTTCTCGGCGATCCGCGCCCAGCGCGGCCCGCGCTCCCCGGCGCACAGCGCCGCGTTCCAGCGCTCCACGTCGTCGATGGCGTGCGGCAGCAGCCACGGCAGGGAGGCGCCGATCAGCAGGTGGTCGTACCCGCCGGGGCCGTCCTGCGCCTGCTTGCGCAGCCAGGCCCACTCGCGCTCGTCGAGCATCGCCCGCCGGTCCTCCGGCAGCACCCGGGAGGCCCGTGTGTCGACCATCAGCAGCCGCACCCGGCCGAGGTCGCGGCGGTAGCTCCAGCGCGTGAACGCGGGGTCGGCGTCGGCCTGCGCCACGAACTCCCGGAGCAGCGCGGTCCCGTCGCCCGCCTTCCGCACCTGCGCGAAGAGCGGGTCGGCCATCAGCTCGGCGGGGGAGAGGTTCCCCAGGTGCTGGTACACCCAGTACGACATCAGCCCGGCGAGCACCCGCTCCTCCCACCACGGCGTGGCCCGCATCCTCTCCTGCCACGCCTCGCTGGTGTTCCAGTCGTCGATCACATCGTGGTCGTCGAAGATCATGCAGCTGGGGACGTTGGAGAGCAGCCAGCGGACGTCGGGGTCGAGCCAGGACTCGTAGTACAGCCGGGTGTACTCCTCGAAGTCCGCGACCTGGCCGCCGGGTGGCTGGCGCAGGTCCCTGCGGGCGGCCAGCCACCGGCGGATCGCCTCCGAGGTGTGGTCGGCGTACACCTGGTCGCCCAGCAGCAGGAGGACGTCGGGGCGCTCCCCGCCCGGGTCGGCGGCGATGCGGGTGGCGAGCGTGTCGAGCGCGTCGGGGCCCACGGGGTCGTGCGAAGCGTCGGACGGCGGGGCCGCCCAGCGGCAGGAGCCGAAGGCGACCTGCAGCGGGGCGTCGTCCCCCGGGGCCGGGAGGGTGCGGATCGAGCTGGGCGGGTAGCGGTCGTCGGGCGACGGCCAGACCTGATGGCCGTCGAGCAGCACGCGGTACGGGATGGTGGTGCCGGGGCGCAGTCCGACGAGGGTGACCAGCGCGTAGTGGTGCCCGGCGATCTGCCAGGTGTGCGCCGTGCCGCGGCCCGCGCCGCCCTCGCAGACGACCTCGACCACGCAGGGCCGTCCCGTCTCGACCCATACGGTCGCGCTGTCCTCGTCCACGTACCGCACGAGCGGTCCCAGGAGCAGTCCGGCCATCGGCCACCGCCCTCCCTCCGTCGCCCCGTACGGTACGGAACGACGGAGGGTTACGGCGAGTTTCCAGCCGTTGGTTCGGCTGGGCTTTGCCCAGCCGTTCGCTCAGCAGCCGTTCAGGATGCCACTCAATGCGGACTTCTCGGCCGAGTCGACCGTCAGGCCGTAGTAGTGCTTCACCTGCACCCACATGCGCGCGTACATGCAGTGGTAGCCGCTCACCGGCGGCAGCCACTCCGACGGGTCCTGGTCGCCCTTGGACTGGTTGACGTTGTCGGTGACGGCGATCAGCTGGGCCCGGGCCAGGTCGTTGGCGAGGGCCTGGCGCTTGGAGGTCGTCCAGTTGTCGGCACCGGAGCGCCACGCCTCGGCGAGCGGGACGACGTGATCGATGTCGACGTCGGCGGCGGCCTGCCAGGTCGCGTTGTCGTAGGGGGAGAACCAGGAGCCGCTGACGGCGGCACAGCTGGAGTCCTGGACGACGTTCGTGCCGTCGCGCTTGAGCACGACCTCGCGGGTGTTGCAGGTGCCGCTCTGGGTGATCCAGTGCGGGAACTTGTCGCGGCTGTAGCCGGTCAGCGAGCCCTCCGCGCTGACGGTCAGCTCGCTCAGGTAGGTCCGGGCGGTGGCGGCGCTCGGAGGGGTGGGCGGGGCAGCCTGGGCGGCCGGGCCGCTCAGAAATGCGGTGCCGGCCAGGGCGGTCAGCCCGGCGAGCAGGCCTATTCGACGCGCGTAGACACGGAACATGTGAACTCCCTCTGGGTGAAGGGGTGCTGGCCGCTGGAGCCCGGCCATCGTCGCGGCGCCAGGTTTCGGTGGGGTGGGCGCCAGGTAACAGCGTGACGACATGCCCACGTCAGATTCAAGGGGGCGGCGGGCGGGCTTCCCGACCTGACGGAGCGCCAACCGGCCCCGCCGTGCGCCGTATCGTGACCGCGTGCCCGCCGCCGCTGTCACCGCCGCTGTTACCGTCGCCGTCGCCGTCCCGCAGACTGCCGCTGACACGTTGCTGCGGGTCAACGCCACGCTCGGGGTTGTGCTCGCCGCGCTCCTCGTCGCCGCGGCCGGCATTGCCGCACTCGCGCGGCTCGCCCACGGCGACGGCCGTGGCTATCCCCGCGCCATCGTCGTCGCCGGACTCCGCGCCACCGTCCAGCTCGCCGCGGTTTCGTATCTGATCGGCTGGGTGATGCGCGCCGTCCCCCTCCTGCTGTCCTTCATCGCGCTGATGTTCGCCGTGGCCGTACGCACCGCGGGCCGCCGCATCACCGCCAACCGCAGCTGGTGGTGGGCCGCGGTGCCCATCGGGGCCGGGGCGCTGCCGGTGGTGGCAGCGCTGCTGCTGACCGGGCTCGTACCGCTCAAGGGCATCGCGCTCATCCCGGTCACCGGCATCCTCATCGGCGGCGCCCTCACCGCCACCGTGCTGGCGGGACGCCGCTCGCTGGACGAGCTGCGCACGCGCCACGGCGAGGTCGAGGCGGCCCTCGCGCTCGGGATGCCCGACCGCGAGGCCCGCCTGGAGATCGCGCGCCCCGCCGCCTCCGACGCCCTGATCCCGGGCCTCGACCAGACCAGGACGGTGGGTCTTGTCACGCTGCCGGGGGCGTTCGTGGGGATGCTGCTGGGCGGGGCGTCGCCGGTGCTGGCGGGGGCGGTGCAGCTGTTCGTGCTGGTCGCGCTGATGGCGGTGCAGGCGGTGGCGACCGCGCTGGTCCTGGAGCTGGTGGCCCGCGGGCGGCTGCACCGGGACGGTACGGGTGCGAGTACGGGCGCCGGCAGGGGCGCCGGCACGGGCTGACCGTCACGTACGCCTGTACGGGCGCCGGTGCGGGCTGCCCGTCACGTACGCTGGGCGGAGCAGAAGGGGAGTAGCTCTTCGCCGGACCGTCGACATACTGCTCGGCCCCATGGGCCGGGCCGGCGCCCGGAGGCGGACCAGCAGGCCCGTCAGCGAGACCTTCGGCCGCAGTGTCCATGACGCTGCCGTGCCGAAGCGACCCCGGAATCGCTGCTCGAAGATCTCGAAGGTCTCTCGGTACGGCCGGCCCCTACCGATAGAGGAACACCCGGCGTGATCAGCCTCAGCATCGTCGCACTCGTCTTCGGCGTCGTCTTCCTCGCCGAGCTTCCCGACAAGACCGCCCTCGCCGGCCTGATGCTCGGCACCCGCTACCGCGCCTCGTACGTCTTCGCGGGCGTCGCGGCCGCCTTCGCCGTGCATGTCACGCTCGCCGTCGCGGCGGGCAGTGTGCTCACGCTGCTGCCGCACCGGCTGGTCCAGGCGGTGGTCGGCGTGCTCTTCCTCGCGGGCGCGGCGATGCTCCTGTTCAGGAGGGACGAGGCCGAGGAGACCATCCGCAAGCCCGCCGACCAGGGCTTCTGGAAGGTCTCCGGCGCCGGGTTCATGCTGATCCTGGTCGCGGAGTTCGGCGACCTGACCCAGATCATGACCGCCAACCTCGCCGCTCGCTACGACGACCCGCTGTCGGTCGCGCTGGGCGCGGTGCCGGCGCTGTGGGCGGTGGCAGGCCTCGGCATCCTGGGCGGCCGCACCCTCATGAAGCACGTGCCGCTGCGGCTGATCACCCGGGTCGCGGCGGTGACGATGCTGGCGCTGGCAGGGTTCAGCTTGTACGAGGCGGTCTCCGCGTAGTCGCCTGGCGGCTTGCGGGTGGTTTTCCCCCCGGCTGCGGCCGACCCGGCACCGCCGGCACCCCCGGCGGTTGCTCGCCTCCGCGCCGGGAATCCTTTGCTGCCGCGGCGGCGGCCTGCCTGGCGGCTCGCGCTGCCCGGTGCGCGGCGACGCTGCCGCCATGGCGGCCTGCGCCCGCAGCTCGGCGTCTTGCGTCGGCACGGCCGCTCAGTTCGCACACAGCGGCGCGGAGTCCGGCGACGACATGGCGCGGGGATAACCGCGGTCGTCGCCGTCGGCGAGCCGTGCGAGTACGCGTGCTGGCGGAGGTCGCAGTTCGTCTGTGCCGGCGGTCTTCGCCGCTGGTCGCGGGGATGTTTTCTTGCCGCTGGGGCGCGCGGGTCCGCCGTCGCGGCGGCCGCTGCCATGGTGGCGGTCTGCCGGTCGGCGTGGCGTGGCCGTTCGGCGCGCGGCGATGACGTGCAGGCGTAGGCCGCCGTTCGTCGGGGCCGGCGGTCTCCGCTGCGGTGGTTGCTTGCCGTCGCGACGGCTCGCGCACGCCGCCCGGTCGCTCAGCGCGCGGCGTCCACGTGCAGGCGCAGGGTGCCGTTCGCGAGGGCTTCGAGCCGTAGGGGCTCCAGGGTCGGTACGTGGACGGTCGGGTTGTGGGCGGCCGCGCGGGGGCCGACGCCTACTACTCGCATTCCCGCCGACCGTGCCGCCGCGATGCCGACTTCGGAGTCCTCGAAGGCCAGGCATTCCTGGGGTTCGAAGCCCAGCTCGGCGGCGCCCTTGAGGAAGCCCTCGGGGTCCGGCTTGCTGGCCCCCACCCGTTCCGCCGTGACCCGGACCTCCGGCACCGGTAGTCGCGCGGCGCCCATACGAGCCTGGGCGAGGGCCTCGTCGGCCGAGGTGACCAAGGCGTGCGGCAGACCGGCGAGCGCTGCCATGAGCGCCGACGCGCCCGGAACCGGCACGACGCCCTCGGTGTCCGCGGTCTCCTGCGCGAGCATCCGCCGGTTGTCGGCGAGGTTCAGCTCGGCCGGGCGGTCGGGCAGGAGCACCGCCATGGTGGCGTGCCCCTGCCGCCCGTGGACGTTGCCGAGTACGTACTCCGGGTCGAGCCCCTGCTCCTCGGCCCAGCGCCGCCAGCAGCGCTCCACGACGGCGTCCGAGTTGACGAGGGTGCCGTCCATGTCGAGCAGTACGGCGTGAGCTGTGAGCGTGGTGGTGGCCGTCATCGGCTGGCTCCTGGGCTCGGGAACGCGGACGGTGCGCAGGACGCGTAGAGAGCAAGCGGCCCCGCCCGCAGGTCAGGGAGTACGGGCGGAACCACTTTGTTTCTCAACGATACAAAGCCCGGCGGCCCAGGGCCAGCCCGCTCGGGTAACGGCTTCGGAAACGCCCGCCTCCGTACTCCCCACATGCCCTTCACGGCACGGTCACGGCTCGGCCGTCCGCGACTCCAGCACACGCCGGGTGTTCGGGCCGTACGTGCCCACCGGGTCCCCCGGCACGTCGTGGTTGCGCTGGTAGCGCGCCACCGCGCTCTGCACGTCCGAGTCGTACACGCCGTCCGCCTTCGGGGCGTACGCGTGCTCCTGCTTGAGCCGCAGCTGCAGCTCGAGGACTTCGGGGCCGCTCTCGCCGAGGCCGATCACTGCCACGGAGGCCGCGATCACGGGGCCGGACGACTCGCCCGCATTCCCATCCCGGGCGGCCGTGACCGTCGGCCGGGAGGTGGCCGGCCTGGAAGCGGAGGCCGACCGCCTGGGGTCCGCCGTGCCCGGTGAGCCGGTGGGCTTACCGGGCTGGGACGGGGGAGGGCCCGTGGGAAGGTCACCGTCCCCCGTAGGCAGGACCGCAGTCGGTCTTACGCGTTCGTCCGGCGCTGCGCGGTCGTCGTCCCCGCCGGAATCGCCGCCCGACAGGAGCTGCATGCCGAGCAGCACGGCGCCGACCGACGCCACCACGGCGGCGGCCGCCGCGGTCGGGCCCCCCGCGATCCGGCTCCGCTCCCGCCGCCGGTGTCCGCTCCGCCCGTTCCGTCCGTCGTCCCTGTCCCCGCCATCCCCGCCGTCCGGGTCCTGCGTCCACCGTGGTGGCGGTGCGTACGCGAACAGGCCCAGGTCCTCGGGCAGTGGGCTGGTCGTCGGCGGATCCATCGGCCGGGGCAGCTGCGTCGCGTTGTTCCGGCGCCGCTGGCGCGGCAGCGGCGCAGTCTCGTCCACCGGCTGGGACAGCGGCCTCACATCCGTCGGTCGCAGCAGCGCCGTCACATCGACCGTGTGCAGCAGCGGAGTTATGTCCTCGGGACGCGGCAGTGGCCCCCCGCACGCGCAGCCGGGTCTGCCGTCCACCCCCACATCACTCCCGCACCGCGGGCATGCCCGTTCCGTCACCGCAGGACCCCTCCCTCAGATGGCAGCAGCGATTATGCACCGCACCGGTGCCGGAGGACCTCGGCGGGCCACACGCCTCCGAACCCCACAGGATGGGAATCACGTACCGCTGCGTGCAGCCACCCGAGGAGGCGCCCATGGGCCGGGGCTCTCAGGACTCTCAGGACGCGGGCGCACCCGACGGCACCGCCCCGGAGGACGCGGCATCCGCCCCCGAGGAGGCGCTCCCCGCCCCCGGCGAAGGCCAGTCCAGGCGCACCATCCTCGTCGCGATCGGTGCGCTGCTCCTCGGACTGCTGCTCGCGGCCCTCGACCAGACCATCGTCTCGACCGCCCTCCCCACGATCGTCAGCGACCTCGGCGGCCTGAACCACATCTCATGGGTGGTCACGGCCTACTTGCTCGCCTCCACCGCGGGCACCCCCCTCTGGGGCAAGCTCGGCGACCAGTACGGCCGCAAAAGGCTCTACCAGGGGGCCATCGCCATCTTCCTCGTCGGTTCCGCCCTCTGCGGCATCGCCCGGAGCATGGCGGAACTCATCGCCTTCCGCGCCCTCCAGGGCCTCGGCGGCGGCGGGCTCATCGTGCTGTCCATGGCGATCGTCGGCGACATCGTGCCGCCCCGCGACCGCGGCCGCTACCAGGGCCTGTTCGGCGCGGTGTTCGGCGCGAGCAGCGTCCTCGGCCCGCTGATCGGCGGCCTGTTCACCGAGCACCTCAGCTGGCGCTGGGTCTTCTACGTCAACCTCCCCATCGGCGTCGTCGCCCTCCTCGTCATCGCCTCCGTCCTGCGCATTCCGGCCCGCCCGACCCGTCACACCATCGACTACCTCGGCACCTTCCTCATCGCCTCCCTCGCCACCTGCCTGGTCCTCATGGCCTCGCTCGGCGGCTCCACCTGGGCCTGGGGCTCCTGGCGGATCGTCGGACTCGGCGTCCTCGGCGCCGTGCTTCTCGCCGCCTTCGTCGCCGCCGAGCGACGGGCCGTCGAACCCGTCCTTCCGCTGGGGCTCTTCCGCATCCGCACGTTCGCGCTGTGCTCGGTCATCAGCTTCGTCATCGGCTTTGCGATGTTCGGCGCCATGACCTATCTGCCGACGTTCCTCCAGGTCGTCCAGAGGGTTTCGCCGACCCAGTCCGGCGTGTACATGCTGCCGCTCGTCGCGGGCATGCTGGTCGCGTCCACCAGCTCCGGCCAGCTCGTCAGCCGTACGGGGCGCTGGAAGGTCTTCCCGATCGCTGGCACCGGCGTCACCACCGTCGGCCTGCTCCTCCTCCACCAGCTGGATGAGAACAGCGGCACCGCCGAGATGAGCGGCTACTTCGCGGTCTTCGGCTTCGGCCTCGGCCTCGTCATGCAGGTCCTCGTGCTCGCCGTGCAGAACGCCGTCCGCTACGAGGACCTGGGCGTCGCGACCTCCGGAGCCACCTTCTTCCGCTCCATCGGGGCGTCCTTCGGCGTCGCCATCTTCGGCACGATCTTCACGGGGCGGCTCGGCGAAAAGCTCTCCGCCGAGCTGGCCGGACAGCAACTGCCGCCCGGCGTGAGCGTCGGCACTCTGGAGTCCGACGCCCGCGCGATCGCGGGGCTGCCCGCCGCCCTCAGGACCGGCGCGCTGCGCGCGTACGCGTCGGCCATCACCGACGTCTTCCTCTACGCGGCGCCCGTCGTGGCCGTCGCCTTCGTCCTCGCCTGGTTCCTCAGGGAGGACCGGCTGCGCGCCTCCGTCACCTCGCCCGACATCAGCGAGACTCTCGCCAGCAACCCCGTCGAGCGCTCCTCGCAGGACGAGGTGCGCCGCGCGCTCTCCGCCCTCGGCAGCCGCGAGGGCCGCCGCGACGCCTTCATCAAGATCACCGAACGGGCGGGGTACGACCTCAGGCCCGCCGCGGCCTGGCTGGTGCTGCGCATCAACCGCTACGGCTCCGCCGAGCCCGCCCTCCTCGCCGAGCGCAGCACCGTACCGCTTGGCGTCGTCTCCGCCGCCGCCCGCCAGCTCGAGGAGCGCGGCCTGGCCGTACGGGACGGGCTGCCACTGGTCCTCACGGACAAGGGCCGGGAAGTGGCGGCCAGGCTCGCCGAGGCGCGCGAGGAATCCCTCGCGGAGCTGCTCGGCGACTGGTGGGGGCCGGGCAGGCCGAGGGACCTCGTCGAGCTGGTCAAGGAGTTGAACGCGGAGCTGTGCGGCTCGGACCGGGAACGCCCGCACGAGCCGGACGTGCGCCGTACGCCGGGCCCGCACCGCCCGGACCACTACTGAGCGCCGGCTGCTCCGGCTTTCAAGCCATCTCATTTGGTGAGTCTGCGGTAGCAGATGAGGGTGCAGGCAATGCTGGTGAAGGCCAGGAAGTGGCTGGCTGTGCGTTCGTAGCGGCGGTGGAGGCGTCGGCATCCGGCGAGCCGGGCCACATGGTGTGCTCGATGGTCCAGCGGTGGCGGTCCAGGCGCTCGGAGGAGTCGATGCCTTTGCGGGCGATGCGGGGGTGATGCCCCGAGGCCGTAACCATCGCCGCAGGTGGTCGTAGTCGTAGCCCTTGTCACCGTGGGCTTGCCGGGCTTGCGCCGCCGTCGGCCGCGGCGGGAGCGGATCGGCGGCATGCCCTGCACCAGCGGGATGAGGGCCTGACCGTCGTGCAGGTTCGCCCCGGAGATGCCGACGGACAGGGGCAGACCGGTTCGCTCGGTGATCAAGTGGATCTTCGAGCCGTACTTGCCCCGGTCGACAGTCGTCGGTGCGGGCTGGTCAGTGGGCGGTCCATCCACCGTCGACCGGGAGGACGGCACCTGTGAGATAGGACGCAGCGGGACTGGCCAGGAGCAATGCGGCGCCCGCCAGCTCGGTGGGGTCCGCCCAGCGGCCGGCGGGCACCTGGTGGTCGAGGAAGTTCCGTACCCGCGGATCGTCGTCGACGCCGGCGTTCAGCGGCGTGCGGAACGGGCCAGGGGCGAGGGCGTTGACGCAAATGCCAGTGCCTGCAAGCTCCACGGCGAGGCTCCGGGTCATTTGGACCACGGCGCCCTTGCTGGCCGCGTAACCGCTGCGGCCTGCGGCTCCGACGATTCCCAGCGCGCTGGCGAGGGTGATGATGCGGCCGTATCCGGCAGCGCGCATCACGGGCACGGCGGCCTGGCAGGCCAGAAAGGTGCCGATGACATTGACCTCCAGGCAGCGCCGGAGGACGGTGACATCGAGGTCGGCGATCTCGCCACGTGCCTGGACGCCGGCGCTGGTCACCAGCACGTCTAGTCGGCCATAGCGGCTGACGACGTCCGTGATGAGCTGGCGGACGGCGTGCTCATCGCTGACGTCACAGGCCAGGCCCAGTGCTGGGCGGCCGGTCTCGGCGGTGATCCGTAGAGCGGCATCACGGCACGCCTCCTGACGCCTACTGGCGACCACGGTGGTGCCTCCCGCGCGGGCGAGGGTCAGCGCAGTGGCCAAACCGAGGCCGGCGGAGCCGCCAGTGATCAACGCTACCTGTCCCGTCAGATCCAAGCCGTGACCGTCAGTGGACGTCTCCTCGGTTATAGGCACTGTGCCTCCGGTGTCATCGAGCCCAGGTGGACATGGACCATGATCCATCATGGTTGGCCTCGAACAGGGAGAGCAGCTCCGGCCCTTCGGTCGGCGACGACTCCTCGTCTGCGCCTCCCCCAGAGAGGGCTCAATCCAGTATCAAGCTTCAGCTGACAATTCCTCAGTCAGACAACTGGGGGACGACGAGCGACACTGGTCGTTTCAATTTTCAAAGATCCTCAACAGGCCTCTGGAACTGCTGGATCTCCGCGCTCGTGGGACCGCCGCCCCCGCTGTTCTTCTCGTCCCCGTTCCC
Organism: Streptomyces sp. 7N604; assembly: GCF_052245475.1. Lineage (NCBI taxonomy): Bacteria > Bacillati > Actinomycetota > Actinomycetes > Kitasatosporales > Streptomycetaceae > Streptomyces > Streptomyces sp. 7N604. The sequence continues at coordinate 277,655 of NZ_JBQQBX010000001.1, read as the reverse complement.
CTCACTCCGTCCGCCAGTGTCGTTGCGGCCAGCAGGCCGTAGGTGAAACGAGGAAAGCTGACAGGGCGGCACTTGGCCGAGTCCGCGCCCAGTTCGAAGACCAGCCGGTGCAGCGCCGCAATTGCCGGGGAGGCGAGAATCCTGCCGTCATCACGTGCCGAGGGCGCGTGCCATCCGTCGACGAGGGGCCCCACGACAGGCAGGTGTTTGCCACAGGCGCGGCGGAGCTTGTCGCACAGCGCGGCCTTGTCTGTGGGGCGTCCTCATGAACGGGCCGCGATGTCACGTGGTCATCGTTCACCGGGGTCACCCTCATACTCACCTTCGCTGCCGAACCTGCCGATTGGATCTCCTGCCAGTCGCCGTGAGGGCCAACACCGCTTCGGCAACACTGCGGACAATGGACGCTCGGACTTCGATGAAACACGACCGAGGTTCGAGGACATGGGCATCAGATGGCCCGTCACGGGAGCTACCTGGCGGACGGTGAACGTCAGCTCTTGCACCCGGAAGATAAGTGTAATTACACTCATCGCATGGAACCTGCCACGACAGAGTGCGTGTGCACCACGCTGCGCATGACGACGCGCTGGATCGACCGCCTCTACAGTCAGGCGTTGGGAGAGGTAGGTCTCCGGCCCATGAATTACGCGTTCCTCTCCCGGCTGGCCGCCGATGGCCCACTTATGGTCAGCCAGCTCGCCGACCGCCTGGCGATGGAGCGGACCACCTGTACCCGCGAGTTGCAGCCCTTGACGCGGGCCGGGCTGGTCACCGTCGAGGTCGGCGCTGACCGCCGCCAGCGCGTCGTACACCTCACGCCCGAGGGTGAGGCGAAGCTGGCCGAGGGGCGTCCGCACTGGGAGGCGGTCCAGCAGCGGGTGGCGGGCGCCTTCGGGAGCGAACCCACGGATGACCTGCTCGGCAGGCTCCGCGAGCTGCTCGCGGAGACCCAGCAATTGATGGCCCACTGACCACCAGGAGGACCCCATCCCTTTCGTTCGTATTTCACTCAACAGGAGAAGCGGAGACATCGCCCGCCGGGTGGGGGACTGTGTGCACCGCGCGATGATGGAGGCGCTCAATATCCGTGAAGGGGACCGTTTCCAGGTGGTCACCGAGCATGACCCCGGGGAGATCGTGTACGACCGCTCCTTCCTCGGGATCGAGCGGACCGACGACATCATCATGATCCAGATAACGCTGCCGCGGGCCGTAGCCGCGAGGCCAAGACCGCACTGTACGGGAGCATCGTCACGCTCCTCTCTGGCGAGCTCGATGTGCGTCCCGAAGATGTCTTCGTCAGCCTGCTGGAAGCCCCAACGGAGAACTTCTCGTTCGGCAACGGCGAAGCGCAGTTCGCCGACCAGCTTCCGCCGCACCTGCGCCAGGCGCAGGAGTCGCCGTGAGGCTCGCCACGTACCGGCACGGGGGCAGCGTGCAGGCCGGGGTCGTCGCTGACGACAGCGTCCGGCTTCTTGAACGGGTGGGCGCAGAGCGCCCTATCAGGACGATGCTCGACGTCATCCACGCGTTCGGCCAGGCGCGCGGCCACCCGGAGACGGCCGTCCGGGAGCAGCCGCTTCCGCTGTCCGAGGTGGAACTCCTCGCGCCGCTGCCAAGGCCGCCCCGCAACATCCTGTGCGTCGGCAAGAACTACCGGGCGCACGCCGAGGAGTTCGACCGCAGCGGGTTCAACGCGACGGCCACCGGCACCGTCCCCGAGGCGCCGGTGGTCTTCACCAAGCCGCCGGAGACCGCGACCGGCCACGGCACCGGGATCCCGCTGCCCCGCAAGGTGACCGAAGCGCTGGACTACGAGGCCGAACTCGCCGTCGTCATCGGCCGGGGAGGCCGCGGCATCAGCCGCGAGGAGGCCCACGGACACATCTTCGGCTACACGATCGTCAACGACATCACGGCAAGGGACCTCCAGGCCCGCCACAGCCAGTGGTTCCTCGGCAAGGCGCTCGACTCCTCCTGTCCGATGGGGCCGTGGATCGTCACCGCCGACGAGATCGACGCCGCCGCGCTGCGGATCCGGTGCTGGGTCAACGACGAACTGCGCCAGGACGCCGACACCAGCGATCTCGTCTTCGACATCCCCACCCTCATCGAGACCATCTCGGCGGGCACCACGCTGCTGCCCGGCGACGTGATCGCGACCGGGACCCCGGCCGGCGTCGGCGCGGGATTCGTCCCCCCGAGGTTCCTGACCGACGGCGACATCGTCCGTATCGAGATCTCCGGCATCGGAACGCTGACCAACAGCGTCGTCGAGACCGAGTAGCCCCGCAGCCGCGGGGCCCCCGCCGGGCTCGCGCCCACCCCGCGCCGCACCAACACTGCCGACAAGGAGCAGAGATGACTCGTGAAGAGATCACTACCGATGAGATCGCGAAGCCGGTGGGCCCGTTCTCGGCCGCCGTCCGCGCGGACCTGTTCACCTTCGTCAGCGGGCAGGTGGCCCAGGACCCGTCCACGGGTGCACTGATCGACGGCGATGTATCAGCGCAGACCGAGCAGGTCTTTCGCAATGTGGCCGCGGTCCTCAAGGCCGCCGGAAAGACGCTCGACGACGTGGTGCGCGTGGGCGTCTATCTGACCGACATGGCGGACTTCGCCGCGGTGAACGCCGTGTACGGGAAGATGTTCAGCGCGCCCTACCCCGCGCGTACGGCGATCGGCGTCGCGGCGCTCCCACTCGGCGCCGCCGTCGAGGTCGACGTCATCGTCAACTGACCATGGAGTACGGGTTCGTCATCGCCGACGTCTTCACTGAACAACCATTCGGCGGCAATCAGCTGGCTGTCTTCCCGGACGCACGTGGGATGTCCGCGGCCACGATGCAAACCCTGGCCAAGGAGTTCAACTTCTCCGAGACGACCTTTGTCTTCCCGCTCGCCTCCCGCCACAGCTACCGGCTGCGGATCTTCACCCCGCACATGGAGCTGCCGTTCGCCGGCCACCCGACCATAGGTACCGCCTCCGTGCTCGCCGCCAGCGGGCACGGACGCCCTGAGACAGACGAAGGGAGGATGACATTCGAGGAGGGCATCGGTCCTGTCACGGTGGACGTCCGCGGCACATTCAGCCGACTGGCCATGAACGTTCCCTTCGAGGCCCCCTCGCACCGCCCCCCGGTGCAGACGATCATCCAGGCGCTCTCCCTGACCGGGGAGGACATCCTGGAGTGCTGGTACGGCGGGGCCGGACTCCCGTTCTGCTACGTGCGTCTGGCGTCCGCCGACGCTGTTGACCGCGCCGTCCTGGACAAGGCCGTCTGGACGGCCGGTGTCGCCGACGGCTGGTCGCCGCACCTTTACGTGTTCGCCGGAGAGTTCCGCAGCGGTAGCACCCTGTACGCACGGGCATTCGTTCCCGCCGCCGGGGTCGACGAGGACCCCGCCACCGGCTCCGCGGGTGCCGGGCTGATCGGGAGTCTCGCCCAGCGGTCGGCCCTGTCCGACGGCGAGCACACGCTCCGCATTATGCAGGGGGTCCGGATGGGACGTCCCAGTCTGATCGAGGCAGGCGCTCACACCGAGGGAGGCCACCTCGTCGGCATCACGGTCGGAGGCTTCACCGCTGTCGTCGGCAAGGGCACGATCACAGTGCCGGACCACTGACCCAGCCCTGCCGTGCGGCGACGCGACTCCCAGCTCGCACCCAGCGGAAGTCCCAGCACGATCGCCGCCGTCAGACCACCGACCACCACGGCCGACGCGCGGGCGGCCACGGCCCGGGAGTTGACGGTGTACATGGCGGCGCCCGCTACCGGCGACCACCCGGCCGGCCATGGCCCCGGGGTTACAGTAGCTGCGTGTGGAACGGGCTCTGGCTGCTCCTCGTGATCGCCGGGGCAATCGTCGGGGCTAGATGTGCTGTCCCTGGACGTTGGGGACAGGCGACACGCCTTACAGGTCATCTCATTTGGCCGAGATCACCGAGCTGCTCGAACTGCCCCAGCTGGTAGGCCACGCTCGAGGACGAGGAGAGACCGACCTTCCGGCCGATCTGGCGTGAAGGAAGGGTGGGCGGCGGGAGAAGCATCCACGGCGGCGGATCGTGGATGCCATCTGCACCGTGGAGAACCCATTCGTCGGTGACCGTTCTTATCCGGTCCCCCTGCAATGGACCGCGGCGCGCCTCGACTGCTGCTTTCTCCCTTTGCGACGCGTTTCCGTAAACACCACCCAGTTCCTGTTGTATTTGCACCTGTACGCCAGATCGATCCTGACGTTGCTGCCCACCTGGCTCTTCTCCGTGAGCGTTTTATCCCACCACCAAGGGCGGTGTTGGCGAAGTCGGACACGGACAAGGGCGCTGTCTGGGCATTCGGCCCCGCCATAACTTTGTATCACCCCGCCCGAGTCGGTCGGTTGCCCCGCAACTAGCTCGCATGCCAAACCACTGTTTCCTCGAAGGCGATTCGCCGCGATGATACCCAGGGGCACTATCAATGCGGCCGCGTAAACTGCCTTGCGAATTCGTCGGTTTCGTCTCTCCACGAAACGGCGCTCCTTGTCATGTATTCAAGATGACTGCTTCTACTGGCTAGGTAGTAATCGCACCAACCGTCCTCAAAAAGACAGTGCGGACGCGCTTCATGCGGTTGTTATGCACCTACTCCAATAGAAGCTCAGATTGTGTTGACCGCAACTCGGACTCAGCCTTGATCCACCGCCCGATGCCTTGTGGATCACGTCTTGGGAAACGAACAAGTGCCTTGTGACTGCGATGATGGGAGTTCTTCAGGCTTCCAGCACGCACGATCGGCAAGGCACTTCCGAGATGCAAGTTTCCCATACGCCGTGGCGGTCTCCGCTGCGTTCGATGACGCGAATCTGGTCGCGTATGCCGGGCTGGTCCCGGTGATGCGGCTGGCTGAGCGGTGCGGGCTTTCGCGGCTGGTGGCCGGGAGGGTGAGGCTGACCGGGGCGAGGAACGGCGCGGGTGCGGCGGCGGACGCCAAGGTCACCAGCATCGTGGCCGGGATGGTCGCGGGTGCGGACAGCATCGACGACCTGGACGTGCTGCGCCACGGTGCGATGCCGACCGTGTTCGGCGGTATCCGGGCCCGTCCACCCTGGGCACCTTCCTGCGCGCGTTCACCCACGGCCATGACCTCCAACTCCATGCCGTGCACCGCAGGTTCCTGGCCGCACTGGCCACGCATACCCCGCTGCCCGGCTCCGGCCAGAAGGCGTTCATCGACGTCGACTCCACCCGCAAGCGCGTCTACGGCCGGGCCAAGCAGGGTGCCGAGTACGGCCGGTTCAAGGGCATCCGCACCCTGCACCCCCTGCTCGCCACGATCTTCACCCCCACCTCCCGGCCAGTGATCGCCACGGTACGGATGCGCCGCGGCAAAGCCGCCGACTCCCGCGGCGCCCGAAATTCGTCAGCGAAGCCCTGTCCACCGCTACCGAGGCAGGCGGCACCGGAATCCGCGTCCTGCGCGCGGACTCCCAGTTCTACAACGCTGGCGTGATCGCCGCCTGCCGCCGGGCCGGCGCCCGCTTCTCGGTCACCACCGGGATGAACCCCTTTATCGAGCGGGCCCTTCCCGGATGAGCGTGGTTGTGGGGTAGAGGGCTGCTCGGCGTGTCAGCGAGCTGAGAAGGCGTCAGGGCATTCACGATCGAAGGCGGCGGATGGCTCTTAGTGGTGCCGTTGGGGTGCACCCAACGCGACAGATGTGTCGCAGGTGTAGGGCCCACTTGGATGTACCGAGCGTAACGATCACTCCGCTGATCTGGGGTGTCTGCGCTGGTTGGCATTGAAGCGCGCTTTCTTCTGACGATTCCCGCACGTGTTCATGTCACACCATTTGCGGGTGCGACTTCGGCTGGTGTCGAAGAAGGCGGCTTGGCAGGTTGGTGATGCACACAAGGCCAATCTTCCGTCTCGTTCGCCTGCAATGATGCTGATCGCATCGGCGGCGATCACGCTGAGGGCATCTTCCACGCAGGAACCCGAGCTGAGCCGCCATTGCCGCTTACCCTCGGGCGTCAGGATCGCAGCGGCCCGACCCTCAGCGCTGCAGTCATTGATGACTTGGACAGCAGATGCAGGGAGAGCGTCCTGGATCGCGGCCGCTGTCGCGGCGACGTGAATCGACTCCCTCAGTTCCCGAGCGAGTTCGAGCTGGGCAGTGGTGCAGGAGTCCACAGCGAGGCCGTTCAGTGCCAGCCAGTCGACGAGTCGGTGCGGCGTGGGAATGCGCTCCACAGCGTCGCCATGACGCTCCGTCAGAGTCGCCGTGAAGCTGGTCGCTAGCACCTTACCGAGGCGAAAGTCAGGGAACCCAGCACGCATGGAACCACCTTAGCTGGTTGCGCGCAGACATGATGACATGCTAGAACCGTCTTAGCCGGTTCGTGATAGTTCGTAGCCGTTCCGCGATGGCCAGGAGGTCTCATGCCCTGTCCAACCAGCGATGTGCAAGCATTTGAAGCCCACGCAACTGACGCTGACCTCGACGATCTGCGCGCGCGACTGGCCGCGGCGCGACTACCGGAGGCCGAGACGGTCTATCGCGCCGCGCCCGACCCTCGCCGATGGGAACAGGGCGTTCCTCTCGCCGACCTCGTCGATGTCGTGAACTACTGGCGCACCGGATACAACTGGCGGTCGTTCGAAGAGCGCCTCAACCGTATCGGCCAGTTCCGCACGACCATTGATGATCTGGGAATCCACTTCCTGCACCGCCGATCCGCGCGCGCAGATGCCACTCCACTGATCCTGACGCACGGCTGGCCAGGCAGCATTGCTGAGTTCATCGATGTAGTAGACGAGCTGGCAGATCCGAAAGATGCAGACGCGCCGGCGTTCCACGTCGTGGTCCCGTCGCTACCAGGCTTTGGTTACAGCGACAAGCCGGCCACCACCGGGTGGGGAATCGAAAAGATCGCGGCCGCATGGGTGGAACTGATGGGAAGGCTCGGCTACAGCAAGTTCGCAGCCCACGGCGGCGACTGGGGAGGTAGTATCACCACGGTTCTCGGCGGCAGGTTCCCGGCGCACGTTCTCGGCATCCACACAACGTTCGCGGAGGCACCGCCCGGGTTGACAACGGACGGGCTGACGGCGGTCGAGCGCAAGTGGACCGAGGAAACCCGCGATTTCTGGCGCCACCACCGGGCGTACGCGAAGCAGCAGGCGACCCGACCGCAGACCATCGGCTACTCGCTCGTCGACTCACCGGTCGGGCTTCTTGCCTGGATCCTTGACAAGTTCGCTGAGTGGTCAGACACCGAAGACAGCCCCTTCGAGACGATTTCCATAGACAGAGTTCTTGACGACGTCACCCTGTATTGGCTGACGCGGACCGGCGCATCGTCGGCCCGCATTTACTACGAAACCCCCAACTCGCTCGATCCCGAACTTCGGGTCGACGTCCCGTCAGCAATCAGTATGTATCCCGGCGACATCGAGAATAGGCATCCGCGCCCCTGGGTACAGGAGCGGTACCGACAGATCGTCCGATGGAGGTTGCCCGAAAGCGGGGGACATTTCCCGTCGCTGGAGGTTCCCGAGTATTTCGTCAAAGATCTGCAAGAGGGCCTCGCGGCAGTGCTGGCCGCTAATCGGTGAACGCGGCTCGGCGACCCGGCACTCGATGACCGGCGACCCAGATCAAAGACCGTTTCGTCAAAGTAATCCGCGGGAGAGGTGGCAATCTCCCCCGCATCTCGACAGTGGTGCTGTAGTTCAGGGCCACCCAGAAAGGGCCCGCGACTGGGTCTGCTGCTCGGTGTGTCAGCGAGCTGAGAAGGCGTCAGGGCCTTCACGATCGGCGGCGACCAAGCTGCTCCTCCTGAAAGACGTCGAGTCCGACGACGTCCTCACCGGCTGTCCTGACTGCGGGGTGGTCGCGATCGGCCACGGCCGCCGAGTCCAGCTGCTGCACGACGCTCCGTGCTTCGGACGGCCGGTGCGGGTGCGATGGCGCAAGCGGATCTGGCGGTGTCCCGAACCGGCGTGTGCTCGTCGGACCTGGACCGAGGTCCAGCCCTACGCCACGCCCCGCGCCAGCTCACCGCCAGGGCGACGTCGTGGGCGGTCGACGCGTTGCGGCACGACGACACCACCGTGTCCGCGATCGCCCGGCATCTCGGCGTCGCGTGGGACACCTGCTGGTCGGCAATCAAGGCCGACGCGCAGACCAGGATCGCCGAGCCCGACCGGCTCAAGGGCATCAAGACCATCGGCGTCAACGAGTACATCTGGCGGCCCTCGAAGATCACCAGCACCGACAAGGCCGTGACCGTGATGGTCGACCGGACACGCGACGAGCACGGCTGCCTGCAGGCCCGGCTGCTGGATGCGGTCCAGGGCCGCCCGGGGAAGGTCTACGCCGACTGGCTCACCGAACACGGCGTGGACGTGAAGGTCACCGTCGAGCATGCCGCCCTGGACCCGTTCCGTGGCTATGCCAACGCGATCCGCGACGAGCTGCCCGACGCCGTCGCCGTGCTCGACGCCTTCCACGTCGTCAAGCTCGCCGGCCAGGCGCTCGATGAGGTCCGACGCCGCGTCCAACAGCAGACTCTGCACCGGCGTGGCCACAAGGACGACCCGCTGTACGAGGTCCGCCGCACCCTTCTCACCGGCGACGAGCACCTCACCGACCGGCAACGCGAACGGCTCGACACGTACCTGCCGATCGGTGACCCCAACGGCGAGGTTGAGGTCACCTGGAGCGTCTACCAGCAGGTCCGCTCGATCTACCACGCCGAGAGCCGGTCCACGGGCCGCAAGCTCGCCGAGAAGCTCCTCGACACGCTCCACACCTGCCCGATCCCCGAGTTCAAGCGACTCGGCAAGACTCTGCGCCGCTGGCGCGAGGAGATCCTGGCCTACTTCGCAACCGGCGGCGTCAGCAATGGCGGGACAGAAGCGATCAACGGCGTCATCGAGAAGACCAGGCGGCTGGCCCACGGCTTCCGCAACTTCACCAACTACCGCATCCGGATCCTGCTCGCCGCCGACGGCTCACGCCCCTACCGACGCCGACCACCGATCACGCCCGAACCATGCTGATTTGGGAAGGGCTGGCTTAGTCGCTCTTGGGCGCAGCCTGCTGCACGACCTCGAAGGACCACAGCGTTGAGCCGGACGCGGCGGGCCTCTGCTTTTGGTCCCCCTCACCACCCCCCTGGTGAGCCGCCTTCATTGGGCCCTCCATCCACGCCTGGAAGTCCTCTTCGCTCCGCCAACGCGTGTACACCAGATAGGTGTCAGTTCCCTCGATCGGACGCAACAGCTCGAACCACTCGAAGCCGTCCGAGCTCTCCACCGCCCCCGCGCGGGCCGCGAAGCGCTGCTCCAGCACCTCGCGCTGCTCCTCGGGGACCGTCAGCACATTGATCTTCACGATGCTCATGTGCCCATCCTGTCGTACGGGCCGCAGCGACGATGCGGCGCCGCTCACGCCGGGCCCGATGAAGCGCCTGTGAAGAGGGGATACGCGGTACTCCGGCGCGCCCGAAAGCCCGAGTTCCTTGAACGCGGGGGTGAGCCGCTCGGCCGGAACGCGTACCAGGCAGCTCAGGAGGGCCATCCGCGCCTGGGGCCGTGCGCCGGCTGCGACTGGCGGCCGAGCCGCGGCGTCGTCAGCCGCGGGAAGGCGCGCAGCCACTCCAGGTCCCGCCGGGTGTCGTTGAACGGCACCCGGCCGCGCAGCCACTCCGTATCACCCGCCCTGACACGGCCCCCAGAGGTGCGGATCTCCACCGCCCCCCTTAATGTTCGAGCCAATACACAGCGGCTGTCTGGTAACGGGAGGGTTTCCTGCGTCTGTGGCAGGGAGCCCTCGGAGGTCTGTTCGAAGCGGAGGGGGAGCGGCGGGGCGTGGCGAACGCACAGAGGCGCGGACTGGCGACGGCGGAGGTATCGGGGTCCCAGGAGCCGCGCATCCGCGTGGGGTTGGGCGCTCTCTGGCTCCTCGCGGGCCTGCTGGCGATGCGTCAAGCGGCGGCCGTGCTGCGGCAGCCACCCGGTGAGCGGCTCACCGATCTCGAGACGTGGATAGGACCGAACGGCGTCCTGCGCGTGCCCGGACCGCTCTACGAGAACGGTACGTTCACCGGCACGCCGTTCGCCGGGCTCGTCCTCAAGCCGCTGACCCGCGCCGCCGAGCAAAGCCTCGGCCTCTTCTGGACGTTCGGCACGCTGCTGCTCGTCGTGGTCCTCGGCTTCATCGCGGCCCGCGCACTGCCGCGTCCGGTTTCCCGGCGTACGGCGCTGTTCGCCGCGCCCGTGGCGATCAGCCTGATGGTGCTCTCGCTGCCGGTCCGCAACACCTTCACCCTCGGCCAGACCAGCATCCTGCCCGTCCTGCTGGTCCTGGTCGGGCTGCTGCCGCACGCCCCGGCCCGCAGATCCGGGGTCCTGATCGGGCTGGCCGCAGCGCTCCAGCCGACCGTGCTGCTCTTCGCGCCCCTGCTGTGGATGACGGGCAGGCGGCGGGCGGCCGCGACGGCGGCGGGCACGTTCGCCGGGTGCTCCGCGCTGGCCTGGGCGGTGCTGCCGCACGACTCCGCGACGTACTGGGTCCACCACGTCGCCGGAGCCGGTCTCGGGCAGCCCGCGGACAGCCTCCACAACCAGTCCCTGCACGGCCTGCTGCTACGGCTCGGGCTGAGCGGGCTGCCCGAACTCGCGCTCTTCGGAGTCCTCGCGGGCGCCGTCGCGGTCCTCGGCCTGCGGCGGGCCGCGCACTACGCGGGCGACGGCCAGTTGCTGCTCGCCGCCGCGCTCACCGGCTGCGTCGCCGTGGCCGTCTCGCCCACCGCCTGGCTGCACCAGCAGCTGTGGATCCTCCTCGCCGTCGTCGGGCGCGTGGGCCGCCGCCAGGCCGACCGGGTGGTGTGGCCGGTCCTCGTCGTGATGGTGATGACGCTCAGCAGCGCCGCCGTCGTGCCCACCACCAGGGGCATCCACCTCATCGGCGAGAACGCGCCGCTGCTGGTCGCCCTCGCCGCGGCCTGCGCCGTACCGTTCCTGGACCGCGGCTCGCCGCACTGGGACCGCCCGGTCCCGACGCGATACGCGGAGCGGGAGCCCGCCGCGCCCGGCCGGCTCCCCTGGATCCCTTCGATCCCGCTGCTGGGCTTTCTGCGACGGCCGCTGAGCCGCCCGAACCTGCTGCTCGAGCTGCTGCTGATCCGGGCCGGCTACTTCTGCTACGCGTATATCCGCGGCTCCGCGCCCGAGACCCGCGGCGTCGCGGAGGACCACGCCCGCCAGATCCTCGACATGGAAGTCGCGCTGCACATCGACATCGAGCGCTGGTTCAACCACCTGGTGGCGGGCTCGTGGATCGAGGGCGGCATGAACCGCTACTACACGACCTTCCACTTCCTGGTGCCGCTGAGCCTGCTCGGCTGGATGTACCTGCGCCGCCCCGTCGCCTACCGGTGGGCCCGTACCGCCCTGGCCATAGCGACGCTGCTCGCCCTGATCGGCTTCTGGCTCTATCCGCTGGCTCCGCCGCGCCTGATGCCGGGCCTCGGCTACATCGACACCGCCAACGGCCCCCAGGACCTCGCCAGACCCGACTTCGGCCCGCTCACCGAGCTGTCCAACCAGTACGCGGCCATGCCGTCCCTGCATGTGGGCTGGTCGCTGTGGTGCGCCGTGGTATGCGTGCTGCTGGCGCCGAAGGTGTGGCTGAAGCTGCTCGGCGTGCTGTATCCGATCCTGACCACGGCCGTCATCGTCGGCACCGCGAATCATTACTTGCTGGACGCGGTGGGCGGGGCGGTGGCGGTGGCGTGCGGCTTCGGGCTGCAGTCCGTGCTGCTGGGGCGCACCAGGGACCCGGACCCGGACCCGGCCGCAGGGCCGGACGCGGGGCCGGACGATCCGGCGGAGCCCGGCGATGCCTCGCGCGTTCACGGGACAGCGGAGGTCAGACGGGGCTGAACTCCGCCGCCCCGTCGGATCGCCGCGTCTTTCAGCATCCGCCGGATCGCGCCACGCCGCCACTCGTACGGCTTACGTGCAGGTCGGGGCGGTTGCTGTCGTACAGCGCCGGTCCGGTATGTGCCGGATCCCGCCGAGGACGGGCCCCAGGGCCGTCGGGATCACACGTCCTCCCGGCGGCCCGCGGTCCGCCGCACGACGACGTGGAGGTAGTCCTTGCGGTTGAGCGGATTGTGGTCCGTCCGCGGGCGGGCCGGGGGCGCGCCCTGGACCGGTTGGTAGTGGTCGAAGGCGGATTCCAGTACGCCCTCGCCGCGGGTCAGCGCCGGCAACTGCTGCTCCAGGGCGTGCACCCGGGCCGCCGGGATGTCTCCCTCCAGCAGACACGCCGAACCGCGCATTTCCTGGGTGTGCGGCACGGCGCCCAGCCGGGACAGTGCGGACAGCACGGGCCCGAACGTGTCGGCCGGAGCTTCGAGTCGGAAGCGGTGCATCGGCTCGTACACCCTGGTGCCGGCCTCCTGGAGCGCGCTCATCAGGACCAGCGGCGTCAGGTTGCGGAAGTCCCCGGCCGTGCTCGACATGCTCTTGTCGAAGACGGCATGGGAGTGGCTCTGCCGCGGCCAGTAGCCGGAATGCGTCATGGTGACCGTGCAGTCGGTGACCAGCCATCCGTAAATCCCCTGGTGCAGCGTCTCTTTCACCGTTTCCTCGACTGCCTTGAAGAAAGCGAATGTAGCCGGAACCGGTGCCGACGGGCCGCTCGATGCAGAGGGTCGTGGTCTCGCGGAAGGTGACGTCAACGCCGAAGTCGTCCGCCAGTGTTGCCTGGATGACCTCTTTCTGCACCTCGCCGTAGAGCGAGACGGATACTTCGTTGCGCATGTCGTCCTGGCGCAGGTTGATCAGCGGGTCCTGCTCGGCGAGTTGGGTGAGCGCGACATGCAGCGCACCTTTGTCGGTGGGGCGGCAGGGGACGACGACTGTTTGCGGCAGGACCGCGTTCGACCTTGAAGACGGTGCCCGACACCGGGCCGTCGGCATCGCCTTCCGCCGCGGGCAGCAGCTCGGTGATGCCGGCGATCAGCGCCTCCACGCCCGCGCCGGTGATGGCCGAGCCGGAGTACACCGGATGCACCAGTGCCCGCTGGGTCTGCGCGGCCAGCTCGCCGCGGAGTTGGCCGTACGAGACCGTCCTCTCGTCGTCCACGTACGCGGCCAGAAACGCATCGTTGCGGTCGGCGAGCAGCTCGGCCAGCCGGGAAGTGAAGCCGGCGTCGGCGGCGGTGTACGGCGTGCACCGTGCGCCGCGGGTGCCGAGACCGTCGGCCACTCCCATCGGGATGACCGTCGGGACGCCGCGCTGCCGTTCCAGCGCCAGGGAATCGGTCTGGGTGTTTCCGTCGTCGACGCTGCCGATCTCGTCGATGACACCGGCGGCGTGGAGCAGCCGCTCGGTCAGGCTCGTCTTACCGGCGTCGACGTGCGCCAGAATTCCCAGGTTCAACGTTCGCACGTAGCGTCATGTCCTCGAGATAGGTGGCGATGACCTTCTGGGTGAACATGAACGCAGCGCGCATTACCGTCTCCTCGGTCGGTTGCTTTCGCCGGGAGTACAGCGGATGGCCGCCCCGGAGGGCAACCGATTTTCGCGCGGCCTGAAGGGCGACGGCGCTCGGCGGGCGGCAGGGGCGGGGCGTGGGTTCGGAAGGGGTGCCCCTGCCGCCCGGGAGCGTGGGGGGTGCTGGGTCACCGGGTCAGACGTAGCTGACCCGGAGTTCCTTGATGCCGTTCAGCCAGGCCGAGCGCAGGCGGCGCGGGTCGCCCGCGAGGGTGATGCCGGGGACGGCGTCCGCGATGGCGTTGAAGATGAGGTCGATCTCCAGGGCGGCGAGGCTCTTGCCGAGGCAGAAGTGCGGGCCTCCGCCGCCGAAGCCGAGGTGGGGGTTCGGGTCGCGGGTGATGTCGAAGACCTCCGGCCGGTCGAAGACCTCGGGGTCGTTGTTGGCGGAAGAGTAGAAGAGGCCGACGCGGTCGCCCTGCTTGATGTGCGCTCCGCCCAGCTCGGTGTCCTGGGTGGCGGTGCGCTGGAAGGACTGCACGGGGGTCGCCCAGCGGACGATCTCCTCGGCCGCGGTGGAGGGGCGTTCGCGCTTGTAGAGATCCCACTGATCGGGGTGGGTGAGGAAGGCGTGCATGCCGTGGCTGATGGCGTTGCGCGTGGTCTCGTTGCCGGCGACCGCGAGCAGCAGCACGAAGAAGCCGAACTCGTCGGAGCCCAGGTTGCCTTCGTCCTCGGCGGCGACCAGCGCGGTGACGATGTCCTTGGCGGGGCACTCCTTGCGGGCTGCGGCGAGGTTCATCGCGTACGAGATCAGCTCCATGGCCGCCTCGGTGCCGATCTCCTCGGTGATGGCGAGCTCCGGGTCGTCGTAGGCGATCATCTTGTTGGACCAGTCGAAGATCTTGGCCCGGTCGTCCTGCGGGACGCCGATCAGCTCCGCGATGGCCTGGAGCGGGAGTTCGCAGGCGATGTCGGTGACGAAGTCCCCGGTCCCCTCGGCCTTGGCGCTCGCGACGATACGGGTCGCGCGGTCGCGCAGGGCCGCCTCCAGCGCCCGTATCGAGCGCGGGGTGAAGCCGCGCTGCACGATCTGGCGGACCCGGGTGTGTTCGGGTGGATCCATGTTGAGCATGATCAGCCTCTGGGAGTCGATCTGCTCGCGCTGGATGTGCTCGTTGAAGCGGATGATCGCGGTGTTGGTCCTGGAGGAGAAAGTCTCGGGGTTGGTGGACACGGCCTTGACGTCTGCGTGGCGGGTCACGACCCAGTAGCCGTCGTCCTGGAAGCCGGCGATGTTGTGCGGCTGGGCGTTCCACCACACGGGCGCGGTCTGCCGCAGCACGGCGAGTTCCGGGAGCGGGACCCGCTGCTGGTAGACGTCGGGATCGGTGAAGTCGAAACCTTCGGGCAGCGCTGGGCAGGAGGACATCGGCGGCTCCCAGGATCTAACGCACCAGAGTCTGACAAAGTCCGAGTCTGACGGTCCATCAGAATGTGCCCGCAAGGTAGTAACGGGTTCTACAACTGGCAAGAGGGGCGACGCCATCCGTTGCACGCGAGCGCCGACGTGACGCGTGCACGGCCCTTGCGTACCGGGGGTAGCACCCATGACACTTCTGGCGGAACTAGAACGCGTACTAGTTTCTGTCTGCCTGCCCGTGGGCGCCGGGACGCCCTGCGGACGCGAGGAGAGGACGAACGAGTCATGGCCGCGGAACCCGTCATCGTCGAAGCCGTACGCACCCCCATCGGCAAGCGCGGAGGCGCGCTTGCCAATCTCCACCCCGCCTACCTCCTGGGCGAGACCTACCGGGAACTCCTCGCCCGCACCGGCATCCAGCCGGACTGCGTCGAGCAGATCGTCGGCGGCACCGTCACCCACGCCGGCGAGCAGTCCATGAACCCGGCGCGCAATGCCTGGCTCGCCTGCGGTCTGCCGTACGAGACGGCCGCGACGACCGTCGACTGTCAGTGCGGCTCCTCGCAGCAGGCGAACCACATGGTGGCCAACATGATCGCGGCCGGGGTCATCGACATCGGCATCGGCTGCGGCGTCGAGGCGATGTCGCGCGTACCGCTCGGAAGCGGCTCCAAGCACGGTCCCGGCAAGCCGTTCCCCGACGAGTGGAACGTGGACCTGCCCAACCAGTTCGAGGCGGCGGAGCGGATCGCACGCCACCGCGGGCTGTCGCGCGAGCGCGTGGACTCGCTCGGGCTGCTCTCCCAGGAGCGGGCGGCGCAGGCGTGGGCGGAGGAGCGGTTCAAGCGCGAGACGTACGCGGTGCAGGTGCCGACGACCGAGGAGGAGCAGGCGGCGGGGCAGGGCATGTGGCGGCTCGTCGACCGCGACGAAGGGCTCCGCGACACCAGCATGGAGGCCCTCGGCGGACTGAAGCCGATCATGCCGACGGCGGTGCACACGGCCGGGAACTCGTCGCAGATCTCGGACGGGGCCGCGGCCGTGATGTGGGGCTCCAAGCGGATGGCGCGGGCGCTGAAACTGAAGCCCAGGGCCCGTATCGTCGCCCAGGCGCTGGTCGGCGCCGACCCGCACTACCACCTCGACGGGCCGGTCGACGCGACGCGGGCCGTGCTCGGCAAGGCGGGGATGTCGCTCAGGGACATCGATCTGGTCGAGATCAACGAGGCCTTCGCGTCGGTGGTCCTGTCCTGGGCGCAGGTCTTCGAGCAGGACCTGGAGAAGGTGAACGTGAACGGCGGGGCGATCGCGCTCGGTCACCCGGTGGGGGCGACGGGGGCCCGGCTCATCACGACGGCGCTGCACGAACTGGAGCGGGCCGACAAGGAGTTCGCGCTGATCACGATGTGCGCGGGCGGGGCGCTGTCGACGGCGACGATCATCCAGCGCCTGCGTTAGCCGCCTCCGGCGCGGGTCTCGGGCGTTTCGGGTGCTCCGGGTTTCCCGGGCGTTCGGGGCGCGGGTGGCTTGGGCGCGGGTGGTTCGGCGAACGCCGCCGGCGCGTCGAACGCCGCGCGGCGGGTCGCCCGGCGCAGCGCCCTGAGCACTGTGGAGCCGAGGGTCAGGGTGGCGACCGCCGTCAGCACGGCACGCCCGAGGTCCCAGCCGAGGGAGGTCGCCAGGCAGTAGGCGGCGAAGCGGGCGAGGTTCTCCTGGAGCGGGTCGCCGGGGACGAAGGAGACGCCGGTGGACAGCCCGCTGATGTACGGCCAGCCCTGGAGGTTCATGACCGTGCCGTAGAGGAGGGAGGCGGTCGCGCCGTACGCGGCGAGTACGAGGAGCTCGGCGCGGCCGCGCAGCCGTCCCGCGCCGGGCAGCAGCCCTGCCAGCCCTGCCCCCATGGCCACCCATCCCATCGCCAGCATCTGGAACGGCATCCACGGCCCGACCCCGCCGGTGAGCAGCGCCGACGCGAACATCGTCACCGCGCCGAGCACGAAGCCGAAGCCCGGGCCGAGAACCCGCCCGCTGAGCACCATGAGAAAGAACATCGGCTCGAGCCCCGCGGTCCCGGCCCCCAGCGGCCGCAGCGCCGCCCCTGCCGCGGCCAGCACGCCCAGCATCGCGATGGCCTTCGCGTCGAAGGTCCCGTGACCGTCGACGGTGTCGCCGATGGCCGCGACGACGACGGCGAGGAGGAGGGGCAGCAGAGCGGCGAACAGCCATGGCGCGTCCTGCGAGTGCGCTAGCCCGGAGGTGCTGTCGGCGAGCAGTGGCCACCCGAAGGCGGCGACGCCGATCGCCGAGATGAGGACGAGGGCGGTGACGGAGCGCGGGCCGAGGGGTATGGGGCGGCCGTCTCGCGCCGAAGGGGCGAGCTGCGGGGCAGGCCTCATTCGGTGGCCTCCAGGGCCCCTCGGACCTGGCTGACCGTCAGCCAGGGCTGCGGCGTCAGGATCTTCGCCACCTGCGGGGCGAACGCGGGCGATGAGACGACCACGTCCGCCGTCGGGCCGTCGGCGACCACCTCTCCATCCGCCAGGACGACCACCCGGTGGGCAAGTTCGGCCGCCAGTTCCACGTCATGGGTCGCCAGGACGATCGCGTGGCCGTCCGCCGCCAGGCCGCGCAGGATCTCCACCAGGCGGGCCTTCGCCGCGTAGTCCAGGCCGCGCGTCGGCTCGTCGAGGAGGACCAGCGGCGGCCGGGCCGTGAGGACGATGGCCAGGGCAAGGGCCAGGCGCTGGCCCTCCGACAGGTCGCGCGGATGCGTGGAGTCCGGTACGCCTGGGAGCAGTTCGGCGACCCGTGCGCGGCAGGTGCCCGGTGCGGCCTTCGCGTCTTCGTCCGCGGCCGCGCACTCGGTCGCGACCGTGTCCGCGTACAGCAGGTCGCGTGGCTCCTGCGGGACGAGGCCGACGTGGCGGACGAGTTCGCGGGGGCTGGTGCGGTGCGGGGTCAGGCCACTGACCCGTACGGTGCCGGCCGCGGGCTCGTGCAGCCCGGCGAGCGCGCCCAGCAGCGTCGACTTGCCCGCGCCGTTGCGGCCCATGAGCGCGACGGCTTCGCCGGGTCGTACGGTCAGGTTCACCTGGCGCGATGCCTCGATCCGGCCGCGGCGTACGGACAGGCCGACGGCCTGTGCGGTGGGGGCCGACGTGGACGGAACAGTGCGGCCCGGTGGCCGGTTTGTGCCCACCCTCCCCCAGAGCTCCGCCTGGGTGGGGGTCCCCCCGGCGAAGCCAGGGGGCGTACCCCCAGCCCCGCGGAACGAATGCCCACAAACCGCCTCCAGTTGCTCCCGCAGGGGGCCCGCCTTGCGGCGGGCGTCCCTCACCGAGAGCGGCAGGGGCGACCAGCCCGCCAGGCGGCCGAGGGCGACGACCGGCGGCTGGACGGGGGAGACGGCCATGACCTCGGCCGGTTCGCCGGACACCGGCGGCTCGCCGGGGGCGGGCAGCAGCACGACCTGGTCCGCGTACTGGACCACCCTCTCCAGCCGGTGCTCGGCCATCAGGACCGTCGTGCCGAGGTCGTGCACGAGCCGCTGCAGCACCGCGAGGACCTCCTCCGCCGCTCCCGGGTCGAGCGCGGACGTCGGCTCGTCGAGGACGAGGACGCGCGGGTGCGGGGTGAGCACCGAGCCGATCGCCACGCGCTGCTGCTGACCGCCGGACAGGCTCGCGATCGGCCGCTCGCGCAGGTCCGCGAGGCCCAGCAGGTCGAGGGTCTCCTCCACGCGGCGGCGCATGACGCCGGGGGCGAGGCCGAGCGACTCCATGCCGTACGCGAGCTCGTCCTCGACGGTGTCGGTGACGAAGTGCGCGAGCGGGTCCTGGCCCACGGTGCCGACGACATCGGCGAGTTCGCGCGGCTTGTGCGTACGGGTGTCGCGCCCGGCGACGGTGACCCGGCCGTGCAGCGTGCCGCCGGTGAAGTGCGGTACGAGGCCGCTGATGGCGCTCAGCAGGGTCGACTTGCCGACTCCGGACGGGCCGACCAGCAGGCACAACTCGCCCTCGGGGACGGTGAGGTCGACGTCGCGGATCGCGTGTCCTGCCGCGCCGTCGTAGGCGACGGACACCTGCTCGAAGCGGATCACGGTGCCTCCTCCGGGCGGTTGGGGCGGGTGGTGCGGGGCGCGCTCGCCGCGCGGGGTTCTGCTGGGCCGGTCCGCCCGCCCGTCGCCGAGCGCGTCGGACTCGGGGCAGCCCAGGCCGGGAGCAGGCCCAGCAGGACGCCCGCGGCGGGCAACAGCGGGAGCGCGGGGGCGGTGAGCGGGACGACCGACGGGTGCAGGGCCTGGGGGTCCTGTGCGGCGCACCAGATCATCACGGCCGCGGCCACCGCACCCGACCCGGACACCAGCCAGGCCCGTACGTCCCACCGGTCGGGCCGGTACCGGGTGCGCACCGAGCGGCGGCCGCCGAGCCGGAGCCCGGCCAGGGCCGCGGTGAGTCCGGCCAGCAGCACCGGCAGTCCGAAGCCGGCGCCCTGCGCGGCCAGCAGCCCGTACGTGCCCGCGCAGACGCCGAGCAGGCCGCCGAGCGTGAGCGCGGTCGTCGTGTGCCGGACGGCGGGCGCGACCTGGGCCGCACGGCCGTAGCCGCGCGCGTCCATCGCGGCGGCCAGCGCGACGGACCGCTCCAGCGCGCCCTCCAGCACCGGCAGTCCGATCTGCAGCAGGGCTTTGAGGCCCCTGTCGGGGCGGCCGCGCAGCCGCCGGGCGGCGCGCAGCCGCAGGACGTCGGCGACGAGGTTCGGCGCGAAGGTCATGGCGACGACGACGGCGACCCCGGCCTCGTACAGCGCGCCGGGGAGCGACTTGAGCAGCCGGGCGGGGTTGGCGAGGGCGTTCGCGGCGCCGAGGCAGGCGAGGAGGGTGGCGAGCTTCAGCCCGTCGTACAGCGCGAAGACCGGGCCCTCGGCGGTGACCCTGCCGCCGATCCGTACGCCCTGCGCCCAGTCGGGGAGCGGGAGTTCGGGGAGCGTGACGAGGAGGGTCGAGCCGGGGACCGGCGAGCCGAGGAACACGGAGAAGACGAGGCGGATCGCGATCACGAGCAGGCCGAGCCTGAGGAACGCGGCGTAACTGCGCGCCCAGGGCGCGTCGGTGCGCCGGGCGGCGACGACATAGCCGGCGACGGCAAGCAGCAGTCCGAGGAGAAGGGGGTTCGTGGTTCGCGAAGCGGCGGTCGCAAGCCCGAGCGCCCACAGCCACCAGGCCCCTGCGTGCAGTTGGTTGCTACGCGAGGCCGCGGGCGTACGCAGCGGCAGCCGCCTCCGGCGGGGGCGGCGCGCCGTCGCTCCGGCTGCGGCTGCGGCCGCGTCCGCGGCCGTCCGCGAGCGGGCGGCAGCCGAGCCCTGGCCGGGGTGGCGGGCGCTCCACGGGGGTTCATCGCCCGGCAGCGGCGGACCGGCTTCGGTGTCGGCTGTCGCCGCGGGCCCTTCCATGGGGGCAACGCCCGGTGACATGCCGGGCCGTTCGGGCGCTGCGGCGTCGCCGGAGGCGTCCCCGGCCGTCGGGCGCCCGTCGGCCTCGGGCGTTGCCAGTCGCGCCGTTGCCCGTGTTTCGCCCTCCGGCTGTCCGGCTTCGGCCGGGCGCGTGGAGGAGGGCGCGGTCTTCTGCCCGGGGGTCGGGCCGTCTTGGGGGTTCATCCGCGGCGGCGGGATCGCCAGAAGGCTGCGGCGCCGAGGGCGAGAACGGCTGCGAGGCCCGCGATCAGGCCCGCGGACGGGCCTGCGGACGAGTGCGCAGACGAGTCCGCGGACGAAGTGCCGTCGTCGGCGGAGGGCTCCGCCTTCGGGGCCGCGCCGCGATCGTCGACCTGCTCGGCGCAGCCCTTCTCCGGGTAGCCGGCTATGGCGCAGAGCAGCGCGTTGGAGTCGTAGCGCAGCGGCTTCGCCACCGCGGCCAGCGCCTCCGCGGAGGTGTCGCCCTCGGGGACGCGCACGCACTCCGTACGGAACTTGGGCGGGGTCTCGCCGCCGGGTGCGTGGGTTGCCGTGCCGAAGTCGAGGACGAGAGCGACGCGTTTGGTGCCCGGCCTGGCGGGCGTACCGGCGCAGATCGCGTCGAAATCGGCCGCGCCGCGCGGCTTCGCGGCATTCCGGGAGTTCTCGCTCACGGAGAACCGGAAGCCCTGGACGTCGCCGTCGCCGGGCCGCGAGGTGGCCGGGCCCTGCGTGGCGTACACCCACTGCCCGCCGTCCCGCTCCCAGAACGACCAGTACCGGTACCCGTCAGCATGCGCGGTGTCGGTGCCGACCGCGCAGAGCCCGCCGAGCGCGAACGCCGCCGTGGCGAGGAGCGCGGCCCGGCGGCGGGGCCGCCGAAGCTCCAGGCCGGGTGCGCCGGTTGCGCACGATGCGGGGGCCCCGGACCGAGACGCGGCAGTTCCGGTCCCGGCTCCAAGTGTGGTGATTCCGACCGCCGATCCGGGCATTCCGGCGTTTGCTCCCATTGCTCCATAGGTTCCGGCGCCCCGGTCGGACGTTCCGGCCGCGGGCACGGCAGCGGCGTCCGGGCGAGAGGGATCTCCTGCGGAAGGCTTCCCTGCGAGGTAACGCACCCGCTTCATCACGTCATGACTTCTTGCGCCCGCTCAGCAGGAACCCGATGCCGACGCCCGCGACCAGGCCGACGCCGACGATCCACCAGATGGCCGGGTCGCCGTCGTCCGAGTCGCCCGCCTGGTGGTCGGACGCCGCGGCGGCCTTGGCCGGGTCGTTGGCCGCCGGCTTGGGGCCGGTGGCGTTGAGTTGCTGGACGAGGTCGTTGCCGCCGAAGTCGCGCGGGTCGGCGCCCGCCGCGTGGGCGGTGAGGACGAGGGTGCCCAGCGCCGCCGGGTTATCCTTGGCCCAGGCGGCGGAGTTCCGCTCCAGCCACTTGAGCGGGCCCGCCGCCGCGTCCCGGTGCCCGCCCGCCGCCAGCGCGATGACGGCGTCAGCGGTGTTGGCGAGGTCCGGCGCGGGCTTGTCGGCGCCCGGTGCGAGCGCCGTCAGGTGGTGGTCCTTCTTCAGGGCGCCTGCCAGGTACGCGGCGGCTCCGGCCGCGGCCTCGTCCGGCTCGCGCGAATCCTTCGAGTCCGTCTCCGCGCAGTCCAGCGCCGTGACCGGCTCGTCGTCGTCGCCGAGCGGCTCGACGACCATGCCCTTGCCGAGGCCCGCCAGCGCCCCCGCCGCCGTCGCGTCCGTGTTCGCGGCGAGCCTGCCCTTTTTGTCCGGTTGGTAGGTGAACGCCCCGTGCTCGCCTGTCTTCTCGTCGCAGCCGAGCTGGAAGCCGAGCAGCGCGTCGTACGCCGATTTGCCCTTCTGTGACTTCACGCCCTCCGGCTTCTCGCCCGCTGCGGCGAGCGCGCCGATCACGACGGACGTGGAGTTGGTGTCGCTCGGGCTGCCCGGGTTGTAGCCCCAGCCGCCGTCCTGGTTCTGCACCGACTTCAGCCAGCCGACAGCCTTCCCGACCTGGGCGCCCCGCCCGCCGAGCGCGGCCAGGGCCTGTACGGCGGCCGCGGTGGCGTTGCTGTCGACCGGGGTCTTCGCGTCGCACTTCTCGGCCGGGTCGGCCCGGTACATGGCGAAGCCGCCCGAGGCGCACTGCTGCCCGGCCAGCCAGTCGACGGCCTTCCTCGCCGGGGTCACCCCGGCCGTGTCCTGCGCGAGGAGGGCGAGCGACTGCCGCCACACGCCGTCATACGTGGGGTCCTCGGTGCCGTGGAGACCGGAGGGCAGGTTCGCCGGGGCCGGGGCCTTCGGCGAGGGCGAGTCGTCGGCCGCGGCCGGGCTCGCGGCCACGCAGAGCACGGCGGACGCGGCCAGGGCAGCGGCGGCGCTGCGGCGTACGTTCACGGCGGGTGCCTTTCGGTGAGCGGGCGCAAGCCGGGGCCGTTGCGCACCGCACGGCGGGGCACCGGGCTCCGGCTCCGTATACCTCGACGGTGCCAGGTCGCCGGGCGCGGCCGCGAGGCGGCGGCCCGTACGGCGACTGGAGCCGCTCACATCCGGCAGGGCGGTCCGACTCGCCGCCGTAACAGGCGGCTCACGGTTGCGGGTCAGTGCCGGAATTGCACCGGCTTTCCCCGGTCGGATGTGATATTGACCCGGCCACTCTACCGGCCGCCCGGCGGCCGTCACCCTGCCGGTCCGGTCACACCGCCCGGTACGCCACCGGCTCGCTCCCCGGCTCCGGCTCGGCGCGGCCCTGTTTCACCAGGCGGCGCAGGTGTGCCTCGGCCTCCGAGACGGCGATGTTGCGGGAGCCGTACGGGATCTGCTGCCAGGGGCGGTTCCACTCCATCTGTTCCGCGAGCTGCCAGGGGGTCAGGGGGCGGTCGATGAGCAGGTCGCGGAGGCCGCTCAGCCGGGCCTCGTGGTGGGCCAGCAACTCGCGTACCCGGCCGGGGGCGTCCGTGAAGGCGTGCTGATGGGCGGGGAGGACCTCGGCCGGGGCGAGGCGGCCGACGCGCTCCAGGGAGTCGAGGTAGTCGCCGAGCGGGTCGGTGACCGTGTCGTCGGCGGGGTCCTCGTAGAGCCCGATGTGCGGGGTGATCTCGGGGAGGAGGTGATCGCCGGAGAAGAGGCGGCCGTTGCCCTCGCGCCCGGCGACCGGGTGGGCTTCCTCCAGGTGCAGGCAGACATGGCCCGGGGTGTGGCCCGGGGTCCAGATCGCGCGGAGTCGTCGGCCGGGGAGGTCGAGCAGCTCGCCCGGGACGATGTCCCGGTCGGGCAGGGCGGCCCGGCTGGTGGGCAGGGTGCGCATCCGGCCGGATGCGCGGGCGGCGTGCAGCGGCGCCAGGTGCTCCTCGGGGGCGCCGGCGGCGGTGAGCTTCGCGGTCAAGTAGTCGAGCCAGAGGGAGGGTTCCACGCTGCGGGTGCGGCGTACGACGTGGGCGTCGGCCGCGTGCATCGCGATCCAGGCGCCGGAGGCCTCGCGCACCTGCCCGGACAGGCCGTGGTGATCGGGGTGGTGGTGGGTGACGAGGACGCCGTGGAGGTCGGTGACCGCCGCCCCGGACGCGGCGAGGCCCGCGACGAGGGTGTCCCAGGAGTCCGGGTCGTCCCAGCCGGTGTCGATGAGGACCGGGCCGCGGTCGGTGTCGAGGAGGTGGACGAGCGTGTGGCCCAGGGGGTTGTCCGGGATGGGGACCGGGATGCTCCAGACTCCGCCGCCGTGGTCCGTGACTCGGGGTGTCGCCTGCGCCATGGGGTCCCCCTCGCTCTCTGCGCGGCTCGGGCAGGTGCTCCGGCACATGCTCCGGCACATAGCTTCCCCATCATAACTAGAACTGATATCAGTTCTGAAACAGCGTCAGGAACTCAGGAAGCCGGGAAATCAGCAGGCCCGATCCGCGGGAGGCATGGGCGATGACCGACCTCATCGAGCACGGACAGCTCTTCATCGGCGGAAAGCTGGTCGATCCGTTCGGCGCGGACACCATCGAGGTGGTCTCCCCGCACACCGAGCAGGTCATCGGCCGGGTGCCGCACGCGACCCCCGCGGACGTGGACCGGGCCGTGGCGGCCGCCCGCAAGGCCTTCGACGAGGGGCCGTGGGCACGCAGCAGCCTTGAGGAGCGGATCGAGGTGGTGACCCGGATCAAGGACGCCATCGCCGTGCGCCACGAGGAGATCGCCCGGGTCATCAGCGCGCAGAACGGCTCCCCGTACTCCTGGAGCGTCCTGGCGCAGGCGCTGGGCGCGATGATGGTGTGGGATGCGGCGATAGCGGTGGCGCGGGGTTTCGGGGGGTACGGGGGTCGCCCCCCGGGAGAACGCAGCGGGGGTTACGGGGGTCGCTCCCCGGGAGAACGCAGCGGGGGTCACGGGCGCCGCCCCCCGGGAGATTGCGGCGTCTTCGAGGAGTCGCGGCAGGGCGTACTCGGGCCGATTCTCGTACGGCGCGAGCCGGTCGGCGTGGTCGCGGCCGTCGTGCCGTGGAACGTGCCGCAGTTCGTGTCCGCCGCGAAGCTCGCCCCGGCCCTGCTCGCGGGCTGCACGGTGGTGCTCAAGCCGTCGCCGGAGACCCCGCTCGACGCGTATCTGCTGGCGGAGATCGCCACTGAGGCGGGGCTCCCCGAGGGCGTGCTGAGCATCCTTCCCGCGGACCGCGAGGTGAGTGAGTACCTGGTCGGCCACCCCGGCGTCGACAAGGTGTCCTTCACCGGCTCCGTCGCGGCGGGCAAGCGCGTCATGGAGGTCGCGTCCCGGAATCTGACGCGGGTCACCCTGGAGCTGGGCGGCAAGTCGGCTGCCGTGATCCTGCCGGACGCCGACCTGGACGCGGCGGTCGCCGGCATCGTCCCCAACGCCTGGATGAACAACGGCCAGGCGTGCGTCGCCCAGACCCGCATCCTCGCCCCGCGCAGCCACTACGACGAACTCGCGGAGCGCTTCGCGGCAGCGGCCGGGGCCCTGGTCGTCGGGGACCCGCTGGACGCCGCGACCCAGGTCGGGCCACTGGTGGCGCGCCGCCAGCAGCAGCGGTCGCTGGACTACATCGCGATCGGCCAGGACGAGGGGGCCAAGGTGCTGACGGGCGGCGGGCGCCCGGCCGGTCTCGAGCGCGGCTGGTACGTGGAGCCGACGCTCTTCGGCGACGTCTCCAACTCCATGCGGATCGCCCGCGAGGAGATCTTCGGCCCGGTGATCTGCCTGCTGCCGTACGAGGACGAGGCGGAGGCGGTACGGATCGCCAACGACTCGGACTACGGCCTGTCCGGCAGCGTCTGGACGGCGGACGTGGAGCACGGCATCGACATCGCACGGCAGGTGCGCACCGGCACGTACTCCGTGAACACCTTCAGCCTGGACATGCTCGGCCCGTTCGGCGGCTACAAGAACTCCGGGCTGGGGCGGGAGTTCGGGCCCGAGGGCTTCGGCGAGTACCTGGAGCACAAGATGATCCACCTGCCTGCGGGGTACGGGGAGGCGGGCTGATGGGAGACCGTTGGCATGTCGAGGTGGACCGGGCGGTCTGCATCGGTTCCGGGCTGTGCGTGAACAGCGCGCCGGGCGGCTTCCGGCTCGACTCCGCCCGCCAGTCGCACCCGGTGGAGGCGGACGCGGACGCGTCCGAGGGGGTGCTGGCGGCGGCGGAGGGCTGCCCTGTGGAGGCCATTACGCTCACGCTGGTGGAGAGCGGGGAGGCGGTGTTCCCGCCGGAGGAGTGAGGGCGGATTCCATCCGGTGGCCGCGACGGGCTGCGGGGAGTTCGGCACCGCCGAGCTCCGCCGTCGTGGCTGCTCGCCGTCGCGGCGGACACCTTTATTTCGGCGCGGTCACGTCGATCAACCGGCAGACCGTCTCGATGTCGATCTTCACCTGGGCGATGGACGCCCGCCCCGAGAGCCAGGTGATCAGGGCCGAGTGCCAGGTGTGCTCGATGACCCGGACCGCCGACAGCTGCTCCGGCGTGGGCGGTTCCTCCAGCCCCATGGCGTCCAGGATGATCGCGGTGGTGAGCCTCGAGACGGTGTCCACCTCGGGGCTCACCGAGCGGTCGGCGAAGTTCAGCGCGCGGATCATGGCGTCCGCGAGGTGCGGCTCCCGCTGCATGGCGCGGAAGGCGCGCATCAGGGTCTGGGCGACCCGCGCGGACGGCTCCTCCTCGGTCGGCGGGCGCTTGCGCAGTGTCTCGTGCATGTGCCCGAGCTGGTCCTGCATGGTGGCCACGAGCAGGTGCACCTTGGACGGGAAGTAGCGGTAGAGCGTGCCGAGCGCGACGCTCGAGAGCTCGGCGACCTCGCGCATCTGCACGGCGTCGAAACCGCCGCGGCTGGCCAGCTGCGCGCTGGCGTGCAGGATTCGACGGCGGCGCGCCTCCTGACGTTCTGTCAGAGGTGGGGAGGACGGCTTGGGTTCCGTGGCCATTTGTCCCATTTCGTGGCTTTCGTGATGTTCGTCGAAATCCGTGGCGGGTGGGGTCGGACCGCCCAGCATTGCAGGGGGTGCGCCGTGGCGCGAATCACCTGTTCCGGCTCTTCCGGCTTGGCTACCGGCCGGTATCTTCGAAGCTCCTCGAGCGATCAAGTCTGAAACTTGTTCTAGATTAGCGCGAGCGGTTACGCTCCGGCAGAACTGCAGTGAGAAGGGGGCCGTGAGTGACCGCTGAGGCCATACGGGCAACCGCGCCTCGCCCCCGTGCCGCGACGCCTGCGCGTGCGGGCGCAGTCGGCGCGGCCGACCCCGACCGTCCCCTCCGCATCGCGTTGCTCACCTACAAGGGGAACCCGTTCTGCGGCGGCCAGGGTGTGTACGTCCGCCATCTCTCCCGCGAACTCGCCCGGCTCGGTCACACGGTGGAGGTCATCGGCGCCCAGCCGTACCCCGTCGTGGACGGCGGAGTCACGCTCACCGAGCTGCCCAGCCTCGACCTCTACCGCCAGCCCGACCCGTTCCGCACCCCCAGGCACGGCGAGTACCGGGACTGGATCGATGCCCTCGAGGTGGCCACCATGTGGACCGGCGGCTTCCCGGAGCCGCTCACCTTCAGCCTTCGCGCCCGCCGCCATCTCGCGGCCCGGCGCGGCGAGTTCGACGTCGTCCACGACAACCAGACGCTCGGCTACGGGCTGCTGGGCCTGGACCGGCTCGGCTTTCCGCTCGTCACCACGATCCACCATCCGATCACGGTCGACCGGCAGCTGGATCTGGACGCGGCGACCGGCTGGAGGCGGCGTGCCTCCGTCCGCCGCTGGTACGGCTTCACGCGTATGCAGGGGCGCGTCGCGCGGCGGATGCCGTCCGTGCTCACCGTCTCCGGCTCGTCGCGGCAGGAGATCGCCGAGCACCTGGGCGTCCGGCAGGACCGCATCCACGTCGTGCACATCGGCGCCGAC
This sequence comes from Streptomyces sp. 7N604, assembly GCF_052245475.1. NCBI lineage: Bacteria > Bacillati > Actinomycetota > Actinomycetes > Kitasatosporales > Streptomycetaceae > Streptomyces > Streptomyces sp. 7N604. The sequence goes on along the minus strand of NZ_JBQQBX010000001.1, from coordinate 249,898 downwards.
ACCGACCTCTTCTCACCGGACCCGGCCGTGGCCCGGATACCCGGCCGGATCGTCACCACCTCCAGCGCGGACGTACCGCTCAAGGGCCTGATCCACCTGGTCGAGGCGCTGGCCAAGCTCCGTACGGAGAACCCGGGCGCCCACCTCGTCGTCGTCGGCAAGCGCGCCGACGACGGTCCCGTGGCCGCCGCGATCGAGCGGTACGGCCTCGAAGGGGCCGTGGAGTTCGTCAAGGGCATCAGCGACCCCGAGCTTGTCGACCTGGTGCGCAGCGCCCAAGTCGCGTGCGTGCCCTCGCTCTACGAAGGCTTCTCGCTGCCCGCCGCCGAGGCCATGGCCACCGGCACGCCGCTCGTCGCCACGACCGGCGGCGCCATCCCCGAGGTCGCGGGGACCGACGGCGAGACCTGTCTGGCCGTACCGCCCGGGGACGCGGGGGCGCTTTCCGCCGCACTCGGCAGACTCCTCGGCGACCCCGACCTCCGGCGCCGCCTGGGCGCGGCGGGGCGCGACCGCGTCCTGCGCCGCTTCACCTGGCGGCAGGCCGCGATCGGCACGGCGGAGCGCTACCGCGAGGCCATGGTGTCCACGGCCCGCGGCCGGGCCGCGGCAGCGCCGAGCCCTGGCGGTCGGGCATAGTGCGCGCGCACCCTGCGCGGGGCCGTACGGCGCGTTCCCTCCCGCCGCGGCGGCGAGCGACCACGGGGGTGGTGTCCGGCGGCGCCGAACCGTCCGTGACCCGTACGGGGCCGCCGGTCCGCGGCGATCGCCGGCTCGCCGTCGCGCCGGCGCATTCTTCCCCCGTGCGGCCGCTCCCCACCGGCGGAAGGCCGGGGCCGGGCGAGGGCCGCCACCGCTACCGATCTGTCCCGCCGGACGAAAGCAGAACTCCTTGCTGACCGTTGATTTTTCCCGCTTCCCGCTCGCCGCGGGCGACCGCGTGCTGGACCTGGGCTGCGGCGCAGGGCGCCACGCCTTCGAGTGCTACCGGCGCGGAGCGCAGGTCGTGGCGCTCGACCGCAACGGTGAGGAGATCCGCGAGGTCGCCAAGTGGTTCGCGGCCATGAAGGAGGCCGGTGAGGCCCCGGCCGGGGCCACCGCCACCGCCATGGAGGGCGACGCGCTCGCCCTGCCCTTCCCCGACGACAGCTTCGACGTCGTGATCATCTCCGAGGTCATGGAGCACATCCCGGACGACAAGGGCGTACTCGCCGAGATGGTGCGGGTGCTCAGGCCGGGCGGGCGGATCGCGGTGACCGTGCCGCGCTACGGCCCCGAGAAGGTCTGCTGGGCGCTCTCCGACGCGTACCACGAGGTCGAGGGCGGCCACATCCGCATCTACCGCGCCGACGAGCTGCTGCGGAAGATGCGCGAGGCGGGCCTGCGCCCGTACGGCACGCACCACGCCCACGCGCTGCACTCGCCGTACTGGTGGCTCAAGTGCGCCTTCGGCGTGGACAACGACCGGGCGCTGCCGGTGAAGGCGTACCACAAGCTGCTGGTCTGGGACATCATGAAGAAGCCGCTCGCCACCCGGGTCGCCGAGCGGGCCCTCAACCCGCTGATCGGCAAGAGCTTCGTGGCGTACGCGACCAAGCCGCACGCGCCGAAGGTGGACATGTGACGTCGCCGGGGCGCACCGAGCGGCTGGTCCTGCCCGGAGTTCTCACGGCCGAGCAGGCCGGCAGGACCGTGGCGGGGATTCTCGCGGAGCAGCGCGCGGACGGCGCCATACCGTGGTTCCGCGGGCACCACCTCGACCCGTGGGACCACGTCGAGGCGGCGATGGCGCTGGACGCGGCGGGCGAGCACGAGCGCGCCGAGGCCGCGTACCGGTGGCTGGCGCGGCATCAGAATCCGGATGGCTCCTGGTACGCCGGCTACGCGGACGGGGCCGCCGACGCCCCCACCGACCGCGGCCGCGAGACCAACTTCGTCGCCTACATCGCCGTCGGCGCCTGGCACCACTACCTCTCCACCGGCGATGACGCCTTCCTCGACAGCCTGTGGCCCACGGTGCGCTCCGCCGTGGAATTCGTGCTGGACCTGCAGCAGCCCGGAGGGCAGATCGGCTGGAAGCGCGAGGACGACGGATCGCCGGTGACAGAGGCGCTGCTCACCGGCTGCTCCTCCATCCACCAGGCCCTGCGCTGCGCCTTGGCCATCGCGGAACAGCGCGACGAGCCGCAGCCCGACTGGGAGCTGGCGGCCGGCTGGCTCGGGCACGCGATACGCCGCCACCCCGAGCGCTTCCTCGACAAGGACCGCTTCTCGATGGACTGGTACTACCCGGTCCTCGGCGGCGCCGTCACCGGCGCGCAGGCCAAGGAGCGCATCGAGGCTGACTGGGACCGCTTCGTCGTACCGGGGCTCGGCGTGCGCTGCGTGTCGGACCGCCCGTGGGTGACGGGCGGGGAGAGCGCGGAACTCGCCCTCGCGCTCTGGGCGATGGGCGAGTCGGACCGCGCGGTGGACATCCTCCGCTGGATCCAGCACCTGCGCGCCGACAACGGCATGTACTGGACGGGGTACGTCTTCGAGGACGACGCGGTATGGCCGGAGGAGCTCACCACGTGGACCGCGGGGTCGCTGCTGCTCGCCGTGGCCGCGCTCGGCGGCGACGAGGCGACGACGGCGGTCTTCGGCGGCGAGCGTCTGCCGTCGGGCCTGGACCCGGACTGCTGCTGACGCGGCGTCCCGGGCCCGGGGCCCTGGCAGGCAGGCGTCAGACCTGGCGCATCCGGGAGGCCAGGGCGTGGCCGGCGAGCAGGTATACGACGGCGGGCGTGCCGTAGTTGAGCAGCGTCCGCAGCCAGTCGGTTTCCATCGTGAACAGGTCGTACGACCACCCGGCCAGCCACCGGGCGGCGTCCTGGACGAAGCTGACCAGGTTGTTCGACCGGTTGGCGTCGAGCACGTACATCAGGATCCACAGTCCGAGGATCACGGCGGCGACATCCGCGGCGGTGGCGACGACCTTGGCCGCGGCGTTGGTCCCTGATCGATAACTTATGGACATATCAAGCGTCTTGCCGCTCTGAGGTGAGGGAAACCCCGCACGGTGTGTGCCCGGCGGGGTGGGGCGGCGCTGTCAGGCGTTCAGCTCGGCGAGCGTTCGTAGCGTCGGCAGGTCGGGGGCGGTGATGAGGAGGTCGGTCACCGGGCCCTTGCGCCAGAGGGTGAGGCGTTCCGCGATGCGTTCGCGGGGGCCGACGAGGGAGATCTCGTCCGCGAACGCATCCGGTACGGCGTCGATCGCCTCCGCGCGGCGGCCCTCCAGGAAGAGCTGCTGGATGCGGCGCGCCTCGGCTTCGAAGCCCATGCGCGCCATGAGGTCGGCGTGGAAGTTGCGGGCCGCGTGGCCCATTCCGCCGATGTAGAAGCCGAGCATCGCCTTCACCGGCAGCAGCCCCTCCGCGACGTCCTCGCACACCTGCGCCCGCGCCATCGGCGCGACCATGAAGTGACATTGGCCCGTACCCCCGCGGGCTTCCGGGACTTCCGCGAGCGAGGCCTCGTGGACGTCGGTGCGCAGCGGAGACCAGTAGAGGGGGAGCCAGCCGTCGGCGATGCGGGTCGTCTGGGCGATGTTCTTGGGACCCTCGGCGCCGAGGAGGACCGGGAGGCCGGGGCGGAGCGGGTGGGTGATCGGCTTGAGGGGCTTGCCGAGGCCCGTGCCGTCCTGGCCGCTGTACGGGTGGGAGTGGAAGCGGCCGTCCAGTTCCACCGGGCCCTCGCGGCGCAGGACTTGCCGGATCACCTCGACGTACTCGCGCGTCGCCGTCAGCGGGCTCTTCGGGAACGGCCTCCCGTACCAGCCCTCGACCACCTGCGGCCCCGACAGGCCGAGGCCCAGCATCATCCGGCCGCCGGAGAGATGGTCGAGGGTCAGCGCGTGCATGGCGGTGGCGGTCGGCGTGCGGGCGGCCATCTGGGCCACGGCGGTACCGAGTTGGATACGGGACGTGCGGGCGGCGATCCAGGTCAGGGGTGTGAAGGCGTCGGAGCCCCAGGCTTCGGCCGTCCAGACCGAGTCGTAGCCGAGTCGCTCGGCCTCGACGGCGAGTTCGACGTGCCGGGGGTCGGGGCCGCGCCCCCAGTAGCCGAGCGCGAGGCCGAGTCGCATGCGAGTACCCTCCGATCGCGCCACTCCTCTTGACGCATCGTCAGGAACGTTACGGCGTATGCGCGCGCAAGACAACGGCCCTCCGCCCACGACGGGCGAAGGGCCGGTGGCGTGCTCCCAGCCGCTAGCCGCGCTGGATGCCCGACGTGTCCTGAAGGACGCCCCTGCGGCCGTCCTGCGTCTGGGCGACGAGGGCCGGGCCGCGCTGCTCGACCGCGAGGTACCACGTGCCGGGCGCCAGCTCGGCGATCGGCGTCGGCGAGCCGTCCTCCGCGTACAGCGGCCGCGCGACCGGCACGGCGAACCAGAACGGCGCGAAGTCACCGGCGGGCCCCGCCGCGGGACCGGGCTGCTGGACCTGCTGCTGGCCGCCGTAGGGCTGCGGCTGCTGGCCGCCCGGCTGGCCCTGCTGCGCACCGTACGGGGACGGGCCGCCCTGCTGGCCCGGGTAGCCGTAGCCCGGGTTCGGGCCGGCGCCGTACGGGGACGGGGCCTGCTGGCCCGGTGCGCCCATCAGCGGGGCCTGGAGCGCCGGGATACGGGTGCTGAGCACGGCGCCCGCGGCGAGCGCGAGGGCGGCGAGCAGCCCCAGGATCTGGCCGATGCCGGGGCCGACGCTGTCGACGTCGGGGCCCCCGAGGATCGTCCACAGCGCGGTCCAGGCCGCGAACGCCGAGAGCGCCATGCCCCACTGCTCCAGGCCGAGTCCGGCGAGCTTGCGGGCCGCGGGCTGGAAGCGGGCGGCGACGATCAGTCCGGCGGCGATCAGTCCGGCGAGGTAGATCGAGGGGAGCACCGGGAAGAGCTCGGACTCCCACGTGTTGGGGACCGCGCCGCTGTTGCAGAACTCGCCGTCGCAGGAATAGAAGTCGAGGAACGAGGCGATGAAGAGCAACACCGCTGCTCCGATCACCACGCCGTCGCCTCGAGTGAGGGAGCGGATATTCACGTGAAGTCCTTAGTCATTCTCGTCTGTGCCGTCGCTGTCGCCGGAACGCGCGGGGCGTGGCGCGGGGGTGGCCCCCCATCGTACGGATGAATCTATCGGTCGGTCGCGTGGGGTGTCCCGCCGGTTACTGAGGTCACGAGACGTCGTGGGACTGCATGAGAGGTCACAAGAGGTCGCGACACATCACGGGGCATCACGAGAGAGCGTGACAGGTCATGATTTGAGGTAGCCCTCGATGCCGTCCGCGATGCCCTGCGCCGCGCGCTGCCGCCACGTCGCGCTCGTCAGCCGCGCGGCGTCCTGCGCGTCGCGCATGTTGCCGCACTCGATGAACACCTTCGGGACCGTGGAGAGGTTGAGCCCGCCGAGGTCGGAGCGCACGTCCAGGCCCGTGCCGTCGCCGATGTAGTTGGACGGGACGCTGCTCGTCTGGCGGACGAAGTTGCCCGCGATCCGCTCGCCGAGTTCGCGCGAAGGCCTGACGATCGGCGCGGTGTCGGCGTCTCCGTGGCTGACCTTCGCCGGGAGGATGACGTGGAAGCCGCGGTTGCCGGTCGCGGAGCCGTCCGCGTGGACGGAGACGACGGCGTTTGCGTGCGCCGTGTTCCCGATCCGGGCGCGCTCGTCGACGCAGGGGCCGTACGGCCGGTCGCCGTCCTGCGTGAACGTCACCGTCGCGCCCTGCGCCTCGAGGAGCTTACGGATGCGGCGCGAGACGTCGAGGGTGAAGGACGCCTCGGTGTAGCCGCCGTTGGTGGACGTGCCGCTGGTGTCGCACTCCTTGCGGCCGGTGCCGATGTCGACCGTGCGGGCGATCTCGCGGGAGTGGTCGCGGTTGCCGGGGTTGTGGCCCGGGTCGAGGACGACGACCTTGCCGGAGAGCGGGCCGCTCCGCCCGCGGCCCGGTGAACTGCTCGGTGAGCTGTGCTGCGGGCCGCTCGGGCGGGACGGGGCGGCGGTGCGCGGGCGGCTGGTCGAGGTCGCGGCAGGCGCCCCTGGCTTGCCCGCGCCTCTCGCCGACGGCTCGCCCCCGGCGTTCGGCGGCGCGGGCTGCTGCGCGCTGCAGGACACGGCGAGCGCGCCGAATGCGGCGAGGGCTGCGAGGAGGGCGCCGCGGCCGATGCGGCGCAGCGCGGGGGATGGGCTGCCGTTCGACACGTCCGCGATGCTAGTCGGCCACCTCAGACGCCCGCGCCCGTACGCCGCAGGACATGGAGGGACCGGGTCGCGGAGACCTCGGTGAAGGCGCCGGACTCGAGGGCGCGGCGGTAGATACGGAACGGTGCCTGGCCGCCATCCGCGGGGTCCGCGAAGACGTCGTGGATGACGAGGAAGCCGTCGGCCGCGACGTGCGGTGCCCAGCCCTCGTAGTCGGCCGTGGCGTGCTCGTCGGTGTGGCCGCCGTCGATGAAGACGAGGCCGAGCGGCCTGGCCCAGAGCGCGGCGACCCGCGGGGACCGGCCGACGACGGCGACGACGTGGTCCTCGAGGCCCGCCTTGTAGAGCGTGCGGCGGAAGGTGGGGAGGGTGTCCATCCGGGAGACCGCGGGGTCCGGGTCGACCACGGCCGGGTCGTGGTACTCCCAGCCCGGCTGCTGCTCCTCCGAGCCGCGGTGATGGTCGACGGTGACGGCGACCGTCCCGGCCTCGCGGGCCGCGTCGGCGAGGAGAATCGTGGAGCGGCCGCAGTACGTGCCGACCTCGAGGAGGGGGAGCCCGAGCCGGGCCGCTTCGGTCGCCGCGGCGTGCAGCGCGAGGCCCTCGTCGACCGGCATGAAGCCCTTCGCCGCTTCAAAAGCGGCCAATATGTCAGGTTTGGGGCCCGGTCCCATGGGCTTCCTCCTGGTCGTACGGGTACGGATGCGCGTGAGGAGGTCTCGCTGCGCCGCCGCCGGCTCGGGTGCCCATGCTGCCGGATGCCAGCCGACGGGCCGCGGGCGGGGGGCCGGGGGCGCTTGCGAACCCGTCGAAAGCCAGGAAATTGATGTGATGTGGATCACGGGACAAATGGCAAGTCGCCCGTGATGTAGGCCACTTGGGACTACCCGTGCTGAGCGGGGGTGCGCCTCGTGCTTGTAATCTGATCGGGCTTCACCAGCTCCTCCCTACAGCTTCGTTGGGCACTGATCACGCCCGCGGAGGCCCTGTCCTCCAGGGCCTGTTGGAGGAGTCAGGAGGAAGTGGTGGCGGATCCGCGTGTGAGGAAGCCCGGCAGGCGATGGACCGGCCCTGAGAAGTGGCAGGTCGCCATCGGGGTGTTAGGGCTTCTCGTGGCGATCGTCACGGGTGTGGGGCAGTTTGTCCGGTAGTTGCCGGATGCCACACGTGAGGACGGCCGAGGCCTGGAGCTCATGCAGTGAGCCCGGCCGAGTCTAGGACGGCCGGGCTCATCAGCTGCAACCGCGAGGGTCTGGCTCTGGATGCCCCCAGGGTCAGGCCCTCTGCGTGTGCTCCGCAATTACTCTACAGTTTCCTGGCGGCTCGTAACCCCGCCATTGGCGGTCTGACCTGCAGTGCCATGCGGAGTGCCAGGCGGCTGGGCCGAGTGAACGCAGAGGCGTTCAGGCCGCCAGCAGGGACGATGTTCGGTGTCATGCACCCGACGACAGGTGCCCGCAGGTCGGAGTGCCATGTGGAGTGCCACCTTGGCTTCGGCATGTGGCTCCGGCCCGGCCTCGCCGGATGACCGGCTTGCGCCAGGGGCGGCATCGCGTGGTGGTCAGAGCCAGCCCTGCAGGCGGGCGGCGCGTGCGGCCTCCATGCCGGTGCGGGTACCGGTCTTGCCGATCGCGGAGGACAGTTCGTCGCGGACCGTGTCCTCGGAGAGGTGCAGCTTCGCCGCGATGCCGGCGACCGCCGCGCCGTCCGCCGTCGCCGCGAGGACATCGCGCTCGCGCGCCGTGAGCGGGTTCGGGCCCGCACTCAGTGCGGCCGCGGCCAGGGTGGGGTCGATGACCGACTCGCCCGACAGGACGCGGCGGATCGCCTCGGCCAGCTCCTCGACCGGGCCGTCCTTGACCAGGAAACCCGCAGCCCCGGCCTCCATGGCGCGCCGCAGGTGGCCGGGTCGGCCGAAGGTGGTCAGGATGAGAACGCGGCAGTCCGGAACCTCGTCGCGGAGGTCGGCGGCCGCGTCCAGTCCGCTGCGGCCGCGGAGTTCGACGTCCAGGAGCGCGACGTCGGGGCGGGCGCTCAGGGCGGCGGCCACGACCTCGTCCCCGCGGCCGACCTGCGCCACGACCTCGATGTCCCGCTCGAGACCGAGCAGCAGGGCCAGCGCGCCGCGCATCATGCCCTGGTCCTCGGCCAGCAGGACTCTGATCATGGCGTGCGCTCCGACAGACCCTTCGGGCCGGTGCCGGCCGTGTCGCCGGTGCCGCGTGTGTCGTTCATACCGCTCATTCCCCCCATGTCGCCCGTATTCTGACCTGTTCGGTCCGAGCCTACGCCGCGGCCGTCGTGGCCGGTATCCAGCCGGACCCGCTCAGCGGCGTCGCGCACCTCGATGAGCGCCTATCGGGGCGATCCCCGGGCCGTTTCTGACATGCCGTCAGCAGTCTTCCCATGTGCTGAGGGGTGCGTTATACATGGGTGCCATCGGCTAGAACGCGTTCTAGGATATGCCCGGCGGATCACGCCACCTGCGGCGGCTTCTTCCCCTGACCCGCCCTTTCCCGAAACTGGGGCTCCCCCCGGATCCGGGTCACGGGAAAGGGCGGGACAGCGGAGACGCCGCCGGACACGCCCCGGGCCGGGAGCGCGGGCGCGTTCCGGCCGACCGGATACGGCCCCGGTGCGACTGACGGTGCGGACGGCCGCGCCGGGGTCTCCGCCTTCGGCACCCGCACCCGTACCCCGCACATCCACGTGGCGAAGGAGCAGCACCGAGCATGCCCATCGACGTCGCACAAGCCCTCTCGGCCGAGCCCCGCAGGACAGACCTCGCCTGGGACTACAAGGACGTCCTGCTCTACCACCTCGGCGTGGGCGCCGGAATCCCGGCCACCGAACCCGACGAGCTGCGCTACACCCTGGAGAGCAGGCTGCACGTACTCCCCAGCTTCGCCACCGTCGCGGGTGGCGCCCTCGCCGCGGCCGGTGGGCTCGCCTCGCCCGGCGTCGACATCGACCTGGCCGCCGTCCTGCACGGCGGCCAGCACATCGAACTGCACCGGCCGCTGCCGGTGAAGGGCCGGGCGGCCCACTCGTCGCGGATCGCCGCCGTGTACGACAAGGGCAAGGCGGCCGTCATCGTGCTGCGCTCGAAGGCCGAGGACGAGAGCGGGCCGCTGTGGACCAGCGACACCCGGATCTTCGTACGCGGCGAGGGCGGCTTCGGCGGGGAGCGCGGCCCCTCCGAGCGCCTCGAACTCCCCGCCCGCGAGCCCGACATCACCGTCGAGCGCCCGATCCGCGAGGACCAGGCGCTGCTCTACCGGCTCTCCGGCGACTGGAACCCGCTGCACGCCGATCCCGACTTCGCCAAACGCGCGGGCTTCGACCGGCCGATCCTGCACGGCCTGTGCAGCTACGGGATCACGCTCAAGGCAGTGGTGGACACGGCGCTCAGTGGTGACGTGACCCGCGTCCGCTCGTACACCACCCGCTTCGCCGGGGTCGTCTTCCCGGGCGAGACCCTGCGCGTCCGGATGTGGCGGGACGGCGCCGCACCCGGCCGCATCCAGGTGTCGGTGACGGCCGTCGAGCGCAACGACGCACCGGTTCTCGCCGACACGACCGTTGAGCATTCATGACCGCACGGCCCGCACCGACAGCGCCCCTGAAGAGTGGCGGACGGGCGGGCTCTGCGACGTCAGCCGCTGATGTGAGAGCATCCCCGGCCCTTTGGGGGTTGGGGATGGGGACTGCGAAGGGAGTCGTACCATGCGCGCCGCCATACTGCATGAGACAGGGCAGGACAAGCTCGAGGTCCTCGACGACGTCGAGGCGGTCGGCTTCGGCCCCGGGAAGGTGAAGCTGCGCATCCGGGCCACCGGCCTGTGCCACTCCGACATGTCCGCGATGAACGGCGTGCTGCCGCAGCCCGCCCCCTTCGTTCCGGGCCACGAGGGCGCGGGCGAGGTTCTCGACGTCGGCGACGGCGTCACCGGGCTGAGCCCGGGGGACCGTGTGCTGGTGTGCTGGCTGCCGGCCTGCGGCGGCTGTCCGTCCTGCAAGCGCGGTCAGAGCCACCTCTGCCTCGCCGGCTTCCTGAGCGCCGGGACCCCCAACTTCAAGCGGCCGGACGGCGAGGTCTTCGGCTTCGCGGGCACCGGCACCTTCGCCGAGGAGGTCGTGATCGGGGCCGGATGCGCCGTACCGATCCCGGACGACGTGCCATACGACATCGCGGCGCTGATCGGCTGCGGCGTCACCACCGGGCTCGGCGCCGCGCTCAACACCGCGAAGGTGGAGGCCGGTTCCTCGGTCGCCGTGATCGGCTGCGGCGGCGTCGGTATCAGCGCCATCCAGGGCGCGCGGGCGTCGGGCGCCGCGCAGATCGTGGCCGTCGACCCGGTCGCCGGCCGGCGCGAGTCCGCGCTGCGCTTCGGTGCCACCGAGGTCGTGGCACCGGAAGGACTCGAGGACGCCAAGGCCCGTATCACCGGCGGCGAGGGCTTCGACTACGTCTTCGAGGTCGTCGGCAAGTCCGCCACCGCCCGCACGGCGTACGACTGCACCCGCCGCGGCGGGACGCTGTGCGTCGTCGGCGCCGGCGCGATGGACGACGTCCTGCAGGTCAACATGTTCGAGTTGTTCTTCGACGAGAAGCGCATCCTGCCCTCGTTGTACGGCGGCGGCGACGTGCTCAGGTCGTACGAGCGGACCGTCGCGCTGTGGCGGGCGGGCCGTATCGACCTGGAAGGGCTCATCACCCACCGCGTCCAGCTCGCCGAGGTCAACGACGCCCTCGACCAGATGCGGACGGGCGAGGCGCTGCGCACCTGTATCGAGATCTGATGGGAGCCCGCATGACTCTGGACGGGAAGACCGCGATCGTCACGGGGGCCGGACGCGGACTCGGGCGGGCCGAGGCCCTCGAACTCGCCCGCCTCGGCGCCCGCGTGGTGGTCAACGACTTCGGGCAGCCGGGGTGGGACGGCTCGGGCGAGGCGTCCGCGGCCCCCGCGGAACAGGTCGTCGTCGAGATACGCGCCGAGGGCGGGCAGGCCGTGGCCCACGTGGGCGACGTGGCCGACCACGAGCAGGCGCGCGGGCTGATCCGGCTCGCCGTCGACACGTACGGCTCGCTCGACATCCTGGTCAACAACGCGGGCATCCTGCGGGACCGGATGATCTTCTCGATGACCGAGGACGAATGGGACTCGGTGATCCGGGTGCACCTCAAGGGGCACTTCAATACGACGCACTTCGCGGCCGCGCACTGGCGCGAACGGTCGAAGGCGGCGGGCGGGCCGGTCTACGGGAGGATCGTGAACACCTCGTCCGAGGCTTTCCTCGCCGGGTCGGCGGGACAGCCCAACTACGCGGCGGCCAAGGGCGGCATCGTGGGTCTCACCACGTCGACGGCGCTGGCGCTGGCGAAGTACGGCGTGACGGCCAACGCCATCTGCCCGCGCGCCAGGACGCGTATGACCGAGCACGTGTTCGCGGGCGCGGGCCTCGGCGGACCGGAGGACGGCGGTCTGGACGCGCTCGCGCCCGAGCACGTCTCGCCGCTCGTCGGCTATCTCGCCGCACCGGCCGCCGCGAAGGTCAACGGGCAGGTGTTCGTGGTCCACGGCGGCATGGTCGCGCTCGTCGAACGCCCCAGGGTGGCCGCCAAGTTCGACACGGCCAAAGAGGTCTTCAGCCACGAGGAGCTCGACCAGATGCTGACCCCGTACTTCGCGGACCGCCCGCGGAGCGAGACCTTCGCGGCGGCGGAGGTGCTCGGGCTCAGGAAGGGATAGGGGAGGGGACAGGGCCCCTGCCCCGCCCCACGCGTGGCAGGGCGGGACAGGGGGAGAATCCGCGGCCCGCCCTACGTCCGCGGGTCCTGGGCCGGGCGGCGGTGCCGGCCCTGGGCCGGGGCCTGGCGGTCCTCGGATGCGGCCTGGCCGCGGTGCTTGCCGGGGCCGGCTGCCGCCTGGGCGGCGGAGGGGCCGTGCGGACGTGGCTGAGTCGTGTCGGTCCGTGCTTCGGACATGTGGAAAGTCACCCCGTGGATCGTTTTGCGTCGTGCCGTGCGAGGGGCCCGCCGCGGCGGCGGCAGCATCGCGCCAACGCCCATCCGGAGCAGGCCGGGTGACGAGGCGTCAGCACCGGGCCCCGGGAGCTGCGTAACCCCGGATCGAGTCTAACCAGCCAGATGATCGTGAAACCACCGGGTAGTGAGGGGGCGGCGCGGATGCGCGTGCCCGCTGCGGGGTTTGGGGTTTCGTACGCGGCTGCGGGCCGGTGGCCGGTTTGCTCCCGGCTGCGCCGGGCGGGGCAGCGCGTGCCTGGTTACGCGCCGTTGCCAACTGCGGCCCGGTGGCCGGTTTGTGCCCACCCGTTCCGCCCCGCGGAACGCATGCCCACAAACCGGTGGCCGCGGACGGCGGGGAGGGGGCGTGCAGGGGTGTCCCCGCAGGGCGGCCAACGAACACGGCGGGGAAGCCGAAGGACGGTGCCGCACGTTGGCCGACCGAGGAGTCACCCCGGAGGGCCCCTGGAACCACGCAGCCACAGAGCGCTTGGCCGCACCCACAACCCGCAGCAGCTACTGAGCCTTCGCCAGCGGGGCTTCCCGCAGGGGCACCGGCCGCGCAGGAGCCGACGCGCCTGCGCCCGCGCCCGCCCCCGCGCCCCTGCCCGCGGCCCCGGAGCGGACGGCGCCGACCGAGGCCTCCGCGTCGGGCGCGGCGACGCGCGCCACCCCGCACCGCACGTCCACCGTCGCGTACGGCAGCCGCAGTTCGCCCTCCCGCGTCCACAGCCCCGTCCCCGCCAGCCAGCCCTCCGGCGCCGCCAGCTGGTGCAACTGCCGCCCCGACGGCCGCCACACGCCGATCCAACTGCCCGCCGCCCCGTCGATCCGCAGGGCCACCGCACAGCTCTCCGGCATCAGCACCTGCCCCGGCTGAACGGCGAAGGGTGTCACCGCCGCGTCCGCGAGTCGCAGCACCTCGGGGAAGCGCACCGGCCGCGTACTGCCGAGCACGCCCCAGCCGAGCCGGTCGTGCCCCGCCGCGTCGGACCGTACGAGCAGCAGCCCGCTGCCCGGATCGGCCAGCAGCAGGCGGTCATTGCTCTCCTCCGTGATCTGCAGCAGCGGGCTCGTCTCGCCGCCCCGCGCCAGGTCCACGGCCACGGCCTTCACCCGGCCGTCGTCGGCCGACTCCCGGTCGAGCGCGAGCAGTTGGCCGGTACGGTCCAGCCACGCCCCGCCGGTGCACAGCCCCGGCAGCTCGGTGATGAGCTCCGGGCCGACGGACGAGCCGCCGGACGGGCCGCCAGACGCGCCGCCGTGCACCCGCCACAGCTCCGTGGTCCCGTCGCCGGGCGCGAGGGCGTACGCGGCGGAGCCGCAGGGCGAGGGCGGGAGCAGGGTGAGCCGCTCGCGCTCGACGGTGCCCAGCGGCAGCTCGCCGGTGCCGGGGCCGGTCGGATAGAGCAGGGCGATGTCGTGGCGGTCGGCGACGCGGCGGCGGATCAGCACCCGGCCGTCGGCGAGGGGCAGCAGATCGCTGTCCGGCTCCTCGGGCTGGGAGAGGGGGAGCGGCACGGCGTACGGCTCCGGGCCGCCGAGGGTCCAGCGCTCGGGGTACCAGCTCTCTGGCTCCGCGCCCATCACCAGCCGCGCCGCGTAACCGCCGTCCGCGCTGATCGTCATCGGCGCCGGCCGAGCGGTGCCGCCGTCCGTGGTGGTCTCGAGGACACAGGCCGTCATCAGGGGGTCACCTCCGGCCATCGAAGGTAGTTTTCGCACGCCCAGCCGACTCCGTAAGTCGTAAGCGCTTCACACATACGGGTGCCGATGGGCCGGTTCGGCTGAGGTGCCGGGGGCGGTTGTGCTCCATGTGGAGCGCTTGCTTAAGGTAAGGCACGCCTAAGTCAGCGCCGGCCCCGTGCCGTGCGGCCGCACGAGGGCCCCCCTTCGTTCGATCCCTCTGGAGCCCGTCATGTCACTGCGCCGCCGCGGTACCGCCGCCGTCACCCTCGCCCTGGCCACCGCGCTGTCCCTTACGGCCTGCGGCGGTGGGAACTCCGGCGGAGGTGGCAACGGCAAGGCGGACCAGAAGAAGGCGGTGGCTCAGGGCGGCGAGGACTTCGCCAAGGCCGCCGAGGACACGGCGAGGATGGGCACCGATGCCAAGGCGGGCCAGTTCCCGCGGACCGTCGAGCACGCGATGGGCGAGACCGAGATCGAGGCCAGGCCGAAGCGGGTCGTGGTCCTGGATGTCGGCGAGCTGGACAACGTCGTCTCGCTCGGCGTCAAGCCCGTCGGCTACAGCCCGACCGAGGGCGACGACGGGATCCCCGAGTACCTGAAGAAGGACGCGGGCAGCCCGCAGAGCGTCGGGACCATCAACAACCTCAACCTCGAGGCGATCCACCACCTCAAGCCCGACCTGATCCTGGGCAGCCAGCTGCGCGCCGCCGACAAGTACGACGAGCTCTCCAAGATCGCGCCGACCGTGTTCTCCATCCGTCCAGGCTTCACCTGGAAGGAGAACTACCTCCTCAACGCTGCCGCCCTCGACAGGACCGAGCAGGCGAAGAGGAACCTCGCCTCGTACGAGGCCAGGGCCAGGAAGCTGGGCCACGACCTCGACGCGAAGGGCGGGAAGAGGCCCACAATCACTATGCTCCGCTACATGCCGGACATGATCCGCCTCTACGCCAAGGCGTCCTTCATCGGCACCATCCTCGAGGACACCGGCCTGCCGCGGCCCAGGAACCAGCAGATCAACGACCTGGCGGCGGAGATCAGCCCGGAGAGGATCGACGAGGCCGACGCCGACTGGATCTTCACCGGCGTCTACGGCGACCCCGGCGACACGCAGCGTGCGAAGGCCGAGGACAACCCGCTGTGGAAGAAGCTCGGCGCGGTGAAGGCGGGCCGGGCCAAGGACGTGCCGGACGAGACCTGGTACCTGGGTCTCGGAGTGACGGCCGCGAACAGCGTCCTCGACGACCTCCGTGGCCACCTCGTCAAGTAGCGGCAACGCGTACGGGCACGGGTCGGAGGTAACCTCTCACCCGTGCCCGCACTGTTCGAAGTCATCGCCGCGCTCGACGCCCTCTGGCCGCCGGAGCGGGCGGAGGAGTGGGACGCCGTCGGCACCGTATGCGGTGATCCGGACGCCGGTGTGCAGCGCGTCCTCTTCGCCGTCGACCCCGTCCAGGACGTCGCCGACGAGGCCGTGAAGCTCGGCGCCGACCTGCTGATCACGCACCACCCGCTCTATCTGCGCGGTACGACGACGGTCGCGGCCTCCACCTTCAAGGGCCGCGTCGTGCACACCCTCATCAAGAACGACATCGCGCTGCACGTCGCGCACACCAACGCCGACCGCGCCGACCCCGGCGTCTCCGACGCGCTCGCCGGCGCGCTCGACCTGCGGATCACCGGGCCGCTCGTCGCCGACCCGACCGACCCGGCGGGCCGCCGCGGCCTCGGCCGGATCTGCGAACTCGACGAGCCCATGACGCTGGGGGCCTTCGCCGAGCGCGCCGCCGCCCGGCTCCCCGCCACCGCGCAGGGCATCCGCATCGCCGGCGACCCGGGCCGTACGGTCTCCAGGGTCGCGGTCTGCGGTGGCTCGGGCGACAGCCTCTTCGACGACGTACGGCGCGCGGGCGCGGATGTGTATCTCACCGCGGACCTGCGCCACCACCCCGCGTCCGAGGCCCAGCAGGAGGCCCGGCACCAGAGCCCGCCGGCCCTGGTGGACGCGGCGCACTGGGCCACCGAGTGGCCCTGGATCGAGCAGGCGGCCGCCCAGCTCGACGAGATCTCCGACCGGCACGGCTGGAATCTGCGCACGCACATCTCCCGTACGGTCACCGACCCCTGGAGCGCCCACGCGGCGTCCCACCCCAACGCCACCACAGGAGCCCCCAACTGAACGCCGCGCCCGCCGACCAGATCCGCCTGCTCGACGTCCAGGCCCTCGACCTCCGTCTGTCGCAGCTCGCGCACAAGCGCAGGAGCCTGCCGGAACACGCGGAGATCGAGACCCTGAACGCCGACCTCGCCCAGCTGCGCGACCTGCTGGTCGCCGCCCAGACCGAGGAGAGCGACACCGCCCGCGAGCAGACGAAGGCGGAGCAGGACGTGGAGCAGGTGCGCCAGCGCGCCGCCCGCGACCAGCAGCGGCTGGACTCCGGGGCCATCACGTCCCCGAAGGACCTGGAGAACCTGCAGCACGAGATCGCCTCGCTCGCCAAGCGGCAGGGCGACCTGGAGGACGTCGTCCTCGAGGTGATGGAGCGCCGCGAGTCCGCGCAGGAGCGGGTCGTGGAGCTGACCGGGCGGGTCGAGTCCGTCGAGGCCAAGGCCGCCGACGCGAAGGCCCGGCGGGACGCGGCCGAGGAGGAGTTCGACGGCGAGGCCGCGGCGGTGTCGAAGGAACGCGAGCTCGCCGCCGCCGCCGTACCCGCCGACCTGCTGAAGCTGTACGAGAAGCTGCGCACGCAGCAGGGCGGCGTCGGCGCGGCGCGGCTCTACCAGCGGCGCTGCGAGGGCTGCCGCCAGGAACTGGCCATCACCGAGATGAACGAGGTGCGGGCCGCGGCCCCGGACGAGGTCCTGCGGTGCGAGAACTGCCGCCGCATCCTGGTCCGTACGCCCGAATCGGGGCTGTAGGCCCGATGAGCGCAGGGAGTCGAGGGGGGCGGCGGTTCGTCGTCGAGGCGGACGGCGGCTCCCGGGGCAACCCGGGTCCCGCGGGGTACGGCGCGGTCGTCCGTGATGCGGCGACGGGCGAGCCGCTCGCCGAGGCCGCCGAGTTCATCGGCACGGCGACCAACAACGTGGCCGAGTACCGGGGTTTGATCGCCGGGCTCCGGGCGGCCCACGCGCTCGACCCGGACGCCGAGGTGCAGGTGCGGATGGACTCCAAGCTCGTCGTCGAGCAGATGACGGGCCGCTGGAAGATCAAGCACCCGGGCATGCGCCCGCTGGCGGCCGAGGCGAAGACGGTGTTCCCGCCGGAGCAGGTCTCGTACGAGTGGATTCCGCGAGAGCGGAACAAGCACGCGGACCGGCTCGCGAACGAGGCGATGGACGCGGGGAAGCGCGGCGAGCAGTGGGAGCCGTCGCGGTCGACGGCGGCGCTGGATGTGGGAGGCGCCGCGGAGGCCGCCGGGGCAGCGGCCGTCGAGGCACCTGTTGCGGAGCCGCTCGCCGCGCCCAGGGCGGCCGCTGTCGGCTGGGCGGCGCCCGCGGACCTGGGCACCCCGACCACCCTCGTCCTGCTGCGGCATGGTGAGACCGCCCTGACACCGCAGAAGCGCTTCTCCGGCAGCGGCGGCACCGACCCCGGACTGTCGCCCGCCGGCCGCCGCCAGGCCGAGCAGGTCGCGGCGGTCCTCGCCGCACGCGGCACGATCCAGGCGGTCGTCAGCTCACCGCTGCGCCGCTGCCACGAGACGGCGGAGCTCGTGGCCCGCAGGCTCGGGCTCGACGTCCGTACCGACGAAGGGCTGCGCGAGACGGACTTCGGGGCCTGGGAGGGGCTGACCTTCGCGGAGGTACGGGACCGCTACCCGGTGGACCTCGACGCCTGGCTGGCCTCGCCCAAGGCGGCCCCGACGGGCGGCGGCGAGAGCTTCGCGCACGTCTCGCGCCGCGTCGCGCTCTCCCGCGACAAGCTCCTCGCGCGCTACGCGGGCCGTACGGTCTTGCTGGTCACCCACGTCACGCCGGTCAAGACGCTCGTACGGCTGGCGCTCGGGGCCCCGCCGGAGTCCCTGTTCCGGATGGAGCTCTCGGCGGCGTCGCTGTCGGCGGTGGCGTACTACGGGGACGGCAACGCGTCGGTGCGCCTGCTCAACGACACGAGCCACCTGCGGTGAGCCCGGCGTGAACGGGCTTGGCCCCGCGACCCATGGGTCGCGAGGCCAAGCCCGGAAGCTGTGGGCATGCGTTCCGCCAGGGCGATGGGGGTACCCCCATGCCGTTCAGGCTATGGGGGAGGGTGGGCACAACCGGCCCGCACCCGGCGACAGTGGCCACCCGTACCCGTGGGTTGGCGTTTCGTACGCGGCTGCACGCCGGTGGTCGCGGTGTGCCCACCCTCCCCCAGAGCTCCGCCTGGGAGGTCCCCCCGGCCCCGCGGAACGCATGCTCGCACCGCTGTACGCGGACGCGGCGCAGGGGCGGGCGTGGACCGGGGGTCCCGGACTGCGCGATTCGGCCGCGCCAGCGCGCGATTGGGCCCGCGTCAGCGCGCGCCTCGGTCGTGTCAGCCCGTGACTCGGCCGCGCCGAACGCGCGCCTCGGTCGTGTCAGCGCGCGATACGGTCGCTGAGTGCCGCGGCCTCGCGGGCCAGCTGCTCCACGCGCCCCCAGTCCCTCGCCCGGAGGGCATCCGGCGGCAGCATCCACGTACCGCCCACGCAGCCCACGTTCGGCAGCGCCAGATACGACGGCGCCGAGAGCGCGCCGATCCCGCCCGTCGGGCAGAAGCGGGCCCGAGGGAGCGGCGAGGAAAGGGACTTGAGGTACGCGGTGCCGCCCGCCGCCTCCGCCGGGAAGAACTTCATCTCCGTCACGCCGCGCTCCAGCAGCGCCACGACCTCCGAGGTGGTCGAGACACCCGGCAGGAACGGCAGCCCCGACCCCTTCATCGCGTCGAGCAGCCGGTCCGTCCAGCCCGGGCTGACCAGGAAGCGGGACCCGGCGGAGGCCGCGAGCTCCGCGCCCCCGGGCGAGATCACGGTGCCCGCGCCGACCACCGCGTCCGGCACCTCGTCGGCGATGGCCCGGATCGCGGCGGGCGCGGCGCGCGTCCGCAGCGTGACCTCGATCGCGGGAAGGCCCCCGGACACCAGCGCGCGGGCGAGCGGCACGGCGTCCGCTGCGTCCTCGAGGACCACGACGGGGATGACGGGCGCGAGGTCGAGCACGGAAGTCATGGCGCCATCCTGCCGGGCGTTCAACACCATGCGCAATGAATGTTGCACATGGTGCAACGAGGCGTCTGGGCCGGCCCGCCCTCAGTGGATCTCGGTCACGACGACATCCAGCCGCCAGGCGGTGCCACGCCTCGCGGGCGCCTCCGCCTCCACCACGTATCCGAGCTCGCTCAGCGCCTCCACCAGCTCGGCCGGGCCCTTCGGCGTGAACCCGGCCGTCAGCAGGTCCCGTACGAGCCGGCCCTTGGTGGCCTTGTTGAAGTGGCTGACCACGGACCGCTTCTCGACGCCGTCCACCCTCTGCGAGTGGAGCACGCGTACGGCCGCCGTACGTCCCGCGACCTCGCCCTTCGGCCTCCAGGCGGTGGCGTACGCGGCGGACCGCAGGTCCAGCACGAGCCCGTTCCCCGCCACCTCCGGCATGACCTCGGCCATCGGCTCCCGCCAGTACGCGCCGAGCGCCCCGAGCCCCGGCAGCCTGACGCCCATCGAGCAGCGGTACGACGGAATCCGGTCGCCGATCCGCACCGCACCCCACAGCCCGGAGAACACCAGCAGCGAGCGCCTGGCCCGCCTGCGGGCGGCCGCCTCGAGCGAGGGCAGGCCGAGGGCGTCGTAGAGCACGCCGGTGTAGATGTCGCCTGCGGGGCGGGCCGGTGCGGTGCGCAGGGCGGCGTTCTTGGTCACCTCGCCGCGCAGCCCCTCGCTCAGGCCGAGCACGTCGCGCGCCTTCTCCTCGTCGTCCGAGCAGAGCGAGACCAGCTCGTCGAGCACCGCTTCCCGCGCCCGCCCGAGCCCCTGGAGGGACAGCCCCTCGGGCCTGAGCGGCGCCCCGGGCCCGCCGACGGCCTTTCCTTCGGACGGCGGCAACAGCACGAGCACGGTGGATCTCCTTCACGCGATGGGTCGGGGGTGCGGCCCCGGCGTCGCAGCCTAACGGCCTCCGGCCTCGGGGCCCGCGGCGGCGGGTACCATGGTCAACACGGCAGACGAGCCGAGCGGGCGGTCGCGGCGGGACCTTGGGTCCTGCCGAGGAACGTCCGGGCTCCACAGGGCAGGGTGGTGGGTAACGCCCACCCGGGGTGACCCGCGGGACAGTGCCACAGAAAACAGACCGCCGGGGGCCTCGGCCCACGGTAAGGGTGAAACGGTGGTGTAAGAGACCACCAGCGTCCGAGGTGACTCGGACGGCTCGGTAAACCCCACCCGGAGCAAGGTCAAGAGGGGCCATCGGCAGATGGTCCTGCGCGGACGATCGAGGGCTGCCCGCCCGAGTCCGCGGGTGGACCGCACGAGGCCGGCGGCAACGCCGGTCCTAGATGGATGACCGCCTCCCACCGGGCCGCGAGGCCCGGCGGAGACAGAACCCGGCGTACAGCTCGACTCGTCTGCCATTGTGGCCCTGACCAGGGTGTTTGCCCTGGCCAGGGCCACAATGCATCCCGATGGGGTTCCCGTTTGTACCTGCGGCTTCCCGGGAGTTCCCGCGCGATGGTGCACGCGATGTGCACGCTGGCCCAAGGGCGCCATGAGTGTGCCCCCAGCCGACAACTCTCGTCCGCTGGCTGGCGAAGCGGAGCGTGCCGCGGGACGGCGTCCGGGGCGGCGAAGTGACCTGATTCGAACGGGCAGAGGCTCACGCCGAGGTCGCACACGAGCACTATGTTCCCGCCAGGCACGGTAGACGTGGAGGTGGTGGGTGGGTGGCGAGCGAATTCACGGGAGCACTGCCCGGCACCCAGTGGCAGGGCGAAGCGTCTGGTAGGGCAGGATGCGTAACCTATGGCCTATTTGTGCCCATTGTCGAAATCTGTAGAAGTGCTCAGAATCATGCCGTGCCGCGATAACTTCCCAGGTGGCGGAGTCTGCTCCCCGCGCCCGCGGGGATGACCCCCCTACAGCCTTACCTGATCGACGGCATCAACCTGCTCCCCGCGCCCGCGGGGATGACCCCAGGGGAGGACGGGGGACGAATATGCGCAAGAACTGCTCCCCGCGCCCGCGGGGATGACCCGTCACTGATGGACCTGCCGCTGCAGCGCCGAATCTGCTCCCCGCGCCCGCGGGGATGACCCCCAGCGCTGTTCAGCGGTCAGTCGGGCGGTCAGCTGCTCCCCGCGCCCGCGGGGTTGGTCCCTGCCCCTTCTGTGTAAAGCGCACTGCGGGGGCTCGTCGACGCTCAGGTGGAGGTCGCCTGCATGCCGAGCAGTCGCGGCAGGGATGCAGTGAGGAAGCGGTCGTAAGGGGGCACTGCTTCGATCGACGCGCCCCCGCATGACCGCACCCTCCCAGGATTCGATGATCAGGGATGCCAGCTCGGTGGCCCCAGGGGAATCTGCGACGCTCTGCTCACTCCTGGCTTCCGCGAGGCAGGCTGCGACCAGGCAGGACCAGCGGTCCATGATGGCGGCCGGCTCCTCGCGCGCCTCTCGATTGTCGTCGGACAGCTCGAGGGCCAGATTGCCGATAAGGCATCCCAATGCGAAGCCCTGCTCGGCGCGATCGCGAGTCAGAGCCTCGAAGAACCGGACGAGGCGCCGCACGGGTGGAGTGGACTCGTCGCTGAGGAGGGAGGCATGATCGCGGACGATCGCCGCCCAGTATTGCCTGAGGACGGCAGCGGCGAAAGCGTTCTTGCTGCTGTAGTAGCTGTAGAACGAGCCCTTGGGTACGCCAGCCTTGTCCGTGATCTCTTTGATGCCTACTGCGTCGGGCCAGTGGGCGCGGGTCCTTGGAGACATCGGGGCTGGTCAGCAGCCGCTTGAGGGGGGCGGGGTCCGTGACGGGCCGCGCGGTCAGGCCGAGGATGTCGGCGCGGACCGCGGGTCCAACCAGCCTGCGGCAGACGATCCGTGAGGGGAGCGGGAGTAGCACGCTCAGAAGGACCGGTAGATTCGGTCGGGATCGGCGAACGCTGCCTTGGCGAATTCCGCGAAGTCCATGTTGCCGATCGACAGATTTGCGTGCACGTCGTGGACGCCGACCGGAACGGTCCTGAATCCGCGAGGTGGCGGGGAGGCGATGAGCGCCTCGTAGTACATCGGGTCGAGGTCTTCGTCTTCTTCGTCGGTGATGTGGAGGGCCAGCAGCGCGCGATGAACAGACCGCATCGTGACCCGGTCGGCGAGGAACACCACGCTCAGGTTTTCATCCCGCCTCGCCGCGTTGAGGACCTCATCGGGCCCAAGATCGGCCCAGGCAGGATCGTCGATGAGGTGGACGGAGGCTTCGAACTCGCCGATGTCGCACCATGACTGAGCCAGGTCCGCCACCACCGCCTGCCATGCGGCCTCGTCGTCGTAGTTGGTCCTGATGACCAGGGCGTCGAATTCATCACGCCCGACAATCTCAGGTATCGCTTTCATGTATCCCTCCCACATTGCCCGGCATGGGTCCGGCTGTCTCGTGAGCCACCGTCAGTCCTTCGCACGTCGCATTGACCTTCATTGTTGACGCCACCGCCCTTATGTCCCTACTCGAAGGAAGGCTTCTGACCTGCGCAAATGATCGCCAGATCTAGATAGACGGCCGGGCGCGGACACAGTGCTGAGTCCGCCGGCGCCTCCACGACCGGCACGCCTGTGGTGCGTACAGGCGGCGTCAGGGCCGGAGTCAGGGCAGGTCGCGCAGCGGGGCGTAGCCGCGCTCCCACAAGGCCTTGGCGCCGTAGCGGAACGCGATGTTGCGCACGGCGGGCGGCATGGACCTGGACCGTTCGCGCCGGTGGGTCTGCCGCTGGACCCACCGGGTGCGGGAGAGCCTGCGCTGGACGTACTGCTGGAGGAGGTCCTCGGTGTCACCCCCGGTGGCCAGTACCTCGGCGAGGACCTGAGCGTCCTCGACGGCCATGGCGACGCCCTGGGCCATGTTGGGCGAGCTGGCGTGCGCGGCGTCCCCGACGAGCACGACGCGTCCGCGCACCCATGTCTCGCCGCTGACCTCCTCCACCGGTGAGAAGTACGCCTCATGGGCGGCGGGTGTGGCCAGCAGGTCCCGTACGCGCTGGTCATAGCCGGAGAAGAGCCCGAGAAGACCGGCGGCGGTGGTCGGGTCCTTGGGTGAGGCGGCCGCCACGTCGGCGTAGCAGCACACCTGGCCCCCGCCGACGGGGTAGGCCAGGAAGGCCGTCCCCGGGCCCAGCCACGCGGTCCACCGGTCGATGTCGGGGGCGTCGGTCAGGAAGCGCCAGCAGACCTGCCCGAGGTAGCGGGCACCGGCCGCCGGATCGACTGACTCTCGCAGACCCGACCGTATGCCGTCCGCTCCCACGACCACGTCGTACCGGCCGCTCCCGCCGTCGCTGAACTCCACGTGCACACCGTCGTCGTGCACACCGTCGTCGGATTGCTTGAGCGAGACCACGGTGACCTCGTGGCGGACAGGCACCGGCGCGATGTCCTGCAGGGCCGCATGGAGGTCGCCTCGGGTGATGCCCACGCAACCGGCGGTGCCTCTCCACAGTTCGGCCATGTCGATGTCGGCCAGCACCCTGCCCCGGTGGTCCATCAGCCGCTGGCCGGGCATGGGCGTTCCCTGCGCGGTGAGGTGTTTCCCCAGCCCCAGTGCGGTCAGCGCGCGGACGCTGTTCCCGGGCAGGAAGAGCCCAGCCCCCATGGCTCGGCTCTCAGGAGAACGCTCGATGACGTCGACGGACATTCCCTCGCGGTGAAGCGCGGTGGCGGTCGCAAGGCCGGCGATGCCGGCTCCGACCACAAGGACTTCAAGGTGACTGGACATGCGAATCTCCTGTACGGCTTACGGGGGTACGTTTTGCACTACGACCTGTTCAGCGGCCCGGTTCTCGGTCGATGGCTGCCAGTTGCGGTCCACGGGCTTGGCCGCAGTGACCAGCACCGTGGGAGAGGACCTCTGGATAGGTGACTGGCCCGCGGAAACTCCGCCCTCAGTTCGCTCAGTTGACGTCACAGGGTCCCGGAGCGCAATGCGAAGGCGACCGCGTGGGCCCGGTTACGCAGTCCGATGCGGTTGGTCATGCCGCTGATGATGTTCTTGATGGTGCGCTCGGAATAGCTCAGCTTCTGGGCGATCTCTGTCGTGTCCAGGCCGTCCGCCAGCAGCCGCAGCACCTCCACTTCGCGGACCTCCAGTCCGGACGGCGTCAGCCCCATCGGCCCCAGCACGTCGCCGTGGACCGTGCCGATGTGGTTGATGAGCCAGCCCTGGACCGAGGCGGGCAGCACGCCGCATCCGTCGGCGACACCTCGGATGGCCTTGGCGATTCTGTCGAGCCCGGCATCCTGACGCCATATCACGCTGCGCAGGCCGAACTGAACCGCCCGCACCACCTGGCCCTCGCACACACTTGCGGTGACCAGCACGATTCCCATGCCCGGATTGACCGAGCGGGCGGACGACGCTTCCATGAGCAGCGTCGTCTCGTCGGTGACGTCCACTGTCAGCATCAGAATCACGTCCGCCCGCTCGTGCTCCTGCGGGGGCAGCACTGTCAGTTCCCGCTGCCTGCTCAGGCAGGAGGCGGCTCCCTCCCCGGTGACCGGGTCGCTGGCGAGGATCGCGATCGAGATCACCCTCAAACGTCCTTCCTGGGACGCATCGCCGTGGCGATGCCAGGGCCACGGCCCGTCGCGGAACATCCCTGAGGGGTGAGGTCGAAGGCACGGAAGTTGCCACCGTCCTCAGGGCCCTCTTCGACTGGTTGCCGGAGGCCAGGCCCTGCCCGTCCGCCTCCGTCCCCACGACCGCCTGACCACCACCGACGAGGAACCCGTTCCGCCACGATCGCCTCCAACGAACAGATCACCCGTCTCTCGCCCGCCGGGATCCGCTTCGCCGAACACCTCGCCGCCGGAACCTTCGACGTCGAGGGCGCGGCCAAGCTGAAGATCACCACCTTCAGCGGTCGT
Organism: Streptomyces sp. 7N604; assembly: GCF_052245475.1. NCBI lineage: Bacteria > Bacillati > Actinomycetota > Actinomycetes > Kitasatosporales > Streptomycetaceae > Streptomyces > Streptomyces sp. 7N604. Next base: position 224,868 of record NZ_JBQQBX010000001.1, on the reverse strand, counting down.
CTGGAGTTCACGCCGCGTGGATTCCCTGGGGCATCAAGCCTTGGCGCAGTGCCCGCAACGCATGGCTGGTGCGGGACTTCACCGTGCCGATCGGGAGATTCAATGCGGCCGCGGTGCCCTCAACACTGCGATCGAGGTAGTACCGGTGAACAAGTACCTCGCGGTGGGGCGGAGTCAGGTCCGCCATCGCCTTCTTCAGCACATGCGAGGTGAGCATGCGCTCGCCTACATCGGGCACCACGTCTACGTCCACGTCCGATGCGCACAGCTCGACCGGACGCGCGTGAGAGGTCCGGACACGGTCGATGGCCAGCCGCCGCACCACGGTGAAGAGCCAGGGACGCGCGAGTCCTTGGGTGGAGATGAGCCGATCCGCGTGGCGCCAGGCCCGTAACAGCGCCTCCTGGACGAGGTCTTCAGCGCTGTGGACGTCACCCAGGGTGAGTGTCTTGGCGAGGCGCAGCAGGTCGGCTTCCGCCGTACTGATCGCCCGCATGAAGTCCTGGCCTCTGTCCGGGACCACCTTCTCGGAGCCTGCAACGTGCTGTGCAACGCTGCAGGACAACGAGGCGACCGCGGGCAATTTCCCGTCTTCCTTCAGAGCGATTGAAGACGACGTGACGTACATGGTGGTTCGACCGAGCCTTTCAGACCACGCCGACTGCTCGAACGGCAGCGGGTCGGCGTACGGATGACAGCTGGGAACGTCCCCTGATGAACCGCCGCGTCGGAACGCCCGAGGACGTCTCGCATGCTTCCGGCCCTCGATGGACGCGCCGTTGCTTTCTGATACTCAGTCAGTTGGTGACGGGCGGAGCGGGCGGCTGAACCCCGGCCGACAGCGGGCCGTAGTAGAGCACGAGGCGGACCGCGCACCGCTGACATGGCGTCTCGCTTCAGCAATGTTCCGCGACGGGCCGCGACCCCGGCCGCCACCCCACATCAGCACGGTCCACGGCGACGTGCTGGGGCCGATGGGGCTGACGCCGTCCGGACTGGAGGTCCGCGAAGTGGAGGTGCTGCGGCTGCTGGCGGACGGCCTGGACACGACAGAGATCGCCCAGAAGGTGAGCTATTCCGAGCGCACCATCAAGAACATCATCAGTGGCATGACCAACCGCATCGGACTGCGTAACCGGGCCCACGCTGTCGCCTTCGCATTGCGCTCCGGGACCCTGTGACGTCAACTGAGCGAACTGAGCGGCGGAGTTTCCGCGGGCCAGTCACCTATCCAGAGCGTTGGCGCTACCTGCCCGTGAGCTCTTTCGACGGTCTGATCCCTACCCAGCGACTCCCGTCGCGCCGCAGCCCCAAGCAGGTCACTCATCTCGAACTGCACCCAACTCGCTTCCCAACTCGCCTAGCCGGGTCCTCCGTGGCAGAGGACCCGGCACACTGCTGGGCAGCCGCCCACTGCGCACCTCGGCATCCGCGTAGCGGATGCCTCGATCATGCCGTCGGTGCCCTCCGGCAACACCAGCGCCCCTTCGATCATGGTCGGCAACGAGAAGGCCTCCGACCTCATCCTCGCCGCTTCCTGACACCGCATCACTCGCGCAGGAGGAGAACCAGCCATGCGTACCGGCATGCTCGTCGGCGGCGAGTGGACCGCTGGGAACGGCACCACCTTCACCACGGTCACCCTGGCCACCGGCGAGGTTCTCGCCGAACTTCCTGCCCCGAGCCGGACGTCGACGCCGCCGTACGGCCGCCGCCCGGGCATTCACCTCTAGCTGTCGTGGACGATCGCGCAGGTTCGCTGGACGCTCGATCATGGCCTGCCCGGCCTGCGGCCCGTAGCATCGCAGGCAGCCGTGGTCACGGCCGCAGCGGCGCGCCGACCGCAGCCCGAACGCGGATCAGCGGAAAGCGGAACATGCGATATCGCCACAGCGAAGGCGCCGCCATGGAGCCCGGCGCGGAACGTCAGTGCTTTTCCTGGGATCAGGGCGGCCGGGCGGCGAGGCCTTGTGCTCGATCTGAGCAGGGGAGAGCCTGAGTGCCGGAACAACTGCGGTTCAGCGTCCTGGGGCCTGTCCGCGGCTGGCGCGGGCCGGACGAGGTGGACCTCGGGCCTCCGAAGCAGCGTGCGGTCCTTGCCATGCTGCTGCTCGGTGAAGGCGCACAGGTCTCGGTCGAAGCGCTGGTCGACGCCGTCTGGGGGACCGGATCGCCGGGGTCCCCGGTGGTTTCGCTGCGTACCTACGTCCATCGGCTGCGTCGGCAGCTCGGCCCCCTGGCGATCCTCTCGGTGGGAGACGGTTACCAGATGCATACGTCGCCCGAATCGCTCGATCTGGCTGCCTTCCGGGACCTCGCTGCCCGTGCCGACCGGGCGCGCCGCGACGGTGATGTCAAGACTGCCGCACGGCACCTGGACGATGCCCTCGCTTGCTGGCAGGGGACCGCGCTGGCCGGAGTCCGCGGTGAGTATGCCCAGGCACAGCGCGAAAGGCTCGGCAGGTTGCGACTGGCGGCCCTGGAGGCGAGCCTCGCGATCCGGCTCGAACTGGGCGAACACGCCTATGTCACAAGTGAGTTGGCGGACTTGGTGGCCGAGCACCCGCTCGACGAACGGTTCCGGGAGATGCTGATGCTCGCCCTGTACCGGTCGGGACGCCAGGCGGAGGCGCTCGCGACGTACAGCGAGGCCCGCACAGTTCTCGCCGGCGAGCTGGGTGTCGATCCGGGACCTGAACTCCGGCACATGTTCGAGCGCATCCTGCGGGCGGACGCCGGACTGACCGCCCCTCCCACGCCCGTGCACCCGGCCGCGCCGGCACCCGACCAGCCGACGCCGACACAGCTCCCCGCCGACCTGCCGGCCTTTGTCGGGCGTGCGGCGCAACTCGCACAGATGGACCTGCTGCTTGACGGCAACGGCGAGGCGCCCACGACCATCGTCGTCAGCGCCATCACCGGCATGGCAGGAGTCGGCAAGAGCACCTTCGCCGTGCACTGGGCCCACCATGTCACCTCCCGTTTCCCCGACGGTCAGCTCTACATCGACCTGAGGGGCTTCGACCCGGCCGGACCGCCGGTCTCCCCGGACCGGGCGCTGCGCACGCTTCTTGAGTCACTCGGGGCCGATCCGCTGAGCCTTCCGCAGGACACCGACGCGCTGGCGGCCTGCTACCGCACACGGCTCACCGGGCGGCGGTTGCTGCTCCTGCTGGACAACGCCCGCGACGCTCAGCAAGTACGCCCGCTGCTGCCGGCGAGCCCCGGCTGCCTGGTGATCGTCACCAGCAGGAACCGGCTGTCCGGCCTCATCGCCACGGACGGAGCCCAGCCCATCACCCTCGACGCGCTCTCTGTGGCGGAGGCGCGCGACTTCCTCGTACGCAGGCTGGGCGCCGACCGAGTGGCTGCCGAGCCCTCGGCCGTCGACGAGATCATCGAACTCTGCGCCCGGCTGCCGCTCGCCCTGTCCATCGCGGCTGCGCGGGCGCTGACTCGCTCGGCCTTCCCTCTTGCGACCCTCGCCGGCGAACTCGCCAACGGTCACAGCGGTTTGGATGCCTTCAGCGACACCGACACGGCGGTCGACGTACGCGCCGTCTTCTCGTGGTCGTACCACGCCCTCACCCCCGCCGCCGCGTGCCTGTTCCGACTGATCGCCCTGCATCCGGGCCCGGACACCTCGTTGGCCGCCGCCGCAAGCCTCGCAGGCCTCACGGTCCCGCACACTCACCAATTGCTGAGCGAACTGGCCCACGCCCACCTCGTGGACGAACCCGTGCCCGGCCGGTACGCAGCCCACGACCTGCTGCGCACCTACGGCGGCGAGCTGGCCCGTACCGCCGACACGCCGGAGGAGCACCACACCGCCCGGGTCCGCGTCCTCGACCACTATCTGCACAGTGCCCACCGCGCAGGGCGGGCGTACTCTCCCGACCGGCCCGCGATCGTGCTGCCTGCCCCCTCCCGGGGCGTCCGGGCCGAGGAATTCGCCCCGGAGCCGGGGCACTCCGGCCCGGCCGCGGCCTGGTTCGACGCCGAACGGGCGGTGCTGGTGGCGGCCATCAGAACGGCGGCCGCTCATGGGCTCGACACGCACACCTGGCAGCTCGCCTGGGCCGTCGGACACTACCTGGACCGGAAGGGGCTGTGGCACGACCTCGAAGCCATACACCACATCGCGATGGAGGCGGCAGACCGTCTCGTCGACCCCTGTGCCCAGGCACACGTCCACCGGGGACTGGCGCGGGCGGCGACCGATCTGGGCCGGGTCGAAGAGGCACGGCACCGCATGGAGCGGGCGGTGGAGCTGTTCACCGCTGCCGGTGACGTCACCGCCTGCGCCGATAGCCACCGGCAGCTGAGCTGGGTGGCCGAGCGGCAGGGTGACCTGAAGGCAGCGCTCTCCCACGCCCAACAGTCTCTCGCTCTGCAGCGAGCTGCCGGCCACAGTGCGCGCACCGCCGCGGCACTCAACGCCGTCGGCTGGTGCCACACCCTGCTCGGGCAGCACCAGCAGGCGCTCGACCACTGCCGGGAAGCCCTGGCGACGGCGGAACTGCACCACCGTCCCTACCTCAAGGCGGACACCTGGGACAGCATCGGCCTCGCCCAGCACCATCTGGGGCGGTACACCGAGGCCGTCACCGGCTACGAACAGGCCCTCGCCCTCTACCGCGAACTCGGCGTCGCCTACGCCGAAGCGGACACGCTGAGCCGCCTCGGGGACACCCACCACGCGGCGGCCGGGGTGGAGTCGGCCCGTGCGGCATGGGCGGAGGCTCTCGCCATCCTGGAACGGCTCGGCCATTCGGGCGCGGAGGCCGTCCGTGCGAAGCTCACGGCCCTCACAGAGAACCGGCCTTGTCACTGACGCGCTCATACAACTCCCTCGCCGGCTTACCCAGGCGCGGCCCCGCGAGCCAGGTGCTGTCGGCCGGACCGATGGACGTGTTGCTCACCAGCGCGAGGGCGCCGTTCGGACCGCGGGCGAACCAGCCGCCGCCGGAGGAGCCTCCGGTCATCGTGCAGCCGATCCGGTACAGCACCGGCTGGTCGGAGTGGATCGACAGACGGCCGGGCCTGTCCTGGCACGAGAACATCCGTTCACCATCGAACGGGGACTCGGCCGGATAGCCCCAGACCGCCATGTCCCCGATGCGAGTGGCCGACGGTGCGCCGAACCAGACCGGCGCCGCCTGACCGATCGTCTCCTGGAGCGAGGCCGGTAGCCCCTGGCGCTGTACATGCATCACCGCATAGTCGAACGGCGAGCCACCACCGCCGGAGGGGGCACCCTCGGCGACCCACTCGGGCGCTACCTCCGCCCAGTCGGCCCACCAGATTCCGAAGGGCGCGATCCGGTCCTCGTCCGCGGCCTGCCGGCCTGCTGCGTCGAGCCCGAGATCGTTGTACGAGGGTACGAAGACGAGGTTGCGGAACCAGCCGTCGCCGGCCCCGGCGTGCATACAGTGACCCGCCGTCCACACCAGCCCCGATCTGCCGGGGCGTGCCGGGTCCTCCACCGCAGTGCCGGAGCACACGCTCGGCCCGTCGGGGGTGTCGAAGAAGATCTTCCCGATCACCGCGGCATTGTCGCGGTACGCCACCTTCTCCGCCGTCGCGGGCACCGGGTCGGGTTCGGGATCCGTGGTGCCGGCGTCCTCGCCGATGCCGTTCGGCACGGCGGTGTCCGCGGCCCGGGCTTCCGACATGCGCTGGGCGGTCCACAGCCCTGGCACGACGGGGTTGGAGAAGGCCGGCAGGCGTGGCGGGGAGTCACAGCCGGCACCTGCAAGGACGAGCAGGAGCGCGGTGACGCAGGCGGCGATCGGTGTGCGGCGTGTCACGGCCCTTTCCATCCTTCGACTCGTGTGGTGCCCGGGGCGGGCGGAACGTAAGGGGGAGTCACCCCACCCGCCCCGGAGAACAGCGGTCAGCCGGCGAAGCGGATCGACCTGATCGTGGTGAACCCGATGTCGGCGAGGTTGCTCACGTTGCCCTCGACCGTGGCGGACCTGCCCTGACAGTCGGCTTCCTCCCAGATCTTGACGGAGCCGTTCGTGCTCAGTGAGCCGAAGTCGCTTCCCCGCCTGACGTTCTGGCAGCCGGGGCCCGCGATGCCCTGAGAGGCGCCGCTCTCGGAGAAGTCGGGCGCGTCGAAGAGGATGACGCTGCTCGCGGGCCTGACCTCCGATGACGCACCGGAGCTGGGCTGGTTGCCGGATTCCGCCTCAGTGGGCCGGCCGGCCCGCTGCCCGTTGGGCGTGACGCCGAACCAGGTGCCGCCCACACCCTGGCCGTTGGTGTCGCCGACCTTGAGATCCTTGCTGAAGAGGTGGACAGGCCAGCCTCCAATGGTGACCTGGAAATTGCCGTCGGTCCGCTTGATGACCCCGATCGCCGAGGGCTTGACCCCGTCGACGAAGATCCGTCCACCCGGAGCGATCAGATACGGCGGCCAGGTGGCGGCGCACTCACCTTCACAGGTGGACTTCGAGGGGTTGGCCGAGTCGTCGTCGAACCGGTACAGCGTGAACCCGGCCCCGTTGACCACCACGGGATTCAGCGTCCCGGCCCGACCGGCCGACAGCTGCACCCACTTGCGAACCACGGGCTTCTTGACGGCTGCTGCTGGTGCGGCAGCTTTCGCCCAATCGCCGGTGTTCTGCTGCGCGTTGTTCTCCTGGGCTGTGCCGCGCTTGAACGCCAGCTCGATCTCGCCGGACGAGGACGCGGCGGCCGGAGCCTTCTCGCCGGTGGCGCCATCGCTTCCGGCGTCGCCGCCGCAGGCGGACAGCAGAAGCATGCCCGTGGCGGTGAGCGCGGCGAGCATGGCGGCACGTCTGTAGAACATGGGAACCCCCGTTTGAGGAAGAGACCTGTTGCTGCGCGGCCTTCGAAGGGAAGGCCGACGGTCCCTGCTACGGACCCGGCCCACGCGGGGTTCTCTCGTGGCGGCCCGATACACAACCGTGACATCCTCTGCGCCCCGCGCTCAGCTGCCGCGGAGCCGCCCGTTACCCGCTACCGATGGCATTTCATTCGGCCAGCGGGGATGGCCGAATTCCCGCTAACGTGCAGGACATGAAATCACCGGTTGACCCGCTGTTCGATGTTCTCGCCTCGTTGAACGTCAGGGCCGGGTCGCTGTCGGGCCTGGAGGCGTGGGGCAGTTGGGCACTGCGCTTCGGTGTCCACGAGCACATCAAGATCGGGGCCGTACTCGGCGGCTTCTGCTGGCTCGGCGCCGACGGAGCCGAGCCGGTGCGTCTCCAGGCCGGTGACTGCTTCCTGCTGGCGGCGCGCGAGTCGTTCGCGCTCTGCGGGGACCTGGATGTGCCATACCAAAGCGGGGAAGAGGTGTACCGAGCCTCCTCCAGCCGCATCGTGCGGATCGGGGAGACGTACCGCACCGCCGACCAGGAGGGGACGCTCATCGTCGGCGGCAGCGTCGACTTCCTCGACGCCACCGTCGCCCTGCTGCTCGACGGCCTGCCACCCATAGTCGCCATCCGCGCCGGAACCGCTCAGGCAAAGGCGATCCAGCCGCTGCTGGAGGTGTTCCTTGAGGAGGTGGGCGCCGTGCGCCTGGGCACCTCCGTGATGTCGGAGCGGCTCACCGAGATCTTGTTCATCCAGGCTCTGCGGGCCGTCGTGGCGGGAACGGGCGCGCCGGACGGGACGGCCCCGCCGGGCTGGCTCGGTGCGCTCGGCGATCCGCGCATCGGCCGTGCGCTGCTGCTGATGCACCAGCAGGCCGACCGCCCATGGACCGTCGCCACGCTCGGTGCTCAGGTGGGCATGTCCCGGGCGAGCTTCGCCGCCCGCTTCAAGGAACTCGTCGGGCTGCCGCCGCTCGTCTACCTCCAGCGCTGGCGGATTCTGGCCGCCGGCCGGGAGCTGCGCCGCAGTGAGCGGACCGTGGCCTCGATGGCCGCCGAATGGGGGTACTCGTCGGAGAGCGCGTTCAGCACCGCGTTCAAACGGGTCACCGGCATCTCGCCGACGCAGTACCGCAGCGCCCCGCTCGCAGCGGTGACGGCGAGGCTGGACGGCTGGCCCGCGGTTCCCTTCCGTGTGCCGTCCGCCATGGACGAACGCGAAGGTTCTCCAGACGCTTGATCATGGTCTGTTCGGTCGGAGCCTCCTAGCGTCGGAGGCAGCCGTGCGGACGTCCGCAGCGCCGTCCACGACCAGAGCACGGATCATCGGAAGGCGGAACATGCAATACGAGCAGTTGGGCGCCACGGGGGTCTTCGTCTCCCGGATCGCTTTGGGGACGATGACGTTCGGTGGGGCGGGGACGCCGCCGTGGAGCCTCGTCGGTGGTCTGGACGAGAAAGCTGCGGACGAGCTTGTCGGCCTGGCTCTCGACGCAGGTGTCAACCTCGTCGACACCGCGGACATGTACGCGGCGGGTGAGTGCGAGGAGATCCTCGGCCGGGTGCTGGGCTCAAGGCGCCAAGGCGTGCTGCTTGCCACCAAGCTCTTCGCCCGCATGGGCACCGGCACCGGTCCCAACGACGTCGGTCTGTCACGCCTGTGGGTCACCCGGGCGCTGGAGGACAGTCTGCGCCGGCTGCGTACCGACCACATCGACCTGTACCAGATCCACAGCTTCGATCCGCTGACCCCGGTGGAGGAGACGCTGGCCGCTCTGGACGACGCCGTTCGGCAGGGCAAGATCCGCTATATCGGCGCCTCGAACCTGGCGGCGTGGCAGATGATGAAGTTCCTCGGCGCCTCGCAGCTGCGCGGGTTGGAGAGCTTCGTGTCCCAGCAGGTGTACTACTCGCTGGCCGGACGGGACATCGAGCGGGAGATCTTGCCGATGGCTGCGGATCAGAAGCTCGCCACGCTGGTGTGGAGCCCGCTTGCCGGCGGGTTCCTGTCCGGCAAGTTCGACCGCAACGGCGCCAGCGATGAGACCGCGCGCCGCGCCCTCGCCGACTTCCCGCCCGTGGATCGGGAACGCGGCTGGGACATCGTGGATGCGCTGCGCGAAGTCGCTTCGTGGCATGGCGTGAGCGTGGCCCGCGTCGCCCTCGCCTGGGTACTCGCCCGGCCGGGAGTCACCAGCGTCATCATCGGCGCGAAGCGCCCCAACCAACTCACCGAGAACCTGGCCGCCGTCGACCTGGTCCTCACCGAGCAGGACCTGGCAGACCTGGACGCGGCCAGCGCACTCCCGGCCGTCTACCCCGACTGGTGGGCGCAGCTCGCCCTCGCGGACCGGCTGCCGCTGCCCGCCTGACCGACGCCGGCCGCGACCGGAGCAAGCGGCAGTCGGCCGTATTCCGGTCGCGGTTCGGCCGCGACCCCGTTTCTGCTCCGCATCCGCCGTCTGCTGACGGCACTACGGACGGAGCGCGACGCAGCCGTGGTCCGCTCGGACGAACGCCCGGTATGAGGTGCTCCAGGAGGAGACACGGCACCTGGTCTTCACTCGGCTTCCGGCCTTGGTCGCCCACCTCGCCCACCGGCATGTCCCGGTTCCCGAGCCGGCGCATCGCGTGTTCGCCGGGACCGAGGTCGAGCAGGCCCACGGCGGCCCTGGAGCAGGTGACTCAGGCTGTGGTGGCTGAGCGTCATCGCGTGAGAAAAGTAACGCACGCGGGATGACAACACGGCCGCCACTGGCGGCACTCCGGTCGAGTCGGTGCGCGCCCTCCGCCACATCCTCTCGACATCACCGCTGGGGACGTTTCAACACCGATCGTGGCGGGCCGGAGGAGCTGTCTCAGCGGGACTCGAGTCGCGTACGCCGGGCGTAGGCACGGGCCGCGCGGACGCGATCGCCGCAACGGGTGGAGCACCAGTGGCGGCGCCCGTGGCGCAGCAGGTAGCGGTTGCAGGGGCTGGAGCCGCAGGCGGCGAGGCGTTCTGCGTCGGGGCAGGTGAGCAGCTCGGCGGCGTTGTCGGCGAGGGCGGCCAGGGCGTGATCGACGTTCTGGGTGATCGGGTGCGAGGCGGCCCGGAGCAGCCCGCGGGTGGGGTCCCAGTGCAGCAGGGCGGCCGCGGGAGCCCTGGAAAGGGCGCCGTTGACGGCGGCGAGAGCGCTCGGCGGGGCGGGGTGCCCGTCCACCCGGGAGGCGAGCAGCGCCCGGATCTGCTCACGCAGCGTCCGCAGCTGCGCCGCGCACGTCTCCTGCAGTCCGGCGCCGGTCGGGGCGAGGTCGTGTTCGGTGAGCCACTGGTTCGCGGCGGCGGGGGTGCCGAGGAGGTCGAGGAACCGGCCGCCGGGCAGAGCGACGGCGCTGTTGGCGAAGTCGAGTGCGCGGTACTGCGCCGCGCCCGGTGCGGGCGGAACTACGGGCTCGGCGGTCAGGGTCTCGTCCATGATTCTCATGTTACGGCTTGTATTCATCCGTGAGAAGCCGTTACGGTCTCTCACGGATAAACCGCTAACTATCCGTGAGGTGTTCCTTGTATACGGCTGCTGTCGGCACGCCCCCTGAGCAGATCCCCGTCCGCGTCTTCGGCGGCCCGACCGCGCTCATCGAGTACGGCGGGCTGAGGTTCCTGACCGACCCCACCTTCGATGCCCCCGGCGACTACCCCCTCGGCCCCGGCCTGGTCCTGACCAAGACCGAGCCCTCCTCCGCCGCGCCCGAGGACCTCGGCCGCATCGATGTGGTCCTGCTCTCCCACGACGAGCATCCCGACAACCTCGATCACTCCGGCCGGGCCCTCCTCGCCGACGTGCCCGTCACCCTCACCACCCCCAGCGGCGCGGGCCGCCTGGGCGCCGACGCCAAGGGTCTTGAGGACTGGGAGTCCGTCGAGCTGGACCGTCCCGACGGCGGCACCGTGACCGTGACGGCCGTACCCGCCATCCACGGTCCTGGGGCGCGCGAGGAGGTCGAACCGATAGCGGGCGAGGTCGTGGGCTTCGTCCTCACCGCAGCCGACCTGGCCACGGTGTACGTCAGCGGCGACAACGCCTCGCTCACCCTGGTCAAGGAGATCGCCGAGCGGTTCGGCCCGGTCGACACCGCCGTTCTCTTCGCAGGTGCTCCGCGCCTGCCCATCTTCGACTCGACGGTTGTGCTCGACAGCGTCCAGGCCGCCGATGCCGCTCAGCTCCTCGGGGCGCGCCGGGTCGTCCCCGTCCACTTCGACAGCTGGGCCCACTTCACTGAAGGCCGCGGCGATCTGGTGGCCGCCTTCACCGCCGCGGGACTGGCCGACCGCCTGCAGCTGAACTGAGCGAACCCCGGCCCGCATCGCGGCATCAGGCCTGTCACTCCTGTCGGCCTCTCTGATGGATCGCCCCTCACGGCCCGCACGTTCCGCCACCCCGGCGAATCTGCGCGGGGCCGGAAAGCTCGTTCGGCTCCTGCACCGCGGACAGCGCGTGCGGGCCCCCGTTCTGTGCTTCCGGGGTCCCGGCGAGCAGTAGCCCCCACGCGGGGTGCTGGGACCCGTAGCGCAGTTTGAGCGCCTTGCTCCGTGCCTTGATCTATGCCGACGACGCCAGCGCGCTGGACAAGCCGCGGCTCGGGGCCGAGCGCGTCCCGAGGATCGCGAACGACCGGTTTCGGCACCGGGGCCCGGACCCTCCTTCGAGGAGTACCTGGGCCACATGGCCTGGTATTTCTGACCGCTGGGAACGTTCCGAGGTGCTCGGTGCAGCCAACCGGTGGAGCTGGTCGCCGCGGCGGCGCGGTGCTGTCATGGGTGGGGGAGACGGCGGGGACGAGCCGGCAGGGCCGCGGAGGCCGGCGCGCCGCTGTCGTCGGCCAGGCGGTCCGACCGCGGCCGCCCCGTCGCACAAACGGAGGAGGCCGATGCCATGCTGCACCGCCGCACGGTCGGTGACGTGATGACCGAGGAGGTCCTCACCCTCCGCCCCGACACACCGTTCCAGGAGGCCGCCGCCCTGCTGGACGCGAACGACATCGCTGCGGCCCCGGTCGTCGACGACGACGGCGCTCCCGTCGGCGTCGTGTCCGCGTCCGACGTGCTGCGGCACGAGACCGGGATGCCCGATCCGCTGGGGCGGGAGGGGAGCGACGAGCGCGCCTGGGGCAAGGCCCGGGCCCGGACGGCGGGCGCGCTCATGAGCAGCCCCGTCTTCACCGCCCGCGCTGACAGGACGATCCCCCGGGCCGCGCGGGAACTCCGCAGGCGGCACGTCAAGCAGCTGCCGGTGGTCGGCGACGACGGGCTCCTCACCGGCATCGTCAGCCGCAGCGACCTGCTCGAGACCTTCGTCCGCTCCGACGCCGAGATCCGCAGCGAGGTCGAGCAGGACGTCCTGGGGCGCATCCTCGGCCTGGACGAGGGCACCGTTGCAGTCGAGGTCCGGGACGGGGCCGTCACCCTGCGGGGTCACGTCCCGGAACCGCGTCTCGTCCCGATGGTCGTGGGCCTGTGTCAGGGCGTTGACGGTGTCGTCGCCGTGGACGCCCAGCTCGCCGCCGCCCGGGAGGGCCTAGGTGTGTTGTCCCGGGCCCGGCCGACTGGTCGGCGCGCGTGTTGAGGTGTCGCGTATTCGTCGCCGCGCGGCCGGAAGATCACCCTGTGTGCTTGCCGCTGTACTGCTTGGCCTGACGCTGAGTTGATCGTCGTCGAAGACGCGGGCCATCTGGGCAGTGCAACAACACGCGACCACGTGCTCCAAGCCCTCGGCCGATTCGCAAGCAGTGATCGACTCAAGGCCCCACTACGCGACCACCGACGAGATCGACACGGCCATGACGGAGGGCTGTGCCCTTTCGACGGGGCCCTTCGAGCTCCTCGACGTGGTCGGCAGCGACGTGTCGCCGGCGATCCAGCGCGAGCTCTACCTGGAGTTCCGCGACTACAGCTGAGCTGCGTCAGTCCAGGCAGAACTCGTTGCCCTCGGGGTCGGTCATCACGATGAAGCCGGCGCTCATCGGGGGAGCGGGCTCGTAGCGACGTACCCGTGTCGCTCCCAGCGCGACAAGCCGGTCGCACTCGACCTCCAGCGCCGCCATCCGCTCCTCTCCCTGCAGTCCGGGAGCCGCACGGACGTCGAGGTGGACGCGGTTCTTGGCGACTTTGTCCTCCGGCACCTGCTGGAAGAACAGCCGTGGGCCGTGCCCGTCCGGGTCCTCGATGGCCGATCTCGTGTTGCGCTGCTCCTCCGGTACGCCGACCCGCGCGAGGAAGTCGTCCCACGCGGCTAGCGGGTCGGCGTCCTCGGGCAGGTCGACTCCGGGCGGGCCGGGGTGGACGTAGCCCAGTACGTCGCGCCAGAAGGACGACAGCGCCCGCGGGTCGTGGGCGTCGAAGGTGACCTGGATGTGGCGGCTCATCGGGTTGCTCCGTTCGTAGCGGTTTCGGCAGGTAGAGGTCGCGCAGCAGGCAGACGTCGGACAGGTGGTGGATCAGCTCGCGGTGGATGTGCAGCACCAGGTCGGCCGTAGGCGCCTCGGGGAAGGGCTCCTTCGCGCCGACCGGGACCCGGAGCCCGGCCTCGCCGAGGCCGCGCACCCGGCCAGCCAGACGTCGAGCTGGGCGTCGAGCTGGTCGAGCGCGGTGGCCGCGCTGCGAGCGTATTCCCAGGTCTCGTACGACGCCGCCGGCGCGCCGAAGTGCGCCGCGTTGCGCGCGGCGAGCACGCCGACGATGACGTGACGAGTCGCCAGGCGATCGTCGGGAAGGCCGCGGGGACCGGCTCGGGAAAGGCGTAGTCCATCGTGAAGTCCCCGGCACCGACCTGCACGGGCGCTGTCGAGCTGCCGCGCGGCCGCACGCTCCAGGCGTCCGGCACTGGCGACCAGAAGTACTCGTCGTCGGTGAGGCCCTCGATCGTTCCCAAGCCCCGCGCCGCCATCAAGGCCGATGTTCTGAATGATCGGTAAGTGGCGCTTACCGAACTCCGCAAGATAGAGGCCTTCCTGGCCGCTGCCGAGGAGTTGCACCTCGCCAGAGCAGCATGACGGCGCCAGTAGATACTCCGAGCTGTGGCTGTGACAGCAATGCCTGGCCCCACTCGGCTCGCGAGTGACCCGAGAAGGAGGAGGCGCCGCTTGCGGACCTCACCTGTCCAGTTCTCCTGGCTGACGCCGTACGGCCTGTCGGGCGTGTCGAGCGGATTCAATCGGCCTGGCAGACCGGGGCCGAGGGCGATGGTCTGCCGCCCAGTTCCTGGGCGACGATGCTCCATTCGCTCTTTGGATCGCAGGGCACATAGATCCGGTATCCGAAGGCCACGGCCCGTACTGCGAGGGACTTGGCCAGGGCAGATTTGCTCATGCCGATTCCGGCGAGCAGGATGGCTTGGCCTCAGCGCCAATGGCCCGCCTGCGTGGACGGGAAGGGTGGCGGCCCATTTCTTGATGTGGCTGTTGATCGGCACATTGCCGAATCGAGTGATGAGGAAGGACGCGAAAGCCAGCAGACCTGACGTGCCGGCGAGCAGCCGTGGGCGGCCTCGCATCAGGGCGGCGAGAGTCAGGGAACTCAGCGTCGGCAGCCCCATCGCGGTCTGCACGGTGATGCCGTTCATCTTCATCAGCTGGACGTGGAAGTCCAGCCGCATGTCGAGTGGTACGGCGTTAAAGGTGGGGATGAGGTCGGCCGCGCTGTAGCCGAACGTTCCGGCGAGCAGACCAGCCGACAGGAGGGCCTATCAGGGTGCACATCGGTGCGTCTCTTTGGAGGTCTCGTGTCAATTCGAGAAGGGGCTGAGTTGGTTGCCCGTGACACATGCCCGTATCTTCATCCGGTGCGGTCCGGGGATCACTTGGCACCTCCGTCCCGGGCCTGCGCCGGCAGTTCCGCCACGACGTCGGTCGTGCCGTCCTCGGTCCGGCGGATCAGGTCGTTCATCACCTCGTCGCCAGTCCCGTCCAGGACTGCCGTGTGAGGCGTTCCATCAGCTCGGGGTCGGTGCCTGCTGTCGGGTCCGGTGATCCGTGCGCGGGCCGGCCTCCGGGAGCCGATGACCTGCGTCTCCGCCTGGGCATCGGCTTCCTCAGCCTCGGCGAGTGCCCGGTAGACGGAGGCGAGGGTCTCCGTCATCGTCTCCCGCGTGACCTCCCGTCACGACGCCATCGCCGCCCCCCTGCGCTCAGGCACCCGACACCACGACGATCGGGAACTGGCAGGCGATCAGCAACGGGCCCAGGTCAAAGACTCACCGTGAACGAGGCCCGGCTCGGTTGCACTTCAGTGCGCTTGTTGGCAAAAGCCTTGAAGGCGCGCGGGTCACACCTTGACCGCCGTGAGCTTCTCCGGGTTGCGGACGCAGTAGATGGCCGTCACGACAGCGCCGCGGATCTCGACTGAGGTCACCTGATCGAGTTCGCCGTCGATGAGCACCGCGAAGGAGTGCATCCCGTTGTAGGTGCCGATGCGGACGTCGAGTTCGCCCATGCGGGCGCCCTTGGCCAGGAGCCCGAGAAGCAGCCTGGCCACCTTGTCGGGCCCGACCACGGGGCGCCGCACCGCGTTCACGACCCCGCCGCCGTCACCCAGGAACACCACATCGGGTGCGAGCAGGTCCATGAGGCCTTGGACGTCACCGGTCGCGGCCGCTGTCATGAACCGTTCGGCGACCGGCCGTGCCTCAGCAGGGGTGGCGACTGCGGTGTGTCGCCTCGCGCGCACGCTGTTGCGGGCGCGCTGGTTCAACTGCCGCACCGAGGCCTCGGACTTGCCCACCGCGGCGGCGATCTCCGCGTAGTCGAAGCCGAACACCTCGCGCAACACGAACACCGCGCGCTGGGTAGGGGTCAGGGCCTCCAGGACCAGCAGCATCGCGGTGGTCACGGCCTCGCCGGTGAGCACATGGTCGACGCCGTCGGGTGCGTCGCCGGCAGCGTCGGTCACCAGCGGCTCGGGCAGCCACGGCCCCACGTACTGCTCCCGGCGGCGGACGGCCGACCGCAGTACGCCGAGCGCCTGCCGGGTGACGATCTGCGCCAGATAGGCCCGCGCGTTCTCCACCGAGGTGTGGTTCACCGACCGCCACCGCAGGTAGCTGTCCTGCAGGACGTCTTCGGCGTCGGCCACCGACCCGAGGATCTCGTAGGCGATCGAGAACAGCAGGGCCCTGTGCGTGGTGAACTCGTTCGTGGGATCCGGCTGCTCGGTCACTTCGAGCCCTGCAGCCAGGCGTAGGTGGCGGTGCGGGCGCCGAACTTCGCGTAGCGACAGACTCGCTCCTTGGCCACGGCCGCGGTGGGCCCGGCGAAGTAGAGCCTGCGCACGGTGTCGTTCCTGCGGCTGACCTGCAGCAGCCCGTCGCGTCGGCCCAGGCTCAACGCCTGTCCGGTGTACCCCATGGAGTAGGGCTTGGGCTTACGGCCTTGGATCATCCGCGCCAGCGTATCCGCTGCGTGTGCGGCCTGAGGCATGGCCGTCGCGCAGGCCGCTCGAGAGCCGGGAACCGCCGCGCAGTCGCCGACGACGAAGATCCGCGGGTCGGTCACGCTGCGCAGATGCTCGTCGACCACCGCACGCCCGTCGGCATCCACCTCAAGTCCACTGCGGGCGGCCAGGTCGGGCACGCTCCCGATGATCGCCCACAGCGTGAGGTCGGAGGTGAAATGCGGGCGCGAGTGGAGACGCACCAGGTCGCCTCGTCCCTCCCCGGCGCCAGGGTCAATCTGCGCGACGGAGTCCTCCACGACCTCTACGTTCAAGCGGTCCAGGCCGGTGCGCACACGCTTCTGCGCTCCTGCCGACAGGCTCGCGGCGATCGTCTGTCCCACGATCCGCACGTGGAGGTCGGGTCGGCCGAAGGCGATCTCGGATGCCGTCTCGATGCCCGTCAGCCCGCCACCGATGACGGTGACCACCCTCCCGCCGGGCAGCCCGGCCAGCGCGGCCCGCGCCTCTTCCGCGCCCTCCCAGGTCCCCACCGGAACGGTGCCCGGCAGCGGTGCGACCGTGCTGCCCACCGCGAGGAACAGGTAGTCGAAGTCGAGACTCGCCCCGTCGCCGAGAGTGACCTGACCGTCGCCGATCTTGTCGGCGGTGCCCACCCGCGTTGCGACCCCTTCGCTCAGCATCGACGTCAGCGGGGTCGCCGCGGCTCCGGTCCCGGCGATCTGCTCGTGCAGCCGTACCCGTTCGACGAAGTCCGGACGGGGGTTGATCACCGTAATCTCCGCTGCCTTCACCTTCTTGGCCAGCCGGTTCGCCGCGATCGTCCCCGCGTAGCCGGCTCCCACCACCACGACCCTCATGTGTGCCTCCTGTTGTGGAATCAGTTCACACACGGGATGCGGCCCACCTCGCGTTTGTGACGGGCAAGCCGAGTGACCTGCATCACCGTCGCGCGGGGTGCCGGGTACCACCATCTGCCCGGCGCCAGCGACCTGGTGCGGACCCCCGCACGAGCGCGAGGCCGTAGGGCGGGTTTCCGCGGGCCCGAGCCTGGAACTCGGGATGGCACCAATTCCGCATCCCCGCCAGGACGTCAGCTGACTCTCCGGACGGCGCGCGGCCGCCCACCGCACCGAGCTGCTGCCGTAGTGGCGGGCCGAGAGGAGTCCCGCCAGATGACAGAGAAGGTTGCCGACCACATCCTCGCCCGCCTGCGCGAGTGGGATGTCGCCCACGTCTTCGGGTATCCCGGGGACGGGATCAACGGCCTGCTGGCCGCATGGGGCCGGGCCGGCGACGAGCCGCGGTTCGTCCAGGCCCGGCACGAGGAGATGGCCGCCTTCCAGGCCGTCGGCTACGCGAAGTTCAGCGGCCGGGCCGGGGTGTGCGTGGCGACATCGGGCCCGGGTGCGATCCACCTCCTCAACGGGCTGTACGACGCCAAGCTCGACCACGTGCCGGTCGTCGCGATCGTCGGGCAGACGCACCGCTCCGCGATGGGCGGTTCGTACCAGCAGGAGGTCGATCTGCACACGCTGTTCAAGGACGTGGCGTCCGACTTCGTGGAGACGGTGACCGTGCCCGAGCAGCTGCCGAACGTCCTGGACCGGGCGGTGCGCACGGCGTACGCCCGGCGCGCCCCCACCGCCGTGATCATTCCCGGGGACGTGCAGGAGCTGGACTACTCGCCGCCGGGCCATGCCTTCAAGATGGTGCCCTCCAGCCTCGACCGCAGCGGCTGGGAGTCCGTGCCCTCTCAGGAGTCGCTGGAGCGCGCGGCGGAGATCCTTAATGCGGGCGACAAGGTGGCCGTACTGGTCGGGCAGGGCGCGGCGGGTGCGCGCGCCGAGGTCGCGGAGGTCGCGGACCTGCTGGGTGCCGGGGTCGCCAAGGCGCTGCTCGGCATGGACGTGCTGTCGGACGAACTCCCCGGTGTCACAGGGCCGGTCGGACTGCTGGGATCCCGCCCCTCGTACGAGCTGATGCGGGACTGCGACACCCTGCTGACCGTCGGCTCAAGCTTCCCGTACTCGCAGTTCCTCCCGGGCTTCGGGAAGGCTCGGGCGGTGCAGATCGACATCGACCCGCACATGATCGGGATGCGTTACCCGTACGAGGTGAACCTGGTCGGCGACGCCCGGGCGACCCTGCGCAGGCTGCTGCCGCTGCTGCGACGCAACACCGCCCGCGACTGGTACGACGAGACGTGCGCCGCGGTCGAGCGTTGGCGCGAGGTGATGCGGCGCCGGGCGCAGCTGTCCGCGGACCCCATCAACCCGGAGTACGTGGCGCACTCCCTGGACCCGCTGCTGCCGGACAACGCGATCCTGACCGCCGATTCGGGCTCGGCGACCAACTGGTACGCGCGGCACATCCGCTTCCGCGGCACGATGCGCGGCTCGCTGTCCGGCACGCTCGCCACGATGGGATGCGCCGTGCCGTACGCGATCGGGGCCAAGTTCGCCCAGCCCGACCGGCCGGCGATCGCGCTGGTGGGGGACGGCGCGATGCAGATGAACGGCATGGCGGAGCTGATCACCGCGGCGAAGTACCGCGACGCGTGGGACGATCCGCGGCTGGTCGTGGGGGTGTGGAACAACCAGGACCTCAACCAGGTGACGTGGGAGATGCGGGCGATGGGCGGGGCGCCGCAGTTCCTGCCCTCGCAGTCCGTGC
The DNA here is from genome assembly GCF_052245475.1 of Streptomyces sp. 7N604. Taxonomy (NCBI): domain Bacteria; kingdom Bacillati; phylum Actinomycetota; class Actinomycetes; order Kitasatosporales; family Streptomycetaceae; genus Streptomyces; species Streptomyces sp. 7N604. The sequence goes on along the minus strand of NZ_JBQQBX010000001.1, from coordinate 205,923 downwards.
CCGACGTGTCGTACGCGGCCTTCGCGGCCTCGCTCGGCCTCACCGGCATCCGGGTCGAGAAGCCCGACGGCGTGGAGCCGGCATGGCGGGAGGCGCTGGCGGCGGAGGGGCCCGCGGTCGTGGAGTTCCTGACAGACCCCTCCGTGCCGCCGATCCCGCCGCACGCGACGTGGGAGCAGCTGGAGGCCACGGCCGCGTCGCTGCTGAAGGGGGACCCGGACCGCGTGGACGTGGCAATCCAGGGGCTGAAGGCGAAGGCGCAGGAGTTCCTGCCGGGGCCTTCGGGCGAGTCGCCCACAGGCGGGGGCGATTCATGAGCACGGGTTGGCGGAGCTGCTGATGCCGACGTCACCGGCGAGCCAGGAGCACGCAGAGGCTGTGCCGGGGGATCTGCGGCGCCGACCAACGGTCACGTGCCTCCGCCACCGGCGAGCCGATCCAGAGGCGGTTGTGCTTCGGTGTACAAGTCGTCTGTGGACGTCGAGGAATGGGGAGAAGGGCCTCGCCGCATGGCCATGCCGCCCACCCGCGCCATGTGCACCGCGCGGCGGTGGCGATGGAGTGCGGTGGCGGGGACGGCAGCCGTCCTGCTGGTGACGGTGGGCTGCGGCGCGGTCGAGGAGCGGCGCAGCGCTGCCATGGCGGCCGCTCTGGACTTCGAGCGCGCCGTGCGCGCCGAGGACGCGGCCGGCGTGTGCGAGGTGCTGGCGCCGGGCACTCGCGAGGAGGTGGCGCAGTCCGCCCGGGCGGCCTGCGCTCAGGGCGTGCTCGATGAGGACGTCCCGTCGGCCGGTGACCGACCGGGGGATGTGCGCAGCGTCGATGTCCACGGGCGGCAGGCACGCGTGGTCCTGACCGCGGACACCCTGTTCCTGTCGCAGTTCTCCTCCGGCTGGAAGGTCGTGGCCGCGGGGTGCACGCCGCGGCCGCAGCAGCCGTACCGCTGCACGCTGAAGAGCGGCTGAGGGCGCATGAAGGTCATGTTCACGCTCTGCTTGCTGGTGATCGCCGGCGGCCTGGCGTACTGCATTGCCCTGGGGGTGCTGCACCGGTGAAGCGCTACGTGCGGAAATTCCTGAGGAACAACGGCCTGGGACTGGCGTTCGGCGTCGCATTCTTTCTTGCTCTGCTGGGACAGGCGTTCGCGGGCCACGCGGACTTCAACAATCAGCTCGTGGCCGAGAATCTCCAGCCGATCTCTGTTGGCGACTACATGGCCTCTTCGGACTTCGCTGTCGACGTGATGGAGAACTGGCAGTCGGAATACCTGCAGTTCTTCCTCTACGTCTTCCTCACCGTGTGGCTGGTGCAGCGCGGCTCGCCGGAGTCGAAGCGGACGGACAGGATCGGGACGGAATCCGACGAGGCGCAGCGCGTCGGCCGGCACGCGGGCTCGGACGCTCCCCGGTGGGCGGCCGCGGGCGGGATCCGGCTCAAGGTGTACGGCAGTTCGCTCGGCCTCGTCATGGGGAGCATCTTCCTGCTCTCCTGGCTGGCCCAGTCCATCAGCGGTGTCGCCGCGTACAACGAAGAGCAATTGAGGCAGCTTCAGGCACCTATGAGCTGGCCCGACTACATCTTCTCCGCCGACTTCTGGAGCCGTACGCTCCAGAACTGGCAGTCCGAATTCCTCGCCATCGCTTCCATGGCCATTCTTTCGATCTACCTGCGCCAGCGCGGGTCACCGGAATCCAAACCGGTGGGCGCCGCTCACACCTCCACCGGAGTCGAGGGGTGAGCTCGGCGTCGAGGGGTGAGCTCCTCCACCGGCAGGTATTCGTAGCCGACCGGCGGCAGAGCGTCGTGGCGCTGCGCGGACACGCTTCCTCCTCCCAGGTGCGGTAGCACCTCGGGCTTGTCGGGGAATGGGCGTCGCGAGCGCGATATCAGCGACCCAGCGCCTTGGCGAGCTCGTCCTTGTTCATCGACGAGCGGCCTTCGATGCCGCGCTGCTTGGCCTCGTTGTAGAGCTGGTCGCGCGTCGGGCCCTTCGGGCCCTCGCCCTTGCCGGAGCGCTGGCCGCCCCGCTGGGAGGGCGACTTGTCCTGAATGGAGGTACGGCTGGCGGTCCGGGACTCCCCGCTGCGGGCGCGTTCCTTGTTCACGGTCCTCGCAGCGATCTCCTTTGCCCGCTTGGTCGACGTACCGCGCTCCTCCGCGCCCTTCTTGATCTTCTCGTACTGCCGTTCTCGCTTGGAACTGGATCCTCGCGGCATGATCTCCTCCTCGTGATGTTGTTACGAGTCCCGCGCCGGCACGTGCTTAAACACCCTCGCCGTGTCGCTCGCGGCGGAGGACCGAGATCGATCCAGCGGGCGAGCACACCGTGGTACCGCAAGTGCGTAGAACCATGGAGTCCGGCAACTCGGACGGGTATGTATGTTCCAAGCCATCGCTGGAGCGTGGTGATGGCCCCGCCTCCGGAGGATTTCATGCTGCCGACCATGGGAGCGGAAGAGGAATTCCTCCTGGTGGACGCGGAAAGCGGCCGCCTGGCGCCGCGGGCGGCCGATGTCCTGGACATCGCAGAGCAGGCTCCGGCGGTGTGCGGCGGCGAATTCAAGCACGAACTGCTGTCGACCCAGGTCGAGGCGGCCTCCGGTATATGCAGTCGGCTCGACGACCTCGGCGCCCAGATGTGCTCCGCCCGGGAGATTCTGTCCTCGGCTGCGGAGCGAACGGGCCTCAGGCTGGTGTCCTCCGGGACACCTCCGCTGTCCGGCGAACCGACGCCGGTGACACAGGGGAGCCGATTCCGCCGAATTCTGGAGCTCTACGCCGGGGTGGCCGCCGACTATCAAGTCTGCGGCTGCCATATCCACGTCGGCGTTCCCGACATGGAAATGGCTGTGGCCGTCACCAACCATCTGCGCCCCTGGCTGCCGACCCTGCTGGCGCTGTCCGTCAACTCCCCCTATCACCAGGGCACGGACACCGGCTACGCGAGCTGGCGCATGGTGCAGCAATCGCGGTTCCCCGGATCCGGAGTACCACCGCATTTCGCGTCCGCGGCGGCCTATGAGCACGAGCTCGCGCGGCTGGTCGACTGCGGCTCACTGGTGGATCCGAAGATGAGCTTTTGGCTGGCCCGGCCGTCGTTGCGCTTCCCCACCGTCGAGTTTCGGGCAGCGGACGCCGCTGCGACCGTGGGTGAGGCCCTGCTTCAGGCGGCGCTGTCGCGGGCCTTGGTGTTCACTGCGCTCGCCGCGCTGTCGGCCGGCCGGGAAGCCCCGCCTGTTCGCGAGCAGGTGGCGGCCGCCGCGGTCTGGTCGGCTTCCCGGTACGGCATGCGGGGACCCGCGGTGCACCCGTCGTACGAGCGGAGGGTGCCGGCCCTCGAACGCGTGGCGACCCTCGTGGACCACGTGCGCCCCGCGCTGGAGGAGGCCGGTGACCTGTCGTTCGTGCGCAGCCGGATCGAGGAGATGGCCGTGCGCGGTACCGGTGCCGAACGGCAGCGCGCGGCGGGTGCCGACGGCCCGGGTGCGGTTCTGCGTTACTTGATCGGGCAGACGACGTCCTCATCGCCACCAAGGTCGCCGCACGCTGCCGGGACGGCAAGAGGGGGCACCGGAACACCTGACCCGGGAGGCACGCCGTGAGCGATCTGGCCGACCTGTATCCGACCTCGGCAATCCACCCACCCGACCTGCCGGAGCCGCGCGGTCCGCTGTCGGCCGCGGTCGCGGAGAGCCTGCGCTCGCCGGCTCCCGGTGCCCACCGCAGCTGGCCGGAGGTCGATGGCTGCGATCCCTTCGGTGAGGATCTTCAGCTGGTTCTGCAGCTCTGCTACGAACTGCACTATCGCGGCTTTCGCGGGGTGGATGAGGCCTGGGAGTGGGAGCCGGAACTGCTGGGCTTCCGCGGTCGGGCCGAGCGGGCCTTCCTCGATGCCCTCCGCTCGGGCACGGCAGGCGGTCGTGACGTCGAAGCCGCTCTCGGCGAGCTGCTCGTGGAGCCGGCGCAGGGCACGGGCGTCTCCCACTACCTCAGTGACCACGGGACGTGGTGGCAGATGCGCGAGTACCTGGTGCATCGGTCGATCTACCACCTGAAGGAGGCCGACCCGCACGCCTGGGTCATCCCACGCCTCCAGGGCCGCGCGAAGGCATCGCTGGTCGCCGTGGAGTACGACGAGTTCGGCGGTGGCCGGGAGGAGCGTATGCACTCCCGGCTCTATGCCGATCTGCTGCGCGGTGCAGGCCTGGAGACCGGCTATCTGCACTATCTGGACACCGTACCGGCGCCGTCGATGGCCACCGTGAACATGATGTCGCTGTTCGGCCTGCACCGCGGGCTGCGCGGTGCTCTGGTCGGCCACTTCGCGGCCGCCGAGATCACCACCGCGCCGAGTGCGCGCAGGATGGTCCGGGCCCTGCGGAGGATGGGCGCGAGCCCCGCATGCGTGCGCTTCTACAGTGAGCACATCGAGGCGGACGCGGTGCACGAGCAGGTGATGCGCCACGACGTACTGGCCGATCTCCTGGCCGGGGCGCCGGAGCTGGCCGGGGACGTGGTGTTCGGAATGCAGGCCTCGGAGCTGCTCGAGGACAGGTTGGCCGAGCATCTGCTCAGCGCGTGGAGCCGCGGGCGATCATCACTCCGACAATCCTTCCTGTGAGGTCCCGCCGCCCGTGCCCTCGGGCTCGAGCTCGGTGCGAGGGCGCCGCCGGTGACTCGTGTCGCACCAGGGATACGTGTGACTCCGCCGACATGTGCAGACAGCGACCATGAAGCGATCGGAGGTCACCGTCCGGCCGTTGGGGAGCACCACCTCGACCGGTCCTTCGACGAGAACGGGTCCACCCGGCTCCACGATCACGCGGCGCGCGTCGGGGGCGGGAGCGGCATGACGGGGTCGGTTCGGCTCGGATTCAGGACGAGACGCGGTCGGCACGAATGACCACCAACTCCTCTTCTCGCTGGCCGGCGGGGATGAGGCCCTGCTCCTCCAGCCACGGGGCACGGCTCATGAGCACAGGGCCGAAGGACTGTCGGTGCCGGGCGACGACGGAGGCCTTCAGCCCGGCGTCACACAGCATGCGCAGAGTCACCGCCGGTCGGCACAGGCCTGACTGGACCAATAGCAACATGCCGTTCGGCTCGAGCAGCCGTGGTGCCGCTGCGCACAGCCGGTCGAGGTGGAAGCGTCCGTCTTCTCCGGCATCCCAGGCGCGGGCCCGGCGCCCGCCGGTGGCGGATGCTGCTGGGCACGGTACGTAGGGTGGGTTCGCTGTCACCACGTCGAACCGCCGCCCTGCAGTGCAGGAGGAGAAATCCCCGCGGAGAACGGTGACCCGGAGCCGGTTCAGGCGTGCGTTGCACCGGGCTGCGACGACCGCCGACGAGGACACGTCCACCGCGCAGACCTCCGCGGCGCCCAAGCGCGCCGCGGCCAGGGCGAGCACGCCGGTACCGGTGTACGCGTCGAGGGCCCGTGCACCCTGCGGTATTGCCGAGCTGATCAGGGCTTCCCGCAGGAGGTAGGAGTCACCCTGCGGTGAGTAGACCCCAGGTGGCCTCAGGAGAATCACGCGTTCCGAGTGCCTCCGGTGCCTCGTACCAAACGCCGCCCGCGGTACCGCAAGGTCGGCCCGAGGCGACCATCCCGAAGTGCGAGACGCCTCGGCGCTCGTGATGGGCGGACCTGGCCGCGTGATGTCCGGCGCGCGGGGTACCCGGCGACGCATGCGACCGGGCGTAGCAGACGTGGGTTCGAACACGGTGCGATGATGAAGCCGATGGCGATCGACACCGGACTGCATCTGGCCGCGGGTGGCCGAGTCCCGGGCTGATGCTGCCGAGGTCACGCTATGGCAGTGGGGTCCCGCCTGTGGCGTTGAGGATCTCGGCCGTGATGAAGCTTGCCTCCTGAGAAGCGAGGAATACGAAGGCCGGTGCCATCTCGGCAGGTTGGGCGGCGCGTCCCAGAGGAGCCTGCTTGCCGAACGTCTCGGTGTCCGGCAGCGTCGCGGGAATCAGCGGAGTCCACACCGGACCGGGGGCGACGGCGTTGACCCGGATGCCGCGTTCGGCCAGGCTCCCCGCGAGCCCCTGGGTGAAGGTGACGATGGCGCCCTTGGTTGTCGCGTAGTCGAGTAGGTGGGGGCTGGGCTTGTAGGCCTGCACGGACGTGGTGTTGATGATGCTGCCGCCCGCCGGGATGTGGGGGAGCGACATCTTGGAGAGCCAGAACATGCCGTACAGGTTGGTGCGGAGTACGCGGTCGAACTGCTCGGTCGATATGCCTTCGATCCCGTCTGGCTGAGCCATCTGATAGGCCGCGTTGTTCACGAGCACATCGATCCGGCCGAACTCCTTCACGGCGAGGTCGACCAGGTCTCGGCACGCTTCCTCCTCGCGGATGTCGCAGAGAACGGCTATGGCTCGCCGCCCGGCCTCCTCCACGAGGCGGCTCGTCTCGGCGGCCTCCTTCTCCTCCTCGGCGAGGTGCGTGAAGAGCACGTCCGCACCCTCGCGCGCGAAAGCGAGTGCCACAGCGCGCCCGATGCCGGAATCACCGCCCGTGATGACGGTCCGCAAACCCTCAAGCCGCCTGGAACCGCGATACGAGGCTTCACCGTGATCGGGTCTCGGTGCCATGGGCTCAGTGCCCCCTGGATGGGGCTGATCCTGCTGCGGAAAGGGCGGCTGCGGGTACTGTTCCACGGGATTCTGCTGGTCACGAGCGTTCATGTTCTCTCCCGTCCGGGACATCGCCGGCGCTTTCCTTGGGCACCCGCCGTGGTCCTTCCTCTCCATCGCGAACTCTTCCGAGCCCCGGCTTGCCGTCGCGGTGTCCAGCGCCGGGATTCGGCAGATCGGGGACTTCCACGACGGGAGGCAGATCGGGGGTGAGGGCTTGCCTGTTCTTCCCATTCATGCGACCCGGGTACCCGTCGGGCAGTTGCTCACCCGAGCGAATGACCTTGCGGCTCAGCCCGGGTCGGCTTCGCCAGGGCGGAGGGGCCGCGAGATGCCCAGGCGTACGTGCCGCACGCCTTCGGAGAACGTGACGGATGGGTCGCCAGCGGGTGCCGAGATGCCGGCCGCGGGGGTCAGCGTCTCGTGGAACTCCTCGAGCGTGGCCTCATGAAGCGACCATGGCTCATGCCAGATGGGGGTCTCCCAGAGGACGCCCAGCCGATGGGTGTAGGCGCGCCATCGCGAGGTCAGCCAGACCTCTCGTTCCGACGGATCGATCGTCGCTCCGGGGCGCACGATGAGGCGATACGTCGGTTCACCTCCTCGCCGGGAGCCGCCGTACGACACCGTCCCGTCGTACGCGAGCACGCTGAGATCGCCCAGGTGGTAGGGCGCGCCCACGGTGCGTGCGGCCAGCATCATGGCGCTGCCCACCTCGATGGACAGGAACCACACTCCATGACGTCCACCCGGCGCGCGGACGTACGTACGCAGATTGGTCTCCGGGAAGGGGGAGGCTGCCAGCGCAGGCAGGGGCGAGATACCGAGCGGGCGCAGGTCCGCCATGAGGAACGGGGTGAGGCTCACCCAGGCCGCGCCGTCGTACTGGTCCACGACGAGGCCGTTCGGCAGGATGGCCTGGATGTCCTCCGGAGGGTACGGCCAGTGGAGAAAGGCCTGCTGACGCCACTGGGCTCGGAGGAGCGGCACCCGGACCCGCTGGGCCGCTTCGGAAGAGACCACGTGCGACGAGTGCCCGCCCGTGGCGCAACGAACCTGCGCCCGGCCGATCACCGCTCCCGTGCGCCTGACGTCGGCACCCTCAGGAGAGAGCCCGTCCTCGCGCCAGTCCGGGCCATTCCGGCCTCACCGTCGTCGCCCGCGCCGGTGTCAGGTCGAAGAGCAGCTGGAGCACGAGCGCACAGAGCTGTGTCTCCGCGAGGCATCGGTGCGGATCGTGCCGGCTCCGCTGCGCCGGGTCTCGCGGGTGAGCACGCGTGCCTGCTCGGCCGCTGCATACGCACGGGCCGGAGCCTGCTGCATGGCGTAGCCGATTTCCCGTATGCCGACGAAATCGTGCAAATGTGTATTTATAGATTGCTTGGCAGGTTTTGGGAGGCAAGGGAAATGGCGCGCCCGGTGTGGTCGGGGACTCTGACGTTCGGGCTGGTCACCCTGCCCGTGGCGCTGGTGACGGCGACCGAGTCGCACACGATCCGCTTCCGCCAGCTGGAACGGGGCACCTCCGACCGGGTCCGAAACAAGCGGGTGAACGAGCGGACCGGCAAGGAGGTCCCGTACGACAAGATCGTCAAGGGCTACGACACCGGGGACGACGAGTACGTGATCGTCGAGCCGGACGAGCTCGACGAGATCGCCCCCGGCCGCTCTCAGAGCATCGACGTCGACCGCTTCGTCGATCTCGAGGAGATCGACCCGATCTACTTCGACACCACGTACTTCGTCCAGCCGAAGGAGAAGGCCTACAGCAAGGTCTACGGCCTCCTGCACGATGCCCTCGAGGAGGCCGGCCGCGCCGGCATCGCCACGTTCACGATGCGGCAGAAGGAGTACCTGGTCGCCGTCCATGCGGAGGGCGGCGTCATCGTGATGCACACCCTGCACTGGGCGGACGAGGTACGCGATCCGCACCAGACGCTGGACAACCTGCCTTCCGGCTCCAAGGAGAGCCCGAAGGAGCTGAAGATGGCCACCCAGCTGATCGAGGCCATGACCGCGGAGTGGAATCCCGGCGACTACCGCGACCGCACTCAGGAGCGCGTACGCGAGCTGGTGAAGGCCAAGCAGGCCGGAGAGACGGTGGAGAAGGGCGAGCCGGCGCCGGAGTCGACCAAGGTCGTCGACCTGATGTCCGCGCTGCAGGCCTCGGTCGACGAGGCACAGAAAGGCCGCAAGACCGGTGCGAGGAAGAAATCCACCGGCGGTCCCACCCGGCGAACCGGCGGCAGGAAAACCGCGAGCACGACCGGTGGAGGCAAGGCGAGCGCAGCGAAGAAGAAGGCCTCGACCGCCGACGACCTCGGCCGGCTGACCAAGGCCGAGTTGTACGAGCGTGCCACCGAAGCGAACATCCCCTGCCGCTCCAGCATGAACCGGCGGGAGCTGCAGCGCGCGGTCGTGCGGGCTTCCGGCGCGCGCCGCCACCGGCGTTCCTCGTGTCGACGGAGGCGCGTGGACCGGCAGTACGAGTCGGGCCGCCCCGGCGGGGCGCACCGCTCTCGGTGCGCCCCGCGACGAGCTCGGCGGCTTGCCTGCCGCCGCTGCCCCGAGCACCCCCTAGTCCGGTCGTGGCCCGTTGCCACTGGCTCGGCCGGCGATCGCCAGGACTTGGGGAGCAGCTTCCTTCAGGCGCGTCTTCAGCCACTTGACCTGCGTGAGGGTCTGGCCGTGGAGGGCGGAGACCTCCTCAAGGAGCTCCTCATCGCGTATGGCCTGGGCGACTTGGCCGAGCACAGTCCAGTGCAGGTTCACATCCTCGGCCGTCAGGTAGAGCTGCCGGAGATCGCGCAGCAGGAGGATGCCGGTTTCTGTCCGGGTGCTGAGGAACTTCGACGCCTTGTGGAGTACGGCACCCCTGGCCGCAGCCAGGGGCTCGGAACGGCGCGGCTTGGAAAGGTCCTGGCCGTAGTGCTCAGCGATGACGCGTACGCGTTCGGCGTGGGCATCGCACTGGGTCGCCAGCGTGTGGCACGTGTAGTAGGTGCCGTGGTCGGTCGCTTGGCGTTCGGCAACCTTGCGGTACGCGTGGGCAAGGGCGTTCTCGACGTCGTGGAGCTCGGAGAGCAGCGGTCCGATTCCGGTCATGGTCAGTACCTGCCAGGGGCGACAGCGCGGGCATTCGCGATCTTCTCGACGCGCACGGCGGTCACTTTGTAGATCGGCTGTTTGGATACGGGGTCCCATTCCGTGCGGGTGAGCTCGTTGGGCGCTCGGGTGTGCCGGAAGGAGTCGGCCTGATCGAAATAGCCGTAGTGGAAGGGTGCGAACACCAGGCCCGGCCGGTGCCCGCGGAGGACCGCCGGGGCGTCGATCTCACCTCTGCGGGAGCGGACGCGCACGAGATCACCGTCGACGATGCCGAGCGGCCCGGCATCGTCGGGATGCAGCTCCACCCACATCTCCGGGGCGGCTTCCTGCAGTTCAGGTGCTCTGGCGGTCTTGGTCCGGGTGTGCCAGTGGTACACCCTCCGGCCCGTTGTGAGCTGCAAGGGGAAGTCGTCATCCACCGGCTCGTGCGGCGGTAGATAGGGGGCGGCTTTGATGAGGGCCCGGCCGCCGGGTTCATGGGCTCGGTATTCGTCGGCTTCGTTCTGTGCGCCGGTGATGAGGTCGTGGCCGTAGTCCTCGCAGTAGTCGGCCTGGGTGGCGAAGACGTGGTCGGCGTAAAGCCGCTCGGTTCCCTGCGGCGCGTACTCCGCACAGGGCCACGTGATGCCGCTGCCGCCGCGCAGCTTCTCGTAGGTCAGTGAGCTCTGGTCGCACGGCCGACCGCGCGTGTGGGTGATGAAGGAATTCCAGGCGTGCTCAGGCTCCGTCCACTTCAGCAGCGGCTCTCCGTCCTTGTCGCGCAGATCCATGCGGCGTGCGTAGTCGAGGAGGATGTCGAAGTCGGAACGCGCTTGCCCTGGCGGGTCGACCGCCTTCTCGGAAAGGTGAACGGTGCGGTCGGCGTTGGTGAAGCAGCCGGTCTTCTCGCCCCAGAGGGCAGCGGGCAGCACCACATCGGCAAGCGCGGTGGTCTCCGTCATGAAAGCGTCCGAAACGACGAGGAAGAGCCGTTCCTGTCCGTAGATGGAGCGGATGCGGTGCAACTCCGGAAGGGAGACAGCGGGGTTCGTCCCGGTCACCCACAGGAACTTGACCGATCCGCTTTCGCAGTGGCGGAACATCTCCATGGCATGCGTCGGCGGCGCCCAGTGGGGGATACGCAGGACATCCACGTTCCAGGCCTCGGCGATCTCCTGCATATGGGCGTCGTTCTGCCAGTTGCGGAACCCAGGCATCGTTCCGTTGGCCCCGGTCTCCCGCGTGTTCTCGGCCGTCGGCTGGCCGTTCATCTGAAACACGGTGCAGCCCGGTCGGCCGATCATGCCGCGCAGCAGGTTGATGTTGTTGACCTGTACGGCGGCCGCGGTCGCCTGGTGCGACTGGTAGACCCCTTGCAACACGGTCGACACCAGGCGCTCCCCGGTGCCCAGAATCCTGGCCGCCTGCCGGATGGCGTCCGCCGAGACTCCGCAGATCTCGGCCGCTTTCTCCGGTGTGTACTCCGCGACCATCCCCCGGAGCTCCGCGAATCCGGCGGTGTGCTCACGCACGAATGCGGCGTCGACCCAGTCGTGGCCGATCAGTTCGTGAAGGATCGCGTTGAGCAAGGCCACGTTGGTGCCAGGCCGGATCGCCAGGTGGACGTCCGCTTCCTGGGCCGTCGGCGTAGCCCGCGGGTCGACGACGACCAGGCGCGGACGGTCCGGCCCCTGGAGGCGGTCGAGCAGACGCGTCCACAGCACCGTCTGCGTCTCGGCCATGTTGTGCCCGACGAGGAACAGCGTGTCGCACAGGTCGATGTCGGAGTACGACCCGGGGTTTCCGTCGCTGCCGAAGCTCTCCACCAGCGCCCACTCCGCTGTCGCCGTGCACAACCGTGTGTTGCCGTCCAGGTGCGGCGTGCCGATGCCGCCGCGGGCGATCAACGTCTGGGCGTAGTACTCCTCGGCGAACAACTGGCCGCTGGTGTAGAAGGCCATGGCCAGGGGGCCATGTTCCGAAAGGATCTCCTGCGAACGAGCCACAACGGCCTGCATCGCGGTGTCCCAGTCGGTGGGCCGCAGTTCGCCCTCTACGCGTATCAGGGGCTGGGTCAGCCGGTCCGCAGAGTTGTTGGCCTGCCAGCCGAACAGGCCTTTCGGGCCCAGTCGTCCGTGATTGACCCGGTCCTGGGCTCTGCCGCGCACGCCGACGATCCGCCCGTCGGCGACGGCAATGTCCAGGCCACAGCCGTTGGAGCACAACACGCATGCGGACTGCACCCACCGCTCGATCCGGGACTCCTCGAGCGTCAGGTGCTGATCGACCCGCTCCGGCCACTGCTCACCGGGAGCGTAAGGCGTCCGATCACCCCAGACATCGACGATCCTGCTGGCCATTTCCCGTTCTCCCGTCAGCCCGCAAGCACGGTTCCAGGACCTCCGGTCCGTTGAGGAGCCGGACGCCGGAGGGCCCGGGTACCCCGCAGCATGAGGAGCGCAAACCAGGCTTGCCCGCGACTGGCCCCGGCGCCGACGGCCGCACTGCCCATGCAATGGCCCCTCGAGGCGTCGGCCTGCGCCATGGCAGGCGAGCCGGGCTGGTGTGGTGATTCAGAGTTTGCGGGTATCCCGGGGCTCGACGTAGGGCTCCTCGCCGGGTGGGTGGCCGGTTTCGATGGCACGGCCGCGTTCGAGTTCGGCGTTGAACTCCAGGCCGAGCAGGATGGCGATGTTGGAGATCCACATCCAGATGAGGAAGATGATGACCGCGGCCATGCTGCCGTAGGTCCTGTCGTAGCTGCTGAAGTTCGCCACGTACAGCGCGAAGAGGGCGGAGGCGACGAGCCAGATGAGCACGGCGATGATGCTGCCGGGGCTGACCCAGCGGAAGCCGCGTTTGACGTTCGGGGACGCCCAGTACAGCAGCGCGACGATCAGCATGAAGAGCAGAACCATCACGGGCCACTTGGCGATGTTCCACACCGTGACGGCCGTATCGCCGAGCCCCAGGATATCCCCGGTCCTTTTGGCCAGGGTGCCCGTGAACACCACGCCCACCGCGATGGCGGCCAGCAGCACCACCACGACGACGGTGATGGCGAAGCGGATGGGCAGGGTCTTCCACACAGGCCGGCCTTCGCCGATGTCGTAGACGGCGTTGGAGGCGCGCATGAACGCCGCGATGTACCCGGAGGCCGACCACAGGGCGACCACAATCCCGATGATCAGCGCGATGCTTGCTCGACCCTGGTTGCCCTCCAACTGCTCCAGGATGCTGGTGAGGATGTCGCGGGCAGCGCCCGGGGCCAGGCTGCCCAGATTGTCGATCAACGGCCTGATGCTCGCCGTGCCCAGCAGTCCCAGAATCGACACCAGCGCCAGCAGAGCGGGGAAGATCGCCAGCACCCCGTAGTAGGTCAGAGCGGCCGCCCAGTCGGTGAGGTTGTCGCCCTTGAACTCCTTGACAGTACGTTTGAGCACTCCTGCCCAGGACTGCTTGGACAGATCCGTCGGCTTCTCGGCCGGCGGCTGCGCATTCGCCCCCGGGCGGGACGCACCGTTGTCCTGTGCATTGCCTCTGTCCTCTGCATTGCCTCGCGCCACGACTCACCACCTCCGCTCCGGGCCGCCGTACGGGCGCGGGGCGGAACCCGGCCCGCGCGGTGACCGCCGCCGGCCATCCACCCACCTCTGGTCTGCTCGCGTGCCTCCCCGGCCACGGCCTCCCCGGCCTGCCGGGCCTGCTCGGTTGCCTCCTGGGCCTGCTGTACGGCGGTACCGGCCACCTCACCAGCGGTCTGCTTGGCCTGACCGGCGGTAGCCGATGCCTGCTCCTTCGCTGACTGCCCGGTCTACTGGGCACGACCGGCAGCGCCATTCGCGGACTCACCACTCATGGATTCCTCACTTCTCCAGGGGGAGGGGACGCGCAACCCCGGAGAGCGACGAAGCCGTACTCCCCGGGTCTCGCTGTCACCATCCCCCTGGGCTGGTGCTGTGAGCTGCGCATACGCCCGTCTTTGCGCGCTCACTCCGGCCCCGGGTAGCCGCCGCACGCGCAGGCGAAACGCAAGGCACCGCACGCCGAGCCCTCCAGGCTTGATCGCAATCTCACGGGCGACGGCACCTTCCGCAAGACCACGCGGAGCAAGCTGCCGAGCACCGGCGGGATCAGGCCCCAGGCCCAGCAGTCGCTCTGGTTCAAGAGGATCGTCCCGATCCCCGGCACCCGGAAACTCATGGCGGCGGGGCACATGCGGGTCAACCAGAGCGGCAACCCGATGGACGAACCCCTGATCGCAACCCTCGAGCTCCAAGAGGGGCTACAGAGCTACTGGAGCTACAGGATCTGCCGTACGAAGAGGCCCGCCGCGGAGTCCTCGATCGGTTCGGTTGGTGCATAAATGCCTATTTGCCCCAAAGGTTCCATACTGTATTCGTGGCTCTCATCCCCCCGATCGAACCGATGCTGGCCAAGGCCACCGACACCCTGCCCGTGCCGAGGGCCCTGCCCGGCGGCATCGCCCTGGAGCCGAAGTACGACGGCTTCCGGCTCCTGGTCTTCCATTCCGCCGGAACGACGCAGCTGCAGTCCCGCTCCGGCAACGATCTCAGCACCGCCTTCCCCGAGATCACCGAAGCCGCCGCGGCGCTGCCTGAAGAGGTCGTCCTCGACGGCGAAGCCGTGATCCTGATGGAGGGCCGCCTGCAGTTCGGCGCGCTGCAGCAGCGCGTGAACCGCCCGCTGGCCACGACCCGGCACTTGGCCCACCTCCAGCCCGCCCACTACCTGGCATTCGACCTGCTTCAGCGCGGCACGGCCGAGCTCCTCCACGAGCCGTACCGGGCCCGCCGCGCCGCTCTGGAGGATCTGTTCGCCACCCACGACCTGGGCGCGCCGTGGACCCTGACCCCGGTGACCGACGACCGGGAGCTGGCCGAGCAATGGCTGACCCTGTGGGGACCCGTCGGCGTCGAGGGAGTCGTGGCCAAGGGCTGGGACCAGGCCTATCACCCGGGCCGCCGCGGCTGGATCAAGGTGCGGGCCAAGGAGACCAGTGAAGCCATCACCGGCGCCGTCACCGGCCCCGTCACCGCCCCGCTCACGCTGCTGCTCGGCCGCTACGACACGGACGGCATCCTCCGGCTCGCCGCCCGCAGCACACCGCTCACCGCCTCCCTCCGCAGCGAATTGGGCCGCCTGCTCACCGCCGGGGGCCCCGGGCATCCGTGGGCGGACGTACACATCACCGCGTCCTGGAGCAGCCGGGAGCCACTGGAGTTCACGCCGGTCGAGCCCGAACACGTCGTGGAATTCCACGGCGACACGGCCGTCGACGCCGGCCGATGGCGCCACGCAGTCCGGCCCCTGCGACTGCGCACCGACATCGCCCCCGCCGACGTCGCGCCCTTCGGTGAAGGCCAGCGCCCCGTCAGCGGGTGAACGCGGTCGCGCTCGTTGGCCTTCGGCCAGGACAACACCGCCGCCGCCGAGCAGCTCATAGCAGCTCATGGAACTCACCGCCGAATGACTACCTGTTACCGATCCTGGATGCCGCATGTCAGGGTCGGTGTGTTGGCAGAGTGGTCAGTGGTGCCGCACGCGCCGCAATGCGGTCGATCGCGGTCACTCGCGGGCTTCGCCCGGCCCAGCCCCACGGAGGGCCAGCGCGACGAGGTGTCCGGCCCCGGATGCCGCCACGATCAAGGTGAGTCCGGGCGCGGGCAGCGACTCGGCCACGTGCAGGAGCGGGGAGACGGCGCCGAATTCCGCGCCGAGGGAGGGCCCGGCGGTGTCGGTGAGGGGCACTCCTGCCGCAGCCAGCGAGGTGCGGATCGCCGTGTCCACCGGGGTCGCGCCGACCGGCCCGCAGAATCTGTACCGCAGCTCGCCCGGGCCCGCGGCCAGGGCGGTCACCCGTCGTACCGCGGCGGCCAGGGCCGACGGTTCCGGGGTTCCGTCCGCGCGTGCGGGCACGAATCGTGACACCCCGTCAACCACCACTCCCAGCGGTGCGGTCGCGCTCGAGTCGAGCACCAACGCGGTGGCGCCGCCCAGGGCCTGGCCCACGACGGTCTCTTCGGTCGCGGTGGCCAGCACGCGGCTCGCCCGGCCCCGGCGCAGGGCGGCCGCGGCGAAGAGCACGGCCTCCAGGCCGGATACGACCGGGTTGGTGAGCGTCACGGAGAACGCCCGGGCGGCCAGCGCGATGGCCAGCTGGCTGGCCGGGATGTTCACTGAGAAGCCCGGCAACTCGGCCGGGCTCAGGCCGGCAGTGCCTTCCTCCCGAATGGTCCGGTCAAGGCGCGCGTGGAGCGCGGTGATCGCATGGTGTGTGCCGGTGCAGATGCCGAGGCGTTCCGGTACGTGGTCCTCCGGCAGCTTGTCACCGTGGCGGCGGCCCAGCGCCTGGTTGGCGGCTGCGAGCAGGTAACGGGTGGCGGGCGTGAGGTACTTCCAGCCGCGTCTGCCCAGATGTGCCACTGGATCGAACCAGTCGGGCTCCGGGGCCGGGGGTCTCCCGGCACTCTCGGTTCGGCCGGCCTGCCCAGCTCTCCCGCTCGGGTCCGTCGGTTGCCGTACGCCGGGTGCCACCACGGCCGTACCGGTGATCAGCACGCTCATACGGCGGCGCCCAGCACCAGAGCGGCGTTGTTTCCACCGAAGCCGGTGGCACTGACCACCACGCGCGGCTCGGCGAGCGGAGTCGGCCCGTCCACCGGAACATCCAGCCGACACCGCGGGTCCGGATCGGACACATGCGCGTTGGGCGGTACCGCATGGTGCCGGAGGATCAGCGCCGCGGCCACGCAGCCGAACACCCCGGCGGCACCCGCAGTGTGCCCGATCACCGCCTTGATGGCGTACGCCGGAACAGCCGCGGCCCCGGCGCCCAGTGCGGTCGCGATGACCTCGCTCTCCACCTCGTCGTTCACCTCGATGCCGGCGCGATGCAGCACCGCAGCCCCGGGGGGCCCGCCGGACCGGTCCAACGCGGTGGTGACGGCCCGGTGCAGCTGGCCGCCGTCCGGTTCGGGCGCGGTCGGATGGTAGGCGTCGCAGCTCCAGCCGTCCCCCTCCAGCACGGCGTACGCAGGCGCACCGCGCCGACGGGCGTGATCGGCGGATTCCAGTACGACCGCGGCCGCGCCCTCCCCGGTCACCATGCCCTGCCGGCCGGTGTCGAACGGCCGGCACAACTGCCGGTCCAGCAGCCCGAACCGGTCGAGTGCGGCGAGCGCGACGCGCGAATACCCGTCGGTGCCGCAGGCGATCACCACATCCGCCCGCCCGTCCCGGATCAGCTCCGCGCCCCAGCTCACCGCGTAGACACCGGCGGAGCAGGCCGTGCTCAGGCTCTGATTCGGACCGCCGAGGCCGTGTTCCTGGGCCACTTCCGCCGCAACCACGTACGACGACGCCGACTGATCTGACTGATCGACTTCGCCTGACTCAGCCAGGTCGATGTCGCCCAGCGTGGTGCCCACGGTGAGTGCGGCGTCGGTCCGATGCTCCGGGGCCAGGCCTGCGTCCGCCACGGCCTGGCCGACCGCGCTGGACGCCATCGCGCTGGCCCGGCCGAGCGGGCCGGAACGACCGAGGGGCGGCTCTGTACCCGCGCATCCCGTGCTGACCCGGTACACGTTCGGGCGGTCCCCGGTGCCGTGGTTGTCCGGCGCGGGCACGGGCAGGTGCGCCGCGCGCAGCAGGCCGTCCCAGAGCTCCGCCACGGTGTCGCCGAGGCAGCACACCACGCCCAAACCGGTGATCACGACAGGTGTCATCAGGTCCTCCAGAACCTTTCCGAGGGGACGCTCGGGAGGCTAGCCCGCCCCCCTGGCCAAGATCGATAGGCGGCGGTATTCCGACCCCCCATCGACCCCCGTCAGGAGTTTGACTCGTCGTCCAGCGTGCGACATTGTCGAACAACGTTCACGGATGGACGGGGCGTCATCACCGGACCACGAACGGGACTGAGCACGGCGGGAGTTGGCGACGGTGTCGCCGCGAGGCCGTTGTTGCCGGGGCGGGGGGTCGGCGGCCGACTTGTCCGTCCCCACCGCACGGCAGAGGAGGCGTATCCATGCGTGATGCACTCGCAGAACAGCGGATCTTGACCCGTGAGACCCTCGGCAGGGGGACGTTCGATCTGGTGGTGATAGGTGGCGGGATCGTCGGCATCTCCATCGCCTGGATGGCCGCCCGCTCCGGTCTGCGCGCCGCCGTCGTCGACAAGGGCGACTTCGCCTCGGCGACCTCCAGCGCGTCCTCGAAACTGGCCCACGGCGGCCTGCGCTACCTGGCCATGGGCAATGTCAAGCTCGTCCACGAGAACCACACCGAGCGGCGGGCGCTCGGCAATTACGCCGCACCGCACCACGTCCGCCGGCTGCCTTTCCTCGTACCGCTGTACTCCGGTGGCCCGCACGGGCGGTTGAAGATCGGCGCCGGCATGGTGACGTACTCGGCGCTGTCCCTGTTCAACGACGGCGTCGGCCGGGTGATCTCGCCCAGCCGTGCCCGCGAGTACGTGCCCGCGCTGCGCACCGAGAACCTCCGCGCGTGCGGCCTCTACTGGGACCACCAGATGAGCGACGCACGCCTGGCCATGACCGCCGCGCGGGCCGCCGCGGAGGCGGGCGCGGTCCTCCTCAACCACGCCGAGGTCATGGGGCTGCGCAGGACCTCCGGCCGCGTCGGCGGAGTCGAGCTGCGGGACTGCCTCGACGGCACGGAGTTCGGGGTCGACGCAAAGGTGGTCGTCAACGCCACCGGACCGTGGGTCGATCATCTGCGGCGGATGGAGGACCCGGGGGCCGCGCCGAGCGTGCGGCTGTCCAAGGGCGCCCATCTCGTCGCACGGCAGAACGGGCCGCATCGCGCCGCGATCACCGTCCCCATCGACGACGTGCGGGTCTCCTTCGCCATCCCGTGGGAGGACCACCTCCTCGTCGGCACCACCGACGAGGAGTACCTGGGCGACCCCGCGGGCGTGACGGCGACCGACGCAGACGTGGACCAGATCCTCGGCGAGATCGGACAGGCCATCCCCGACGGGCAGTTGAGCAGGTCCGACATCGTGTACTCGTTCGCCGGGCTGCGGGTGCTCCCCGGAGGCAGCGGGGATACCAAGAACGCCAAGCGCGAGACCGTCGTCTCGGTGGGGTCCGGGGGCATGGTGAGCGTCGCCGGCGGCAAGTGGACGACCTTCCGGCACATCGGCACGATGGTGCTCCAGCGCATCCGGCATCTCCTTCCCGACCTCCAGGTGGAGCGCGGCCCGGCACTCCTTCCTGGGGCGGCACAGCCGGAGCCCGTCCATCGGCTCGTGCGCGCCTCGATGCCCGAGCTGCCCGAGGACGTGACGGCACATCTGGTGCGCCACTACGGCACGCGCAGCCATGAACTGCTCGCGCTCGGCGTGAAGGACCCGGGCCTGCTGGAGCGCGTGCACCCGGACGGTCCCGATATCTGGGCCCAGGTCGCCTACGCGATCGACCGTGAGTGGGGCTATGACGTCGACGACGTGCTCCGCCGCCGGACCACGCTCGCCGTCCGGGGCCTGGACACCCCCGAGATCCGCAAGCGTGTCTCCGAGCTGATCGGGACCTGACCAGGACATCGCCTGACATGTGCAAGGGAAGCAAGAACACGGGGGAGCACCATCTTTGCACGCTGAACATGGCCCGGCAGTGCACCGGAGGAGCCGTGGCGCAGACACGGGCACCCAACCTGTCACCCCGGTGCCGACGGCCCGGCTGCGCGGCCGCCTGCCGTATGGCTATCGGCTGGCTGTGTCCGACAGGGAGTCAGGGGCCGGCCAGGGACTCGTCCCGGACGAACGGACGGCGCCGGTGGTCCGGCGGATCTTCCGGGAGTACCTCTCCGGCAAAGGGCTCCAGCGCATCGCGGAGGGCTTAAACCGGGACGAGATCCCCAGCCCTGGGGCGTACGGGCGCGGCGCGCCGCCGTCCGAGGCGGCGTGGTCCAAGGGCACGGTGCGCGCGATCCTGGTGAACCCGCGCTACGCCGACCCCCCACCGGCCGGTGGCACGGACGGTGAGCGTGCGGTGTCCGACACGATCGTCCCGTATGAGGTGTTCGATCAGGTGCACCAGACGTTCGCCGCCCGCCGCCGGGTCCACCACGAGCCGGGAACGGCCACCGGGAGGCAGCGGTATCTGCTGCGGGGGCTGCTGCGCTGCGCCAGGTGCAACCGGCTCATGCAGGGGACCCGGAACAACGGGGAGCCCTATTACCGGTGCCGGTTACCGGCCGAGCACGCAACGGCGAACCTCATCGACCATCCCCGCAATGTGTATCTGCGGGAGAGAAACGTGCTCGGCCCGCTCACCGCGTGCCTCCGCACGGTCTGCGCGCCCCGTCAACTACTGGCGCTGGCCGGGGACCCCGGCCCTGGGCGCCTCCGTGCCTTGGTCATCGAGGCGGCCGACCACTACGCACAGGCGCTCCAGGAGGCCAGGGGCGAGTCCCTGGCACGGGTGTTTCGCACTCTGGGGCTGCAACTCGTCTATTCCGATGCCGACAACCTGCTCAAGGTGAAAGCCGTACTCGCGCCCGGCCGCATGGTGGTACGGGGAACTGTCGAGCTGTGACCGGGGGAAGGATTCCGGGGTTTTCCCAACACCCATGATCCGGCGGCTGCGTGAGGCTTCTCGAGTAGCGTTCGGAATATGAGCACTGACATCACGGTGGACAAGGACCAGTTGCGTAATCTGGTGGCCGACACGCTCGATGTGACTCCGGAAGCCATAACGGATGAAGCGC
This sequence comes from Streptomyces sp. 7N604, assembly GCF_052245475.1. Lineage (NCBI taxonomy): Bacteria > Bacillati > Actinomycetota > Actinomycetes > Kitasatosporales > Streptomycetaceae > Streptomyces > Streptomyces sp. 7N604. The sequence goes on along the minus strand of NZ_JBQQBX010000001.1, from coordinate 185,439 downwards.
GCTTCAAGGAGGACCTGCAAGCGGATTCGCTCATTGCCCTGGAATTGGCCGTCACCCTCGAGCGCCGGTACACGGTCGAAATCAGCGAGGAGGAAATCGGCCGGGTCCGCCGGCTGCCGGATGTGTACGAGCTGCTCGTGCGGAAGCTGCAAGGCCGTGGCTGAGCCGGGGCTGTTCCTGCTGATCGAGACCCAGGGCCACTGGTCTGGGCCGCACGCCGGGCGGTTCCTGGACGACGCCGTGGCGCTCGCCGGGACGGACACGTCCGTGACCGTGTTCCTGGCCCAGGACGGCGTGTTCGCCGCCGTACCCGGCGCTGTGCCCGCGCTGCCCAGGCTCGCCGAGCTGGGCGGGCGGATCTGGGTGGACGACTTCTCGGTGGCGCAGCGGGCGCTCACCGTGGGCGAGTTGTCCGAGCATGTCACCGCAGTGGGCATGGATGCCGTCGCCCGTGCCCTGCTGGCCGACGGCTGCAAGGTGGTGTGGCACTGATGGCGCCCAAGACCGCCGAACGCCGGTGGGACCTGCTGCTCGTGATCACCGGAACGCCGCACCAGGACGACATGGCCACCACCGCACTGCGGCTGGCACAGGCGGTGCTGGACGAGGGCGGCACGGTACGGGTGTGGGCCTGCGGCTACGCGACGATGCTCACCCAGACCGCGCTCGGCGACACCAAGCCGCGCAACGTACGCCGCCCGGACCGGGACTATCCGTCGAGCGCGGGGATCATCCGCCGGATGCTGGTCGCCGGCTCCGGCCGGTTCGCCTGGATCGGATGCACTGCGTGCAGCGCGGAACGCGGCGCCACCAGTCACATGCCGGAGGTCCGGCTGCGGTCGCCGATGCGGTTCGTTCCCACGATCGAGGCTGCGGTCAAGACCGTCTACATAGGGGGGATCTGATGCCTTACCGGCTGCTCGGTGTCGTGGACCGGGCGTACCGAGGCGCGGTGGAGGCGCAGTTCTTCGATGTGCTCTACGGCCTCCTGGACTTCCGGAAGCAGTTCGGCCACGCGGACCTGGTGCTGCGCGGCCAGGCGGTGACGCTGGCTGTGGACGAGGACGGCTACCGGCCGGAGCTGGAGCTGGGTTCGCTGCGCATGGACACCTTGCCGGACTACCGGCGCACGGTGCGGGAGGTGGTCGCGGAGGGAGTCGCCGTCCTGGTGGACGAGGCGGACCTGCGGGCGCTGGGATTCCGCCCCGGCCGGCTCATCTCCGGCGTGACCTGCCTCGACACCACAGAGCTCGCCGCGCGGTGGCCCGAGTACGACGGCGTGTGGTTCGTATGAGCGCCGCATTCGCGACCGCCGCGTTCGCGGCTCCGCTGCGGGCGGTGGACCGGGTGGAGACGACCTTCGGGCCGACGGGGACCCGGCTGCGGGCGTACAAGAAGGTCTCCGCGGACGACCCCTACATGGCGGGCCACTTCCCCGGACTGACCATGCTGCCGGCGATGTTCCTGCTGGAGGGGCTGCGCCAGGCGGTGGCGCAGGGGCTGGCTGACGACGGTCCGCCGGAGCTGCTCGAGGTGAGGTCCGCCCGGATGCTGGCCCCGATGCCGGCCGGCGACGAGATCGGCATGGACGTGGCTGTCGAGCCGCTGGCCCAATCGGCGGACGCGGGCATCCGATGGGCGCTGACCGCTCGGTGCGCACGCCGGGACGGCACCCCTGTGGCGGTCGTCAAGGCTGTGGTCGGGACACCCCGTACGGACGGGTTGCAGGCCCCTGCGCCGCCGCCCGCCCGTACGGGCCGGCCGCCCTCGGCGGACCACGCCAGGATCCGGCAGCTGCTGCCGGTGAGGCACCCGATGCTGCTGGTCGACCGGGTGGCCTCGGTGGAGGCCGGCCGCGAGATCTGCGCGGTGAAGGCGGTCACCGGCAGCGAGCCGTGCTACCAGGGGCTGCCGGAGGGGCTATCCGGGAGGGAGTACGCCTATCCGCGCTCGCTGTCGCTGGAGTCGTTCGGTCAGGCCGCGGCGCTGCTGTGGCTGGAGACGGTCGGCGGGGGAGGGGTACCGGACGGAGTGCTGATGCTGGCCGCGATCCGGGACTGCCGGTTCGAGGGGGCCGTGTATCCGGGCGATGTGCTGCGCCATGTGGTGCGGCTCGATCAGCTGGTCGGAGACAACGCCTTTTTGTCCGGAGAAATTTGGGTGGATGACCGCTGTCTCGCGTCGATGGGTTCGCTGATTGCGGTGAACCGGCCGCGTACGCAATTGATGTAAACACCCATGGTCGCTTGGCCTCGGAACTTCTCGCTCGCTAGCGTTTACCAACAGAAAAGCAACTCGCTGATACCTGAAGAAGGGTGACAAGAAAATGTCGGTGGCGACCAGGCGGCAGCAGCTCGAAGAAATACGCGAGATCGTGGCGGAAGTGCTGGAGTTGGAGCCGGAGGAGATTACGGACACCAGCCTGTTCATCGAGGAGCACGACGCGGACTCGCTTCGGGCGATCGAAATTCTGGCCCGTCTCGAGAAGAAGTACCGGGTGGAGATTCCGCAGTCGGACCTGCCCAGGATGGTGCACCTGACCGCGGTGTACGAGGTGCTCGCCGAGCACGCCGGCTGGACGGCCTGAACCAGTGCGCCGCGTCGTCATCACCGGTGTGGGACCGGTGTCGAGCATCGGGATCGGGGCCGCCGCCTACAGTGTGGCCCTCCAGGCCGGCGCCAACGGCGTCTCGCCGATCGCCGGCTTCGACAGCAGCGGATTCCCCTACTACATGGCGGGGGAGGTGCACGAGTTCCGGCCTGAGCGGATGCTCCGGCGGCTGTCCGCCGATGAGTGGGGCCGTACCAGCCTGTTCGCGGCGGCCGCCGCCCGGCTCGCCGTGGCGGACGCGGGCATCGACGAGGATGAACTGGCCGCGGCGCGAGCCGGTTCCAGCATGGGCACCACCGGCGGCGAGTCCCAGGTGCTGGAGCGGCTCACCGACCAGTCCCTCACGGCGGGGTTCGACGGCCTCGACGCCGGTCTCGTACGCCAGGTGTCCAGCGCCCGGTTGTCGCATGCGGTCAACCGGGAGCTGCGGCTGACCGGCGACGCCGTGACGCTGTCCACGGCCTGCTCGGCCAGCAACTACGCGCTCGGCTACGCGTACGACCTGATCCGCACGGACGAGGCCGACTACATGCTCGCGGGGGGCGCGGACTCCGTGGGACGCTGGTCGCACGCGGGCTTCTACCGGCTCGGCGCGCTCACCGAGAAGGCGTGCTCGCCGTTCGACAAGAACCGGTCGGGGATCATCACCGGCGAGGGCGGAGCCGCCCTGTTCCTGGAGAGCCTGGAGTCGGCGCAGGCCCGCGGGGCGCGGATCTACGCCGAGGTGCTCGGCTACGGCCTCAACTGCGACGCCACCCACATGGTCGCCCCGGACCGGGACAGCATCGCCGCGTGCATGCGGCTGGCCCACCGCAATGCCGGGACCGCGCCCGCCGACGTGGACTACATCTGCGCCCACGGCACCGGCACTCCGGCGAACGACCTGGTGGAGGCCGGGGCCGTGGTCGAGGTCTTCGACGGGAACCCACCGCCGATCAGCTCCACCAAGTCGATGCTCGGCCACACCATGGGTGCGGCCAGCGCGCTGGGCGCCATCGCATCCGCGCTGGGCATCGCCGAGTCGTTCATCCCACCCACCATCAACTACAACACCCCGGACCCTCAGATGCCCGAGATCGATCCAGTGCCGAATCAGGCCCGGCGTACGGAGGTGCGGATCGCACAGGTGAACGGATTCGCCTTCGGCGGCAACAACGCCATCGTCATGCTGGGGCGGGCCGCATGACCACAGCGCCCGAACTCAGCCCCGACCCCGCGCACGTCTCGACCGGAGCGCTGGCCGTCACCGGTTTCGGCGTCCTGTCCGGTCTCGGCCACGGACCCGAGCCACTGGCGGCCGCGCTCGCCGCAGGAAGGAGCCAACCGGCCGATGTGAGCGGACTGTTCGACGAGCCGTTGCCGCGCCCCGACGCCCACGCGCTGGTGGACTTCACGGTCCGCGACTACCTGGGTCGCAAGGGCACCTCATTCTTCGACCGCAGCACCTCGCTGGCCATGGTCGCCTGCAAGGCCGCGCTGGCCGACACCGACCGCCTGGTCGACGAGGGCAACCGCGCCCGGACCGGCATCGTCCTCGGGACCACGGTCGGCAGCGCGAAGTCCACCAGCGACTACAGCAGGGACACCTTCGTCCAGGAACGGCCCTACCTGGTCAACCCGTTGCTCTTCCCCAATGCGGTGATGAACTGCGCCGCCGGCCAGTCGGCGATCTGGTACGGCCTGCGAGGGCCGAACGCCACGATCGCCGGCGGTCCGCTGGCCATGCTGGGCGCGCTGCGCTACAGCCGGAATTTGCTCCGCTGCGGGTACGCCGACGCGCTGCTGACCGGATCAGTGGAGGAGTTCAGTCCCCAGTCGGCCTGGGCGGTGCACTATGCGCAGTCCACCGAGGGCGGCAGCCTGCCGCCGGGCGAGGGTGCCGCGGTATTCATGGTCGAGAGCGCGGACGCAGTGCGGGCGGCAGGCCGGCGCATGGATGCCGAAATTCTGGCGGTTGAGGTCGGCAGCTTCGCCCCGCCCGGTCCGGACGGGGCGTTCACCGAGGGGCTCGCGGCATGTCTGAACCGGGCCCTGGAACGGGCCGGGGTGTCCGCGGTCGAGATCGCCGCAGTGGCCACCGCGGCCAACGGCATGATCCGGCAGGACGTGGCGGAAGAGGCCGCGATCCGGTCCGTCCTCGGCGTCGGCGTGCCGCGGCTGCGGGTCAAGGAGGTGACCGGCGAGGCATTCAGCGCATCGGGTGCGTTCCAACTGGCCGCGCTGCTGGCCTGGCACCGTGCCGAACCCGAGCAGGACGGTCAGGTCTCGGTGATCACCACCCGGACTGCGGACGGCGCGGCGGGAGCCGCCGTGGTCAGGGGGTGGAGCCGGTGACGGTCGCTATCACAGGCAGAGCGATGCTCACCTGCTTCGGCGACCTGGACGCCACGTACAGCGCGCTCCTGGCCGGACGGACGGGTGCCTCGCCCCTGCGCCTCGGCGATCCCGCGAAGCTGAACCTCGGCTACGGGTACGCCATCGACGACGGCGAGCCTCGTGACGCGGGCGGCAAGGGTGACGAGGCCGGCGAAGGCGACGACGGCGCCCAGACGTCACGGGACACGCAGCGGGTGGGGCACTGGCTGGCCCGCTGCGTGGCCGAGGCCCTGCGCGACGCCGGGGTGAACCCGGCCGGGCGCCGGGTGGCCGTGATCGTCGGCACCGGTCTGCGGGAGCTGCGCAGCGTCGAGCGGTGGTACGGCGACGGCGCCGGACTGCGCCTGGCCGAGCTGCACTTCGGCGAGGCGGTGCGCTCCGTCGCACCGCACGTCACCGAGGTGCACACGCTCTCCAACGCCTGTTCGGCATCCGGTTACGCACTCGCCCTGGCCATGGACCTGCTCGCGCTCGGCGAGGCCGACGCGGTGGTGGCGGCCGGCTGCGACACGATGACCGAGAGCATGCTCACCATGATCGGCCGGGTCGGCGAGACCACGGCCGACATCGTGCGGCCCTTCGACGCCGACCGGCAGGGGGTACTGCTCGGAGAAGGGGCGGCCGCCGTCGTCCTGGAGCCCGATCCGGAGCCGGAGGACGGCCGGACCGTGCACGGCGTGCTGCGCGGAGTGGGCCTGGGCTGCGACGCGTACCACGAGACCGCGCCCGACCGGGGCGGGATCGTGGCAACGATGCGAGACGCACACCGGCGAGCTGGAGTGACGCCGGATCAGATCGACCTGGTACTCGCCCACGGCACCGCCACGGAACTGGGCGACCCGACCGAGGCGGCCGCTCTGCTGGAGGTGTTCGGCCCCGACGGGCCGCAGGTCACCGGCATCAAGGGAGCCATCGGACACACCTCCGGCGGCGCTGCGCTGATGAGTGTCCTGGTTGCGCTGACCGCGCTGCGCGAGGGCACGGTGCCCCCGACCGCCGGGCTTCGGACCCCGGCGCCGGAGGCGGAGTGGCTGAACCTGGTCCACGGCGGCCCGGTGCCCGCGCGCGGGCACCTCGCCCAGGTCAACGCGTTCGGGTTCGGCGGAGTCAACGCGGTGACGATGGTGGAGGCCGGCCATGCCCGGTAGTGCGCAGCCGACGTCGGTGGCCGTGGGCGGCTGGTCCGTCCACGTCCCGGGGCTCACCGCGGCGGACCTGCCGGGCTCCCCGGACGAGCCGGCCTGCAGCCCCGATCAGGCCCGGCTGGTATTGGGCCGCAAGGGCCTGCTCGGCAAGGAGCCGGCGACCCGGCTGGCGCTGTGCGCGGTCCACCGGGCGCTGGGCCTGCCCCCCGGCCCACTGCCGGAGCCGCTCCCGTACGCCCCCGGCACCGCGGTGGTCGTCGCCTCGAACCTCGGCAACGCCGAGACGGTGTGCACGGTGCTTTCCCAGATGCGCGAGCGCGGCGGCTCCGCGGTCAGCCCCCTGGATGCCCCGAACGCCTCCAGCAATGTCATCGCGAGTTCGGTCGCGATCCGGTACGGCTTCACCGGCCCCAACCTGACCGTGTGCAGTGGCGCCACCGCAGGACTGGACGCGGTGCGGCTCGGGATGCTCCTGGTGCGTGCCGGTCGGGCCCGGCGGGCGGTCGTGGTGGGCGTGGAGCCGGCCGACCCGGTGGCCCGGCGGCTGGCCGCACTGCGCCCGGACCCGCCGGGGGAGCTCACCGCCGCGGCCGGCTGCGTCCTGTTGGGCGAGTGGCCGGAGCAGACCGGTGTGTGGTGCGGCCCGGTGGTGCGCAGCCGCCGGCCGGTCCCTGCCGCTGACGCGAAGATCGGTGAACTGTACGGCGCCGAGGGCGTGGTGCGGCTCGCGGTGGCGGCGGCGCGGCTGGCGGCGGCTGCGGGGCCTGAAGCGGCCGGCGCGGCGGACACCCCGGTCGAGGTCGGCTGCGGCGACCCGGAAGACGGCTACGCGAGCACACGGCTGGTGCGGGAGACGCCGGTGGGAGCGGCGGCATGACCGAGTGGACGAGGGTGGCCGCCGACGACGGTCTCGAAGTCTGGCGCGGCCCAGGAGACGGCCCGCCGCTCGTGGCCGCGCACGGTATCGAGGACTCCTGGAGCCGGTGGCGCCCGCTCGCGGAACAGCTGACCGGGTTCACGACGTACGCGCTCCAACTGCCGTGGCACGGCGGCAACACCTACACCTGGCGGCAGCACGGCACCCCGGGGCAGTGGCTGCGCAGGGCACTGGATCTCGTACCGGAGACCCCGACAGTGCTGCTCGGCCACTCGTTCGGCGCGAACGCCGCGCTGGAGCACCTGGCCACCCCGGGCGGGCCCCGCCGGCCCGCGGCTCTGGTGCTGGCCGCGCCGTTCTACCGGCCGGCGGGCTTCCCGGTGACGCCGGGGCTGCGGCAGCGTTCGCTCGCGGCGTTCCGCAAGGTGCTGAACGACGGACTGCGCCTGTCGCTGGGGCCGAGAGGCGTCCAGCTCGATCCGGATATCCGCACGGCGATGGGCCGGAAACTGCTGGACCGGGCGGTGCCCGCCGGATTCCCGGTGTTCTTCGACGAGTTCGTCGCCTCCGGTCGCCTGAACCTCGCCCGGATCCCGGTGCCGACTCTGGTCCTCGCCGGCGTGGACGACGAGTCGCTGACCCCGATGCGGGCCGCCGAACTGGAGCGGGCGATGCCGACGGCGACGGTCCGGCTACGACCGTCGTACGGGCACTTCTGCCATGTGGAGCAGGCCGGCCGGATGAGCCGGGACACCGGCGAGTTCCTGCACGGTGTGCTGAATGAATCCTCTGACCTTACCGAAGGAGAGAAAGTCGTGGCCGAGTTGCTCGACGGCGAGCCCACCAGCTATGTGGGCATGCCGCGCTACGAGGGCGTGAACATCCGTACCTGGGTCGGGTTCAAGCACTTCATGTACCTGGTCGAGGAGGCGGTGCTGCAGTACTTCCGCGACCGCGGAGTGGGTGCACGCTGCCTCTACCACCGCTTCGGTCTCGGGCTGGAGATCGTGGACTCCTCCGTGCAACTGCCGGTGGCGCTGGAGGCGGACGAGCAGGTGTACGCCACCGTCGTCTCGGCAACCCCCAAGCCCGGCAAGGGCGCTCCGTTCGCGGTGGAACTGGTCGTCGAGCGGGACGGCAGGACCGTGACCGCGCTCAAGGGCAAGGTGCGGGTGGCGCTGGTGACCGTCAAGGACGGCGCGGGTGGGGAACCGGTGCCGGCGTTCCTGGAGCCCTACGTCGTATCCGATGTGGCCGCGCTGGAGCAGCCGGGGGCTGTGCCGCTCCCGGTCGCGGACGGCCGGGATCCCGCAGACGTGCTGGTCCCCGCCGGCTCCGGGGCGCTGCTGTGGTCGTGGCGAGCCCCCTACTACTACTGCCACTTCTCCGACCGGCTCCAGCACTCCGCCTACGTACGGACCTTGGAGGAGGTGGTGGACCGGTTCCTGCACTCCCGGGGCCTGGCGGTCGGCAAGCTGCTCGACGAGCGCGGCTGGATCCCGGTGGTCTCCCGGGCTCGCGTACGGCTCCTGGCCGATGTCTTCATGGAGGAGACCGTGCACACGGTGTTCCGGGTGGAGGAGATCCTCAAGGACACCATGTACACCGCGCGGATGGACTGCTACGTACGGCGCGGCGACGGTCTTGAGCGCACCGCGACCGGGACCATCATGCACGGCTATGCGATCAGCCGCGGCGAGCGGGCGGGCACGGTGGCGACGCTGGACGAGGCCACGCAGGCGGCGCTGCTGGGCGGCGGTGCGGCATGAGCGTACGGAATGCGAGCGCTGGGAACACGAGCGCAAGGAATACGGGCGCAGGGAACACGGGCGGGAGGAAGAGGAAGCCGCCGCGCCTGTACTTCTCGCTGCGCAGCCCCTTCAGCTGGATGGCGGTGCGCCGGCTCGAGGAACGCCTCCCCCATGCCCAGGAACTCATCGAGTACATCCCCTTCTCCGAGCCGGACGCGCACAGCAGGGCCGAACTGGAGGCGCGCGGCGGCGAGTTCCACTACGTGGCGATGAGCAAGGCCAAGCACCTCTACATCCTGAGCGACACCAAGCGGCTCGCCGCGAAGTTCGGTTACGACATGAAGTGGCCCGTCGACAAGGGTGACGAGTGGTGGGATCTGCCGCATCTGGCCTGGTTCAAGGCCAGGGAACTCGGCGTGCAGCGCGCGTACTACGCGGCGGTGATGGCCGCTCGCTGGGAGCGCGGCGAGGACATCTGCGAGCGTGCCCGGCTGCGCCGCATCTGTGACGAGGCAGGGCTCGACGGGGCGACGCTGGTCGCCGCTCCGGAGGAGCCGCACATCCGCGAGCTGGGTGTGCAGGCGCTCATGCGGATCTACGAGGACGACGTCTTCGGTGTCCCGTACTTCAAGGCCGGTCGGCACCGGTTCTGGGGACTGGACCGGCTGGAGGGCTTCCTGACCGCGCTGGGCGACACGGGAGGGGGCCCGGCCCACCCAGTGGCGGGGATACCGCAGCCGGTGCTCGACAGGACCGGCTCCATGGACCAGGACACCGCGGGCGGCTGCGGCTGACGGCCGTTGCCCCGCCGACTGAAGGGTTGAGTGAAGTGACGGAACGACGTACGGCTATTGTCACGGGCGGCTCCCGGGGCATCGGGCGGGCTGTGGCCGTCCGGCTCGCCGCGGATGGCTACGACATCGCCTTCTGCTACCGCAGCGGCAACAGCGCGGCGGCTGAGACCGCGAGGCTCGTGCGCGAGAAGGGCGCGCAGGTCTACCACGCGGCCTGTGACGTCGCCGACCACGACGCCGTACGGGAATTTGTCGCGCAGGCCACCCAGCGACTCGGGAATGTCCATGCGCTCGTGAACTCGGCCGGCATCGTCAAGGACAACCCGATGGTGCTCATGCCGGTGGAGGACTGGCGCAGGGTCATCGACACCAACCTCAGCGGCACCTTCAACTTCTGCAGCAGCGTCGTCTTCAACTTCATGAAGCGCAAAGAGGGGGTCATCGTCAACGTCTCCTCCATAGCGGGCGTCGACGGCAACCCCACGCAGACCAACTACTCCGCGTCCAAGGCCGGCATCCAGGGCATGAGCAAGGCCCTGGCCAAGGAGGTCGCGCCGTACGGCATCCGGGTCAACGTGGTCGCGCCCGGCTTCATCGAGACGGACATGACGGCGGCGCTGCCGGAGCAGGTGCGGGCCAGGGCGCTCGAGGCGATCCCGATGCGGCGGAACGGCGAGGCCGCGGAGGTGGCCGAACTCGTCTCGTTCCTCGTATCGGAGAAGGCCGGATACCTCACCGGCGAGGTCATCAGGATCGACGGGGGTGTCACGCTGTGACCGGCGCCGACCGCATGTGGACCGCGGTCGGCACGTCGCACCTGTACGGCGAGGAACTGGCCCTGTACTCCTCGCGCTTCTCGGGTCCCGCCGCCACGCACTCCCAAGAGGGCCTGCCCGCCATGGCGTTCATCCACGGCCTGGAGGACGGGTGGGCCAACTGGACGCCGCTCGCCCGGCTGCTGGCCGACCGGTTCCGCTGCCATTCGGTGGAGCTGCCATGGCGGACTGGGAGCACGTACCGGTGGCGGGCCCGCGCCACGGCCGCCCAGTGGGTCGAAGCCGGTCTGGGCCTGGTTCCCGAGCCGGTTTCGGTGCTCGTGGCCCACTCACTGGGAGCCAACTCGGTCCTGCAGTGGCTCGCCACCGGGGTGCAGCCGCGGTACGACGCGATCGTGCTGCTCTCACCGTTCTACCGGTCGCCATCGCTGACGGTGAACTGGGGGCTGATGGGCGGTTTCCGGGAGGACTTCGAGTCCGTGATGAAGGCGGGGTTGCGCGCCCGGCTGGGTGCCCGAGCCGAAACGATGGACCCGGGCCTTTTCGACGGCATGGCACAGAAAGCACTGGACCGCATCGGACCGCAGGGCTTCCTCGCACTGCTGGACCAGTACGTTTCGGCATCCGACCTCCCGCTGTCCCATGTCACGGTCCCCACCTTGGTCATCGCGGGCGATCAGGACCCCGGAATCGCCGGGGACCGGGCGGAGGCGCTCATCGCGGACATGCCCGGGGCGGAGCTTCACCTGGATCCGCGGCTCGCACACTTCTGCCAGGTGGCACAGCCGGACATCGTGGCTGATCTGATCTGCGCCTTCGCTCGAACCTGATCGGACGACGAGGTGCTCGGCTCGTCTTGGTCCGGTTCCCCGAATGTCGCTATGACTGCGGATCGGGCACCGGCCACACCCTTGGGGGTCGTCGGCGCGGGAGACGCGGTGTCTCCGGCCAGCGTTTTGACCATGTTCATGATCGCAGTGATCTGTTTGCCGCTCTTCTCGGCGTAGTGGGTGTCGCCGCCGTAGGCCCACCAGTTCCAGCAGCCGCGCGGGTTGTCGCTTGCGGTCGTGGCCTGCGGGTACAGGACGATCATGTCGTTGGTGTCGGCGTATTCGTTCAGGTAGGCCTGGCCCATGAACGTGTTCCCGATCAGGCCGTAGTACTGGTAGCAGCCGTGGAGGGCGACCATGAGCTTGCATGAGCCGGACCCGCAGGACTGCGGGACGTAGGCGAACCCCTCGTTGCCCATGCTGATCGCGGCCGCACTGCCGCCCGGCGCGTAGCTGTTCTGGTCGAACTGGATGAGTTTGCCGTTCAGCGGGGCGCCGGCGGCGGGCTTCACGGTGCCGAAGAGGTGGGTGAGCATGTCCTTTTCGGGGTCGGTGCCGCAGTTGTTCATGTAGGGCGCGGCGGTGGAGGAGCAGGGGACCTCTCCGAGCGGGCTGACCCAGCCGTGCCCGGCGCTGGAGGTCGTGTCGTAGGAGACGTCGGCGCCGAAGTCTCGGTAGTACGTGGCCAGATCGTCGTTGACTGCCCGGTCGACGGTCCGGTCGGAGCTGCCGTGGTAGAGCCAGACCGGGTCCCCCGACAGGTTCGCGACCGGGTCCAGACTGCCGGCCGTCGCGCGGTCGCGGGTCTCCTGCTCCAGCTGGGCCGGGGTCTTGCGGGGCAGGTAGGTGTCCATGCACGCGTAGAGCGCGGTGTTGAGGTTGCCCTGCGAGCAGTCGTACGCGCCGGCGGTGAAGATGCCGGCGCCCTTGAAGACACCGGAGTGGGCGACGTGCAGCTGGTTGGCCATGTATCCGCCGGACGAAACCCCCGACACGTAGACCGAGTTGATGTCGTACTGCTGCAGGGACCCCGGAGTGGGGTCGGGGACCTCGGCCACGGCGCTGGTGCCCGTGGTCGCCGTCACCAGGCCGAGGGCCGCTGTCATCGTCAGGAGCGTCCGTTTGAACCTCATTCATGTCTCCAGGTAGGGGGTGGGTCCGCCATCCTGGAGGCTCTCGGTGTACGTGACGACGTGGGGCTCCGACTCATCCCGAGGCTCCGGCCTGGTGTACGACACCATTGTCCGAAGGCGAGTTCGGCCGGCGGTGTGGTCCCGGGTGTGACATGTGGCCGCCTGCGGGTCATACCGAGCGCGCGGTGTGACCCGTGCACATGGTCAAGCCCGGTTGACTCCGGAAGGGTGAGGCTTGCTGCCGGAGAGACCGCAACGTCACAGAGTTGTGAGGCAACATCCGAGGGATGTGAGGTGACATCCCGAGAAAGAGCGACGCAATACGTCTCCGCCCTTCGCCCGCCAATTTCCTTCGGCGCGCGAGGACTTTCTGCCTGCCTATGACACAGACGTCAACATATGACGCACCGGCGAGATAACCCATACGTGTCACGGTCATGATCCACACGTGAAAACGCCGGACGTGGGAGGTCCGGACCAAGGCGGGCAGGCGTCAACCACCACCAACGCGGGGAGCATGGTTACCTGTTGACTATCCGGTAATGCCGTCGCTAATTTCGGCAGCGCGCCGCCGATCCGGGCATCGCTCCGGGCAGGAATCCCCAAGCCCGAACACCCAAGCGTATGCCCGAATTATCTCCCTTTCCCCCCACTGCACCACCAAATTTTTCGGAGATTACATGACCTCCGCTGCGCACCTCGACGACCTTGTCATCGGAATCAGCCCATTCGGCGAACCGGACGCCAGACTCGTCACCGCGGTCAGCCGCGCCGGCGGGCTCGGCGTGCTTGACCTCGGTACGGGCGACCGGCAGGCCCAGGAAGCGCTGGAGCGCATCCGCAGCTGGACGGCCGGTGGTCGGTACGGGGTCCGGGTAGCCCCCGGCTGCCGGCTCACGCCCGCGGACCTCCCCGTGGGTCCCACCCAGGACGGCGGCACCAGAGCGCACACGGTGGTGCTCGGCGTCGATTCTCCATGGGCGGTTCGCGACATCGCAGGCCCTTACCGGGTGCTGGCCGAGGTCACCGGCCTGGACGAGGCCCTCGCCGCCGTTCAGGCGGGGGCCCACGGCCTGATCGCCCGGGGCAGCGAGAGCGGCGGCCGGATCGGAGAACTCGGTACCTTCGTCCTCCTCCAGCAGCTGCTCGGCGAGCGGGCGTTAGCCGTACCGGTCTGGGCCTGCGGCGGCATCGGTCCGCGGACGGCCGCGGCTGCCGTGGCCGGCGGAGCGGCCGGGGTCGTCCTGGACACCCAGCTGGCACTGCTCGCCGAATCCGGCCTCCCGGAGGAGGCGGCCTCCGCGATCCGTGCCATGGACGGCTCGGAGACCACCGTGCTCGGCGGCCACCGGGTGCTCCAGCGCCGCGGTCCCGGCGCCGCGCCTCCCACCGCCGACCGTGCGGACGGGCACGGCGGACAGGGCGCCGACGGCCCGGAGTCCGCCCGTATCGCCGCCCTGCTCGGGGTGCGCGACCTGCGCACCCGGCTGCTCCCCGTGGGCCAGGACGGCTTCCTCGCCGCGCGCTTCGCCGAGCGCTGGCATGACGTCGGCCGGACCGTCCGGGCCATGGCCGACGCCGTACGGGACGCGGTACGGGACGACTCGGGCGCCTCGGCGCTCCGTCCCGGCGCGCCGATGTGCGGCACGCTCGGCACCCGGCTGCCGATCGCACAGGGCCCCATGACCAGGGTCAGCGACCAGGCAGGGTTCGCCTCCGCCGTCGCCGCGGACGGCGCTCTGCCGTTCATCGCGCTCGCCCTGGCCGGGCGCGAGCAGGCGCGCACCATGCTGGAGGAAGCCGGAGCCGTCCTCGCCGGACGGCCCTGGGGGGTCGGCGTGCTCGGCTTCGCCCCGGATGAGGTCAGGAACGCCCAGCTCGAGGCCATACGGGAGGCCCGCCCCAGCCACGCCATCGTTGCCGGTGGACGGCCCTCCCAGGCCGAGGCCCTGGAGAGGGACGGGATCACGACATTCCTGCACGTTCCCTCGCCGGGGCTGCTCCGCCAGTTCCTGGCGGCCGGTGCCCGCCGATTCGTCTTCGAGGGCTCCGAGTGCGGCGGTCATGTCGGCCCGCGGAACAGCTTCCCGCTCTGGGAGGCGCAGATCGCGGTGATCGAGGACTTCCTGGACAGCGGCAGCAACAGCAACAGCGGCAGCGACGTCGAGGGTGACGGCAGCGGTGGCGGCAGCAGTGCGCCCGGCCGGATCGAGTTCTTCTTCGCCGGCGGAGTCCACGACGAGCGGTCCGCCGCGATGGTCGCCGCGCTCGCCGCCCCGCTGACGCGGCGCGGCGTCGCCGTGGGCCTGCTGATGGGCACCGCCTACCTCTTCACCGAGGAGGCGGTGGTCCACGGCGCCGTACAGCCGCTCTTCCAGCGTCAGGTGGTGTCGGCGCGGCGCACCGCGCTGCTCGAGACCGCCCCGGGGCACGCCACCCGGTGTGTGCCCAGCCCCTTCACCGACAGCTACCGCGCCGTCAAGGAGCGGCTGCAGGAGCAGGGAGTGCCTGACCGGCAGCGCTGGGAGAGTCTGGAGCGGCTCAACGTCGGCCGGTTGCGGGTCGCCAGTAAGGGGGCGGAGCGCGGCGCGGACGGGGAGTTGGTGCCGGTCGACGAGGACCGCCAGCTCACCGAGGGCATGTTCATGGCCGGACAGGTCGCTGTGCTGCGCTCGGACACCACCACCATCAGCGGGCTGCACCGGTCGGTCGCCTCGGCGGCCGCGGACTTCCTCACCGCAAGCGCGGCGGCGCTCCGCGAGCGGCTGGGTGAGGGTACGGCCGGGGAGCGCGCCGAACCGGGAGCCCCCGCGCCGCTGGACGTGGCCGTGGTCGGCATGGCCTGCATGTTCCCGCAGGCTCCCGACCTCGCCTCCTTCTGGGCCAATGTCCTCGGCGGCATCGACGCCGTCACCGACGTGCCCGCCGAGCGATGGGATCCGGCCGTCCACTACTCGGCGGACAGGCACGCCAGGACCGGCACGGGCAACAGGACTCCCGGCACCGGCGTCAAGGACGGCGGCAGCGGCGCGACGAACTCCAAGTGGGGCGGCTTCCTGCCGCCGATCCCCTTCGATCCGCTGCGCTACGGCATCCCGCCGGCCTCACTGAGCAGCATCGAACCGGTACAGCTGCTCGCGCTGGAAGCCGCCGCCCGGGCTCTGCACGACGCCGGATACGGCGACCGGGACGGGCGGACCTTCGATCGCTCCCGTACCTCCGTCGTCTTCGGCGCCGAAGCGGGCAGCGACCTGTCCAGCGCCCAGACGCTGCGCGCCGTCCTGCCGTCCTACCTCGGCACGGTGCCGCAGGGCCTGGCAGCACAGCTGCCCGCGCTCACCGAGGACTCTTTCCCCGGCATGCTCGCCAACGTCATCTCCGGGCGGATCGCCAACCGGCTCGATCTCGGCGGCGCCAACTACACCGTGGACGCGGCGTGCGCGTCGTCGCTGGCCGCCGTCGACGTCGCCTGCAAGGAACTGGTCACCGGGACCAGCGACGTCGTCCTGTGCGGCGGAGCCGACCTGCACAACGGCATCAACGACTACATGCTCTTCTCCTCGGTGCACGCGCTGTCCCCGACCGGCCGCTCCCGCACGTTCGACAGCTCGGCGGACGGCATCGCGCTCGGCGAGGGCGTCGCCTGCGTGGTGCTCAAGCGGCTGGCCGACGCCGAACGGGACGGCGACCGCATCTACGGCGTGATCAAGGGCGTAGGAAGCTCCAGCGACGGGCGGTCGCTCGGCCTGACGGCACCGCGCCCCGAGGGCCAGCGGGCCGCCCTGGAGCGCGCCTACCGCAACGCCCGCGTCTCGCCCTCCGACGTCGGCCTGGTGGAGGCCCACGGCACCGGTACGGTCGTCGGCGACCGTACCGAACTGACCGTCCTCAGCGCGGTGTTCACCGACGCCGGGGCCGGGCCAGGGCGCTGTGCGCTGGGCTCCGTCAAGTCCCAGATCGGCCACACCAAGTGCGCCGCCGGGCTGGCCGGCCTGGTCAAGACCGTGCTGGCGCTGCATACCGGTGTCAAGCCGCCGACCCTCCACCTGAAACAGCCGAACGCCGCCTGGGAGCCGGGGAGCAGCCCCTTCTCCTTCCATACCGAGGCCCGTCCCTGGGCGGCGCCACCGGCCGAACGGATCGCTGGAGTCAGCGCGTTCGGCTTCGGCGGCACCAACTTCCATGTGGTGCTGGCGGCCCACGACGGCGGGGCGCCGCCGTCCCACGGCCTCGACGCGTGGCCCGCCGAGCTGTTCACCTTCCGCGGCGCCGACCGCGCGGCGGCAAACCGCGCCGTCGAGGAAACGCTGAAGACGGCCACGGCGAACGACGCGGCCGGGCGGCCCTGGCGGCTGCGCGACCTCGCGCTGGCCGCCTCCCGCCGCTCCGACACCAGCCACGAGCCCGTACAAGCAGCCGTGGTGGCCACACGCCTCGACGGGCCGGGCGGCCTGGTTGGGCAGCTGCGGCGGGTGCTGGCGGGCGAACACGATCCCGCCGCAGGAGTCCACCTCGCCGGTGCGGAACAGCAATCCGGCGGTACGACGGACAGCTCGGGACCGGGGACGGAAGTGCGGGCGGAACCGGGTCCCGGCAAGGTCGCCTTCCTCTTCCCCGGCCAAGGCAGCCAGCGGCCCGGCATGTTCGCGGAGCTGTTCGTCGCCTTCCCCGAACTCCAGCACCTCCTCGAACTCGGCCGTACGTACACGGATGTGCTCTACCCGCCGGCCGCCTTCGACGAGTCCGCGAAGGCGCGGCAGCAGGCCGGGATCACCGACACCCGGATTGCGCAGCCGACCCTCGGAATCGTCGGGCTGGCCGCGTACTCCCTGCTCACATCGGCCGGTGTACGGCCCGACATGGCAGCCGGGCACAGCTACGGAGAGCTGGTCGCGCTCTGCGCGGCGGGCGCCTTCACCCCACGCGACCTGCTGGAGCTGAGTGCCCAGCGAGCGGCCTCGATCCTGGAGGCCGCGGGGGAGGAGCAGGGCACCATGGCCGCGGTGGCGGCCGGGGCCGAAGACGTTGAGCGGGTTCTGTACGAGGCAGGGCTCGCCGGCCGGGTCGTCCTCGCCAACCGCAACGCGCCCCGGCAGACCGTGGTCTCCGGTCCGGAGCAGGCGGTGGGCACCGCGGTGCAGCTGTTGCGGGAGGCGGGGTACGGAGCCAAACGGATTCCGGTGGCCTGCGCCTTCCACAGCCCGCTGGTCGCCGGCGCCGGGGACCGGTTCGCCAAGGTCCTGGCGAGCCGACCGGTGATGGTGCCGGAGTTCCCGGTCTGGGCCAACCGCACCGCGGCCGTGCACGGCGACGCTCCGGACGCGCTCCGCGCGGAACTCGCCGCCCAGATCGGGGCGCCGGTCCTCTTTGCCCCGCAGATCGAGGCCATGTACGAGGCGGGGGCCAGGGTCTTCGTCGAGGCAGGGCCCGGCAGGGTGCTCACCCGGCTGGTCGGGGAGATCCTCGGCGACCAGCCGCACCGCGCCGTCGCCTGCGAGGGGCGGCGAGGTCACTCCGGCGGCGTGCGCGGCCTTCTCGACGCCCTTGCTCAACTGGCCGTCGCCGGGCTGCCCGTGCGTACCGGCTGGATGTTCCGTGACCGCGACGCCGTGGACGCGGGGCGCACCGCGCCGCCGAAGCGGCCCGGCTGGACGGTCGACGGCCAGCTGGTCCGTACGGCTGCCGGTGAACTCCTTCCCGGTGCGCTGGCACCGGCTCGACGTGTCATGGAGGCGAGTGTGAGCCAGGCGGAGCGGGCAGGCGGCACGCAGGGCGACGGGGACGCTCTGGTCTCCGAATTCCTCAAGGCCAGCCGGGAGATGGTCGCCGCGCAGCGGGACGTGCTCCTCAGCTACTTCGCAGCCGCGCCGGGCGGCCGGCCCGCGGCGCCGGCTGCGCTCGCCGCGTCCGCACCCGCTGTGTCCGCACCCGCATTCCAGGCGCAGCCGGTGTCCGGCGAGCCTCCGCACGGCATCACTCCGCAACCCGCACCCGCAGCGGTCCCCGCACCCGCAGCGGTCCCCGCACCCGCAGCGGTGCCCGCTCCCGTCGCGGTCACCGAGGACGAGGTGCTGCGGGTGGTCTCCGAGATCATCAGCGAACGCACCGGATACCCCGTCGACATGATCGAGCCCGACCTCGACCTCGAAGCCGACCTCAGCATCGACTCGATCAAACGGGCGGAGATCGCGGGTGAACTCGCCGAGCGTCTGGGTGTGGCCGGTACGGGTGCCGCGGCCCTCGGTGACGAGGAGCTGGAAGAGCTGGCGAAGGCCCGTACCGCCGCCGCCGTCACCTCCTGGCTGACCGGACGGCCGGCCGCCCCCGCCGTCCCGCAGTCCGCCCCTGAAACCGCCGCCCCGCCCGCGGCGGCACGGCAGGAGCCGCCTCCCATGAGCGGCGAGGCCCCCAGGCGGCTCCGGCTCCGGCCCGTGTCACTGGGCGATCCGGGCCGCGCCGCCGATCCCGGGTCCGTACTGGGCGGCAAGCGCTTCGTCCTGCTCGGGGACGGCGACGGAGCGGCTGACGCGGTGTCGGACCGGCTGGCCGCGTACGGCGCCGAGGCGCTGGCCGTATCCGCCGGGCATCTGCTCACCGAACAGGACGGCCCGGTGGACGGAGTGATGCTGCTCGACCCGCTGGCCGGCATCGGCGCACCGGTACTGCCCGAGGCGTTTCCCGTGGTCCAGGCGGCTTTGCGGCGCGGCCCGCGCTGGCTGTTGGCCGCCCGTCCGGCGGAGCCGCAGAGCCTCCGTGCGGCCGGGCTGCACGGGCTGTTCCGCACGGTGGCCAGGGAGTACCCGCAGACCGTGGCCAGGGTGGTGGACATCCTCGCCCCCGAAGCCCCCGAAGCCCCCGAAGCCCCCGAAGCCCCCGAAGCCCCCGAAGCCCCCGAAGCCCCCGAAGTTCCCCAAGTCCTCGAAGTCCTTGAGGCTCCCGAAGCCCCCGGCCTCACGCCCGCCGTCGTCGCCGACGCGCTGCTCGGCGAACTGCTCGCCCCCGACGGCCCGCCGGTTGTGGTGCGCAGCGCCGCCGGCCGGCACGGTCTGGAGCTGATGGAGAGCGGACTCGGCGTCCTCGGTTCCTCAGGCGCCGGCCCCGCGGGGGACGGAGCGGCGGAGGCCGCGGCCATCGGCCTCGACCGCGACTCCGTGGTCGTCCTGGCCGGCGGGGGACGGGGCATCACCGCGCGATTTGCCGCCACCCTCGCGGCAGCCGCCCGCTGCCGGATCGAGCTGCTGGGCCGCACCCCCGAGCCCGTCGGGCCCGAGGATCCGTCCACCGCCGGGGCCCGCGACGAGGCCGCCTTGCGCGCGGCTCTCGCCGCCCAGGGCAGCCGGACGCCCGCCGAGATCCAGCGGACCGCCGCCCGGATCCTGGCACAGCGCGAGGTGGCCGCCACGGTGGAGGAGGCGCGGAGCCTCGGCGGGCAAGTCCGGTACCGCTCGGTGGACTTCCGGGAGCCCGATGCGGTGCGCCAGGCGGTGAAGGGGATTCACGCCGACCACGGCCGGCTGGACGGCGTCGTCTACGCGGCGGGCGTCATCGAGGACCGGCTGATCGAGGAGAAGTCCGCCGAGTCGTTCCAGCGGGTCTTCGATACGAAGGCGGGTGGCGCGAGCACGCTGCTGGAGGCGCTGGAACAACTGCCGGACGGGCCGTCCTTCGCCGTGCTCTTCGGCAGCATCTCCGCCGTGCTCGGCAACCGCGGCCAGGTGGACTACGCGGCGGCCAACGACGTACTGGAAGCCCTGGGCACACAGTGGGCGGCCCGTACCGGCCGCCGGGCGCTGACCGTGCACTGGGGCCCGTGGGCTCCTGCGGGTTCGCACACCGGCATGGTCACCCCGGAGCTCGGGCGCGAGTACGCGCGGCGCGGTATCAAACTCATCGATCCCGAGGAGGGAACGCTCGCGCTGCTGCGGGAGCTCGCCTGGGGCGACGAGTCGGCCCGTGCCGTCGTCTACACGGCATCGGGATGGTGACCGTGGCGGACGGGAGGACGGCCGGCCGGATGCCCCCGGTCGCCATCGTCGGCATGGCGGTTCTGCTGCCCGGCGCCCCCGACCTGGCGGCGTACTGGCGGAATCTGGTGAGCGGCGCTGATGCGATCACCGACGTCCCGGCCGGGCGGTGGGACGCCGATTTCTACGATCCGGACGGCGGGCGCGGTCCGGCCGCGGCCGACCGGGTGTACTGCCGACGGGGCGGGTTCGTCGACGAGTTCGCCGAGGTGGAGGTCACCCGGTTCGGGATCATGCCCGCCACGGTGTCCGGCACCGAGCCCGACCAGCTGATCGCGCTGAACGTGGCCGCCGCTGCCGTCGCCGACGCGGGCGGCGAGGAGCGGCTGCCCGACCGGCACCGGGTGGGTGTGGTGCTGGGTCGCGGCGGCTACCTCACCCCCGGCCTCGTCCGGCTCGACCAGCGGGTGCGCACGGCCCGGCAGCTCGTACGCACCCTCGGCGAGCTGCTGCCCGGCCTCGGGTCCGACCAACTGGAGCGCGTCCACGCGGCCTTCACCGACCAGCTCGGCCCCGACCATCCCGAAGCGGCCATCGGTCTTGTGCCCAACCTGGCCGCCTCGCGTGTGGCCAACCGGCTCGACCTGCGCGGCCCGGCGTACACCGTGGACGCCGCCTGCGCCTCGTCGCTCGTCGCGGTCGACCAGGCTGTGGGAGAGCTGGCCTCCGGCCGGTGCGACGTGATGCTGGCGGGCGGCGTGCACCACTGCCACGACATCACCCTGTGGAGTGTCTTCTCGCAGCTCCGCGCGCTGTCGCCGAGCCAGCGGATCAGGCCCTTCCACCGAGGGGCCGACGGAATCCTGATCGGCGAGGGCACCGGCGTCGTCGTGCTCAAACGGCTCGCCGACGCGGAACGGGACGGGGACCGGGTCTACGCGGTCATCCGGGGTACCGGGGTGGCCGGTGACGGCCGTGCCGCGAGCCTGGTCAGCCCGGACCCGGGTGGTCAGGCGCGGGCGGTACGGCAGGCGTGGCGGGCGGCCGGCCTCGACCCGCGGGAGCCGGGCTCGATCGGGCTGCTGGAGGCGCACGGCACGGCGACGCCGACCGGCGACGCGGCCGAACTGGCCACCCTGGCCGCGGTGTTCGGCACCGACGCCACTCGCGGCACCGGCGGCACCGACCTCACCGGCGGCGACACCACCCACGACCGGGCCGTGATCGGGTCGGTGAAGTCGATGATCGGCCACACGATGCCGGCCGCCGGGGTGGCCGGCCTGGTCAAGGCCGCCCTGGCGGTCCATCACGGACTGCTGCTGCCCACCCTGCACTGCGACGACCCGCACCCCGCGCTGGCGCCCACCCGGTTCCGTACGATCGACAAGGCCGTGCCGTGGGAGACCGGCCCGGACCGGCCCGTACGCCGCGCCGCGGTGAACGCCTTCGGCTTCGGTGGGATCAACGCCCATGTGGTGCTGGAGCCCGCACCCGCGGCCGCCGCGCCGGGGCCCGCCCCGGCCGTACCCGCGGCCGCCGTACCTGGGGCACCCGTACCCAGGGCACCCGTACCCAGGGCCGCCGTGACCGAGCCGGAGCGCGTCCTGGCCCTGGCCGCCGACACTCCGGAGCAGCTGGCCGGGCTGCTCGCGGCGGACGACTCCGGCGTGCTCGCCACCGCGTCCGCGCGGCCCGACGACGCGCGGCGCAGCAGGCTCGGCATCGTCGACCCGACTGCCAAGCGGCTGGCCCTGGCCAGACGCATGGTGGCCAAGGGCCGCCCCTGGCGCGGCCGCAACGACATCTGGTTCACGCCCCGTCCGCTGCTCGGCGCCTGCGACCACAGCGACCCCGGCGACCCGGGCAAGCTCGCCTTCGTCTTCCCCGGCCTCGAGGGGGAGTTCGAGCCCCGGGTGGACGGCGTCGCCGAATACTTCGGGCTTTCCGGTCCCGCTGCCGACCGCTCCGTCGGGCAGGTGCGGGTCGGCGACATCGGCCGGCACGGGGCCGGCGTCTTCGGCGTCGGCCGCCTCCTGGACGGCGCGCTGCGGCGGATGGGAGTCGTGCCGGACGCGGTGGCAGGGCACAGCGTCGGCGAGTGGACCGCGATGGCGGCGGGCGGACTGTACTCCGGTGACGCGGTAGACGACTTCCTCGACTCCTTCGACCCCGACGCGCTACGCGTGCCCGGCCTTGCCTTCGCCGTCCTGGGCGCTCCCGCCGAGCGGGTGCTGGCCGCCCTCCGGGAGCGTACGGACGACCGCGTCGTGCTCTCCCACGACAACGCGCCGAACCAGTCGATGGTGTGCGGACCCGAGGCCCCCGTCGAGGAGTTCGTGCGAGCGATGCGTGCCGAGGGGGTGATCGCACAGGTCCTGCCGTTTCAGTCGGGCTTCCACACGCCGATGCTGGCCCCCTGCCTGGGGCCGATCAGGGCCGTCGCGGAACGGTTCGAGCTGTTCCCGCCGGCCGTCCCCGTGTGGTCGGGGACGACGGCCTCCCCGTATCCGCCGACCGAGGCCGGGGTGCGCGAGCTGTTCGTGCGGCACCTGCTGGAGCCGGTGCGCTTCCGGCTTCTGACGCTGGCCATGTACGAGGCGGGCTTCCGGGCGTTCGTACAGGTCGGCACCGGACAGCTGACCTCGCTCATCGGCGACACCCTGAACGGCAGGGAACACCTCGCCGTGGCCGCGAACTCGCCGCGCCGCGACGGTGTCGCGGGGCTCCGCCGGGTGGCCACCGCCCTGTGGACGGAGGGCGCGACCGTGGACCCGTCGCTGCCCCGTCCCGCCGCGGGGCATGGAGCGGTACGTTCCGCCCGGCCCGCGGCTGCCGCGCGACCGCCGGTGCGGCTCGACCTGGGGGGTGCGCTGATCTCCCTCGACGGGCCCGGCGTGGCGATCCTGCGCGGCGAACTCGCGTCCCACTCGGCGGACCTGACCCCTGATCGTGGACCGGAGTCGGCGCTCGCGCTGGACGCTTTTGCGGAGCGCTTCCCGGTGGCGGCCGAGCTCGGGGCGCTGCTGCGGGAGACGGCCGATACGGCCGCCGAGCTGATCGCGGCATCCGGCCGGCTCCCGTCCGCTCCCGAACCTCCGGCGGCCGCCGAGCCCGTGGCTTCCTCCGGCGGTGCGGCGGCGTCCCCGCCGACGGGGCTGACCGCACCCCGGGCGGAGGCGGCGGGCCCGGCCCGCGAGTGGCGCACCGTCCTGCGGGTTTCCACCGACGCCATGCCGTACCTGCGCGACCACTGCTTCTTCCAGCAGCGGCCCGGCTGGCCCGACGAGGCGGACCGATGGCCTGTCGTCCCGGCCACCACGATCGTCCAGCACCTCATGGACTCGGCGGAGCAGGCCATGCCCACGCTGCGGGCCGTCGGCGTGCACAGCGCCCGGTTCGACCAGTGGGTGACCGCCACACCGCCCACCGATGTGCCGGTCACCGTGACGCCGTCGCCCGACGCCTCGGACCGGTTCGCCGTCGCCTTCGGCCGCAGCGCGCGCGGCGAGGTGGAACTCGCGCCCCGGTACGCGGACATCCGCCCGGCCCCGTGGCGTACGGACCCGGCCGCCGAGCGCATTCCCGACCACAGCGCGGCCGAGCTCTACAGCGAGCGATGGATGTTCCACGGCCCGGCGTTCCAGGGCATCACGGAGATCACCGCGATGGGGGAGCGGCACGTACGCGGAAGGATCACCACGCCGCCCGCGCCCGGCGCGCTGCTGGACAACGTCGGCCAGCTCCTCGGTTACTGGATCATGGCGACCCGCACCGAGCGGACGGTGGTCTTCCCCGTCGGCATACGGCATCTGCGCTTCTTCGGTCCGCACCCGCGCCCCGGCACCGAGGTGGAGTGCCTGGTCAGGATCGCCTCGCTGACGGACGCCGTACTCGAAGCCGATGTGCAGCTCGTCGCGGACGGCGAGGTGTGGGCGGAACTCACCGGCTGGCAGGACCGCCGTTTCGACAACCATCCCGAGACCAGAGCGGTGGAGCGCTTCCCTCAGCGCAGCACACTGTCCAGGCCGCGGCCCGGCGGCTGGGTCCTGCTGCACGAGCGCTGGCCGGACCTGGCCTCCCGCGAGCTGATCATGCGCAACCATCTGGGCGGCGCCGAGCGGGCCGAGTACGAGCGCCGTCCGCCGCGCGGGCGCAGGCAGTGGCTGCTCGGCCGGATCGCGGCCAAGGACGCCGTGCGGCAGTGGCTCTGGGAGCGGGGAGAGGGCCCGGTCTTCCCCGCCGAGATCCAGGTGCGCAACGACGAACACGGCCGCCCGTACGCCACCGGCATCCACGGCCGGACGCTGCCGGAGTTGGCCCTCTCGCTCGCGCACCGGGCGGAGGCCGGGGTGGCGCTGGTGGTGCAGCGCCCACCCGGTCACCACACGGGCCACCACGGCGGGCCGGGCCCCGGCATCGACATCGAGGAGATCGCCGACCGCGACCAGCAGACCCTCACCGTCGCCTTCGCGGAGCCGGAGCGGAAACTCCTCGCCGCGGTGTGCGCCGCCACTGGTGAGTCGGAGGCACGGTGGGCCACGGCCTTCTGGGCGGCGAAGGAAGCCGTCGCGAAGGCGGAGGGCACCGGCTTCCTCGGCCGGCCGCGGGACTTCGCCGTGGTCGCGGCGGAACCGGAACGGCTCCTGGTCGAGGTGGCCGCGGCGGGCGAACGGCCGCAGCGCCGCTACCGGGTGCACAGCACATGGACGGTCAACCCTCCGGGGCTGCCGAGCAGGGACTACGCCGTGGCCTGGACGACCGGCCCGGCAGACGAGACCGAGGAGACCGATCAGTGACCAGCAGCGAGCGGACCGCCCCGGCGCCCGCGGCGGACGAGCCGGCCGTCCTCGCGGACATCGCCGGGATGCTCGAGGCGATGCTCGACGAGTACGGCCTCGACGACATCGAGATCACCATGGAGACCCGCTTCACCGAGGACCTGGAGCTGGAGAGCATCGACCTGGTCACTCTGGGGGGCAGCCTGGAGGCCCGCTACGGGCGGCAGGTCAACTTCGCCGAGTTCGTGGCCGGTCTGGAGCTCGACGAGATCATCGGCCTCACGGTCGGACGACTCGTCGAGTACGTCGTGCGCAGCCTCAGGGCCGCGGAGGAGAGAAGCCTCAGCGCTGCCGAGGAGAGCAGCCTCATGGCTGCCGAGGGGAGCTGACCCATGACGATGATCCACACCGGCGACGGGCCGGGCGGCATCAGGCTCCATGTGCAGCGCCTGGCCCCTGCCCACGGCCGCCCGGCCACCGCCACCGCCGTACTCCTGCACGGGCTGCTCACCGACAGCCTGGCCAGTTACTACTTCACCGTTGCCCCGGGCCTCGCCGCCGCCGGGACAGATGTGGTCATGTACGACCAGCGGGGCCACGGACGCAGCGAGCGCCCGGCCGACGGGTACCAACTCGACGCGTTCGTCACCGATCTGGAGCGGCTGCTCGACCGACTGGAGATCACCGGCCCGGTTCATCTGGTCGGCAACTGCTTCGGCGGAACGGTGGCCTTCGAGTACGCCATCCGCCACCCGGAGCGGGTGGCCGGCCTCTCGGTGATCGAAGCCAAGCCGGCCACCGAAGCCTGGGCGGCGGAGATCACCGGGATCCTCCGGCGTATCTCCACCGAACTGGTCGCGCACGAGGCCGAAACGCTGGCCTGGATCACTGCTCACCAAGGTGCGCACACCGCCCGGCTGGCGAAGTCGGCGGCCCGGCTGGTGCGTACCACCTCCCTCGCCCAGGAGGTCCCGGAAAGCCGACTGCTGAGCGAGGATCAGGTCAGGGCGGTGTGCTGCCCGGTGCTCGCCGTCTACGGCGCCGACTCGGAACTCGCCGGGGAGGTCCGGTGGTTGGAGGCGCTGCTTCCCGGCACCCGTTCGGTCGTCGTCCCGGGCCACGGACACTCCGTGCTGGCCGAGGCGCCCGCGCAGGTTCTCGACCTCCTCCTGTCATGGATCCGCGAGCCGGGCGGCATGCCGCCCGGCCTTGCCCTGGCGGAGGCTGACGCGCGGTGAGCCGCTTCCTCTTCGTCGTGCCGCCCCTCGTCGGGCACATCAATCCGACCATCGGCGTCGGGGCGGAACTGGCTGCCCGCGGCCACCAGGTGGCCTGGGCCGGAATGCCGGAGTTCGTCGGACAGCTGACGGGGGACGGGGCGGTGGTCTTCCGCTGCGCCGGGCAACGGCTCGGTGAGGGCGGTGCCGTCCGCCCGCCGGATGTGCGAGGGCCGGGCGCGCTGAAATTCCTCTGGGAGGGGTTCCTGGTGCCGCTCGCGGAGGAGATGGCCCCGGGTGTGCACGCGGCGGTCGAGGCGTTCCGCCCGGATGTGCTCGTCGCCGACCAGCAGACCGTCGCCGGCGGTCTGATCGCCGAACGGCTGGGCGTGCCGTGGGCCACGTCGGCCACCACCTCGGCCGAGTTCACCGGAGCGCTCGACGGCATGCCCAAGATCGACGCCTGGCTCAGCGGGCTGCTCCATGAGCTGCGCGGCCGCATCGGCGACCCGGCCGCCACGGCCGACCCCCGCTTCTCGCCGCACCTGGTGCTCGCCTTCACCACCGAGGAACTCGCCGGCCGGGCCTCCCGGGCCGGCGAGCGTATCCGCTATGTCGGCCCGTCGATCGCCGCGCGCCCCGTGGCGCCGGACTTCCCCTGGGAGTGGCTCGACCCCGCGCGCCCCACGGTACTGACCACCCTCGGCACCGCCAACGCCGACGCCGGGGCACGGTTCCTCGCCGAGTGCCGAGAGGCCGGGCGCAGCCGCGCCGACCGCCTGCAGATGGTGATCGTCGACCCGGCCGGTTCGCTCGGCACTCCGCCCTGCACCCCGGCCGGCCCGGAGGACAAGGACATCCTGGTGCTCCCGAGCGTCCCTCAACTGTCCTTGCTCGAACGCGTCGGCGCCGTCGTCTGTCACGCCGGGCACAACACCGTGTGCGAGGCCCTGTGGCACGGCGTCCCGCTGGTCGTGGCGCCCATCCGCGACGACCAGCCCGTCGTGGCCGCGCAGGTGGTGGACGCCGGGGCGGGCATCCGGGTCAGGTTCGGCAGGGTCAGGGCGCCACAGCTCGGCGAGGCGCTGGACACCGTCCTCCACGAGCCGGGTCTCCGCACCGCGGCCGAGCGCGTCGGGGCATCCTTCCGCGCCGCGGGCGGCGCCGCCGCAGCCGCCACCCACCTCGAGCAGCTGGCCGTCGAAGCCGCCGCCGAAGGCCCCAGGGAGAAGCGATGAGCAGCAGCACCGACGGACGACCCGAAGAGCCCGCGACGGCCGGCCGCGCCGGGGCCGTCTCCGCGCTGCGTCCGGGCTACCAGGCCGAGTTGGCCCAGGGCACCGAGCGGTTCTTCGAGCCGCGGCGGGACGACTGCCCGTGGTGCGGCTCGGGCCGGCTCCGGGAACGGCTTCGGACGTCCGATCTCTTCCAGCACAAGCCGGGCCGCTTCCTGCTCGACCGGTGCCTGCAGTGTGGTCACGTCTTCCAGAACCCCAGACTGAACGCCGAGGGCCTGGAGTTCTACTACCGGGACTTCTACGACGGGCTGGGGGAGAAGAGTCTCGGCGGCGTCTTCGCCGGACGGCAGAAGATGTACCGGCAACGCGCCGAGTCTCTGCGGCCCTTCGCCGAACGCCCCGGGACCTGGCTGGACGTCGGCACCGGGCACGGCCACTACTGCGAGACGGCCCGCACCGTCTTCCCCGGCACATCCTTCGACGGGCTCGACCTCAGCGCAGGCGTCGAACTTGCCGAGCAGGCCGGCCGGGTGGAGCGGGGAATCCGCGGCAGCTTCGTCGACCTGGCCGAAAGACTGGGCGACGGCTACGACGTGGTGAGCATGTTCCACTACCTCGAACACAGCACCGAGCCCAGAGAGGAACTCCGGGCGGCACGGCGGACGATCCGCCCCGGGGGCCATCTGCTGATCGAAGTGCCCGACCCGGAGAGCCGCTGGGCCCGGCTGCTCGGCCGATGGTGGCTGCCGTGGCTCCAGCCACAGCACCTCCACTTCATCCCGGTGGCCAACCTCCGCCAGGAGCTGGCCGAACTCGGTTTCACCGTGGTCGCGGAGCAGCACGCCGAGCCGCATGACCCGGTCGACCTGCTCGGTGCCGTATGGCTGCTGCTGGATGCCGTCGCCCCGCCGGAGGACGCTCCCTGGCTGGCGACGCCGCCGACCCGGCTCCGCCGTCTGCTGCGCACCGCGACTCTGCTGGCGGGCGTTCCCGCTCTTCTCGCCGCAGCCCTGCTGGACCGGCTCCTGGTCAAGCCCTTGGCACGCCCGTGGGGCCTGGCCAACGCCTATCGGGTGGTCGCCCGGCGGGACTGACGGTTCTCAATCCCCAGGGGAAATCGGCTCTTCCGCTATTTTCTCGTCCGGCCATTGCGGCTGCGACTCCCGTTTTCCCGGGGGTAGTTGAACATTCCATGTCTGTGGGGAAGGGGAATGCCCTCGAGAGCGCGAATGCTGTCCCCGGCGGCGTCCCCCGCTGGTCATCTCTTCGCAGGTGGGACGGCAATCACCGTCCCGCCGTCCCAAGATCCCCGCTCCCGGTTGTGCGGCCCTGACGCCTCCGGCGATTGTGCGGGCACATTGACGCCTTACATCAAGGGAGGGCAATGCCCAGGCCAGAAAGAGTGATAGATCCATCGGCCGGCACCGTGCAGCGGTTCGCCCATGAACTGCGTGAGCTGCGAAGGGATGCCGGAAGACCTTCTTACCGAAAAATGGCGGAGTCCGTTCACTACTCGGCCGCGACCCTCGCCGAGGCCGCTCGGGGACTGCAACATCCCTCTCTGGCCGTCACGCTGGCCTATGCCGAGGCGTGCGGCGGAGACGTGGACCTGTGGGAGAAGCGGTGGCACGCGGCCGCCGAGGAGATCGCGAACGAGCCGGAATCCAGGGGCTCACCTGTGAAGACCGAGGCTCGGCAGGCCCAGCGGGACGAGGCGGGGGACGCCGCGCCGCCGCCTGTCGCGATCTCCGTGGCCCACCGGGCACAGCTGGAGGCGTGGCGGCCCGCCCAGGCGTTGCTCGTCGTCGGTGCGGCGTCCGCCGCCATCGCCATCGTGGCCGCGATCGTGGGCTTCGTCGTGGGGGCGGCGGTGGTGTCCGATTGACCTGCCCCCGCAGCCCGCACGGTTGACAGGTTTTATGCGGGACGCCCTTGAAAGAAGCCGCCATCCCTCCCGCCGGATTCCCATACCGCTGACACGTTTTTGTGGCTAGCTTTTCGCTCGGTTCAACCCGCACTCCAGGTTGAGTAATAGTCGAGGAGGAACGAATGGCAACCATGTTGCAGAAGGTGAACGCCAGCGAGGAACTGCGTTCCGCCGCCTCCGGTCTCGCGGACGTGGAGAGTCTGTCCGCGAGCGAGCCGGTGCTCGCCACCCCCGCGGCCGTGGCCGCAGGCGTGACCGTCACCGCCGCCGCGTTCGGCGGGGGCATCGCGGTCAGCTGGGCCGTCAACGACTGATTCGTCCGAACCAGATCTGAATCCATAGAAAGCCAAGGAGAAGTAGATGTCTTCTGTCCTGGAGAAGGTGAACGCCAGCGAGGAGCTGCGTTCGGTTTCGATGCACTCGGCGGAGTCCGAGTGGATCAGTGCGATGAGCCCGGTGCTGGCCACCCCGGCCGCCTTCGCCGCGGGTGTCGCCGGCGCAGCCGCCTCGGCCGGTGCCTTCGCGGCCGGCGTGGCGGTCGGACAAGCGGTTTTCGGCTGAAGTCCCCGCCGCCGGGCGGTATCGACGCGCAAGCGTATGCGTATGACCGCCGTTGATTCCGGACGGCACATGAAGATCGATGGTCGGGGAAAGGAACGGGAACAGCAGTGGGGTCGGCAATTTCCTCAATCGCGAGGAGAGTGTTCTCCTCCCCGGCCATCGGTCGGAACACGGCCCTGACCGCCGGAGAGCAGATCAGCGCGATGACGCACCTCGTCAGCAGCCTGGAGCTCCTGGTCACCGAGCGGGACCGGCGCGAGGGCGGGCTGAACAACTGGGACCTGGCCCGGGAGAACTTCGCGGCGGCGCCACCCGTGGTGCGCAAGGCCCTCGACTTCATCGCGGACCGGAGAACCACCAGGATCATCCACGGCGCCCGGGCGGCCGCCGCCGCGTCGCTGCTCCTGCCGGGCACGCACCGGAACCACCGTGCGGCGGCGAACGGCTTCCTCGCGCTGTCCGCCCTTGCCACCTATCCTCGCCACCACTACGGCACCGACGGCTCGGACCAGCTCTCCTTCCTCGTACAGACCGCGTCGACCGTCGCCCGGATCGGCGAGCGGCAGCCCAGGATCGTCGACGCCTGCCTGTGGTACATCGCACTGCAGTCGACGATGTCCTACGCGATCTCGGGATACGTCAAGGTCGTCAGTCCGACCTGGCGCACCGGCGCGGCGCTGCCCGGAATCATGCGCACCGAGACCTACGGGGACGCGCAGGTCTTCCGGCTCATCCAGCGCTACCCCCGGTCCTCCAAGATCCTGGGGCACGCGGTGCTCGCCATGGAGTGCGCCTTCCCGGCGGTGTTTCTGGCGAAGGGCAGGGCCGCCGCCGCGCTGTTGACCGCGACCGGGGCCTTCCACCTGGTCAACGCCCGCGTGATGGGTCTCGGTCGGTTCGTCTGGGCGTTCGTGGCGACCTATCCGGCCGTGCTGTACGTGACCCAGCGCCGCGAGCTTCCCGGAGGCGGGCGATAAGCGGCAGGAGCAATATCCTTCCCCGCGTCGCGGGAGGGCTGCTGGGCGTCACGTGCGCGACGGGAGTCGCGGCCCAGTTCCTGCGCCACCGCGAGGTGCTGCGCGGTACGCGGGACGAGGAGCTCTTCGAGACGAGCGCGGGCAACCTGCTGGCGTACCGGTTCACCGGGACGGACCGCCAGACGGCGCCCCTCGATCCGGTCGTGGTCTTCGAGACGGGCCTGCTGTCCACCTCGGAGCACTGGGTGTGGCTCCGGCGCGCGCTGGCCCGCGACCACCCGGTGCTGTCGTACAACCGCGCCGGCTACGGCCGGAGCGAATACCGGCGGACGGATCCGTTCACGCTCGGCGCGGCGGTCGCCGACCTCACCGACCTCGTACGCGGGGTGGCCGGTGAGCGCCCCGTGGTGCTCGTCGGCCACTCGCTCGGCGGGTATCTCATCGTGCGGGCGCTCGAGTCGCTGCGCGACATCGCCGTCGGCGCGGTGCTCATCGACCCGAGCCACCCGGCCGAGCTGCACAGGTCGCAGTCCCAGGCCGAGGGCGCCCGGACCCTCACCTTCGCGCTGTCGCTTATGCCGCAGTCCATCCGCCTGGGCCTCGGCGCGCTGCTCCCGCCCCCGGAGTGGCTGGCCTGGCTGCCCGCGGACACGCGGGCGCTCGCCCTCGCCCAGTACCGCGACCGGAAACTGTGGCAGGCGGGCCGCCGCGAATGGCGGGCCGCCTATGCCGAATTCCTCAACCACGACGGAATCCTTCCCAAAATCGGTGTTCCGCTGCGCCTGGTCGCCGCGACCAGGACGCACCACAAGGACAGGGCCCAGGCGGAACTCCACGCGGAACTCGTGGCGTCGGCGCCGAGCGGCGACCAGCACTGCATCGACGATGCCGAACACGACGAACTGCTGCTCAACCAGCGGCCGGCAAGCGAGATCTCCGCGCTGATCGGCGCATTCGTCACCCAGCTCAGGACAACGGACGAGGGGCGGTGATGCCGATGCCCGGAAGAGGCAGGTCCGTGCCGGGGAAGGGGGCCGCCGCGGCCCGCGCGGTGGAGTTCGCTTTCGCCTCGTGGCTCGTGGTCACGCTGCTGAGCCAGCATCCGCTCCGGACGTTCGACCGGCTGCGCAGATACGACCACGTCGGCCTGCTGATACCGAACTGGAGGTTCTTCGCCCCCGAGCCCGCCAGACACGACTTCCATCTGCTGTTCCGGACCCTGTCGGTCACGGACGAGGAGTCACCGTGGAAGGCGGCCTCCCGGATCCACGAGAGGAAGTGGCGGCAGGTCGTGTGGTTTCCCGGCCGGCGCCAGGAAAAAGGGGTCTTCGACACCTGCAACGAGATCGTCGGAGTGGTGGGGAAGAAGGACGTGAAGATCGTTGACACCGCCGTGTACCGGTTGCTTCGCGACTTCGTGATCCGCCGGATCAGGGAAGAGGAGGACGAACGGCATGCGGCGATCAAGGGATTCCAGTTCCTGGTGGTGCAGTACAGCGGCCACGACGATTCGGAAGATCCCCAGTACGCCTTCATCTCACCGTTCGTACCACTGAATTCGGCAGGTATCGCATGACTCAGGTCGACGACATCGGATACGGCCGCCAGTTCGCGGCATTCTACGACCAACTGTTTCCCAAGGACGCCTCCGCGGACAGCACGGCCGGCACACTGGCCGCCTTGGCCGGTGACCGCGGTGCTCTCGAACTCGGGGTGGGCACCGGCCGGATCGCGATCCCGCTCGCCCGGCGGATCGGCACGGTCGTCGGGGTCGACTCGTCCCCCGAGATGCTCGACAGGCTCCGCCGCGATGCGGAGCACGCGGGTGTGGATGTGACGGCGGTCCACGCCGATCTGCGCACCTATACCGATGAGCGCGTCTACGACCTCGTGTACTGCGTCTGCGGCACGCTGTCGATGGTGCTGGACGCCGGGCAGCAGAAGGAGGCCGTTCGGCACGCGGCGGACCGGCTCGCTCCCGGCGGCCACCTGGTCATCGAGACGCACAACGCCCCCGGCATCCTGGCGATGGCCGAGGGAAAGCGCACCGCCACCTTCTTCGTCCCGTACGGCGAGCCGAACACCGGCCTGTTCACCTCGTGGATGATCGATGCGCAGGCGTCGCTGTGGCAGGCCTCCCACATCTGGTTCCACCAGGGCGAGTTCCGGATCGGCACCGAGCTGAGCAGGCTGACCACCCCCGCGGAGATCGACGGCTACGCCGCCGGCGCGGGCCTGGAGCCGGTCGGTCACCACGCGGACTGGACAGGCGGCCCGTACGCCGAGGAGGGGCCCATGTTCGTGGCGACCTACCGGAAGCCGGAGCAGAGCCGGTGAGCGCGGGCGAGAGCACCCAGGGCCTCGACATCGTCGGCCTCGTCAAGGCCTACGCGGACAAACCGGTGCTGCACGATGTCGGCTTCTCCGTACCGGCGGGGCGGATCGTGGGGTTCGTCGGAAGCAACGGCGCCGGCAAGAGCACGACCATGCGGATCGTGCTCGGCCTGACCTCGGCGGACTCCGGACGGGTGCTCGTCGACGGCGAGCCCATCGGCGTCAGGGAACGCAAGCGCATCGGCTACATGCCGGAGGAGCGCGGCCTCTACCCACGGATGCGCGTCCTGGAGCAGTTGACCTACCTCGGCCGGCTGAGCGGCTTCTCCGCGGAGGAAGCGGGCGAGGCTGCCAGGCAGTGGACCGGGCGGCTCGGACTCGGGGCGGCCGGGCAGGCCAGGCTGTCCGAGCTGAGCCTCGGCAACCAGCAACGGGTTCAGCTCGCGGCGGCCCTGCTGCACGATCCCCGGATGCTCATCCTCGACGAGCCCTTCTCCGGGCTCGACCCCACCGCGGTCGGTGTCATGAGCGACGTGCTCAAGGAGCAGGCGGCGCTGGGCAAGCCCGTGCTGTTCTCCAGCCACCAACTCGATCTCGTGGAACGGCTCTGCGACGAGGTGGTCATCATCTCCGGTGGCCGCATCGTGGCGTGCGGGTCGGTCGGCGCACTGCGGGAGAGCGAGCCCGTGAGCTACCGGATCGTCGGCGACGGGATGACGCCCGGATGGACCGCGAGCCTTGAGGGAGTGACCGAGCTCGAGTGCGAGCACAACGCCTGCCGTGTCGAGATCGAGAGGGGCCGTGACCAGGAACTGCTGGCCGCGGCCCAGTCCCTCGGACCCGTCCGCGAGTTCACCCTCGCCCAGCCCAACCTGACCGATCTCTACCGAGACGTGGTGAACTCCGATGGCCCCGAGCGAACCTGACCATCTCTCCGCGCCCACGTCCGTACGGCTCGTGGCCTCGCGGGAGCTGCGCACCCGGCTGCGCTCCGCGGGTTTCATCGCCGGCACTCTGCTGACCATGGCGATCGTCGCGATACTCGCGCTGCTGCCGAGCTTCTTCGGCGGCGACAACGGCAAGTCGGTCGCGATCGTCGGGCTGTCCACGCGTCAGAAGGCGGCACTGACGGCCCAGGGAGCTGCGGGTGAGCAGGTCGGGATCCGCGAGGCCGGGAGCGTGGCCCGAGCGCGTGGCCTGTTCGACGCTGAGGACGTCGACGGCATGGCCGTCGTCAACGGCGCGGATGTGACGATCACCGTGCGGCAGACGTCCGACCGGGCCTTGGCCGACTGGCTGACCGCCCGCCTGGAGCGGCAGGCGTTCACCGACGAACTGCGGCGGCAGGGCGCGGACGTCGAGGCACTGGCCGTCCACCCCCAGGTCCACTTCACCACCACCGACTCCGGTGACGAGCAGCGCGTGGTCCTGGCCTATGTCGTCTCGCTCATGCTGTTCAGCCAGATCGTCGGCTCCGGCGGCTCGGTCGCGCAGGGCGTCGTGGAGGAGAAGAGCACCCGGGTGATCGAGATCCTCCTCGCCAAGGTACGCCCGACTCCGCTGCTGATCGGCAAGGTTCTCGGGATCGGCGCGGTCGGCCTGATCCAGCTGCTCGCCGTGGCGGCCGCGGGTGTCGTGACCGCTTCGGTTTCGGGCGCGTTGGCCATCGAGTCAACCATCCTGCGGGTGGCCGGGGCGAGCCTGGCGTGGTACCTCCTCGGGTTCCTCTTCTACGGCTTCGTCTACGGGGCCGTGGGCTCGATGGTCTCCCGCCAGGAAGAGCTGGCAGGCCTGACGATCCCCCTGCAACTGGTCAACACCACGGCGCTGGTCATCGCGGTGATCGGGCTGCAGGACATCGGTGCGGGCTGGCTCGCCGCGTTCAGCTACATACCGCCGTTCTCCGCCATTCTCGTCCCCCTGCGGATGGCCGGAGGCGTGGCTTCCCCGGCCGAGATCGTGCTTCCCGCGGTGATCCTGCTGGCGGTGACGGCGTTCGTAGTCTGGTTGGGCGGGGTCATCTACAACCGGTCGATCCTGCATACCGGCAAGCGCATGAAGATCACGCAGATCCTGCAGAACGTCTGACAGCGGCACGGCGAACCGAAGGGCTCCACCTGTGACACCGAACGCCAAGCTGATCGAA
This sequence comes from Streptomyces sp. 7N604, assembly GCF_052245475.1. Classification (NCBI taxonomy): domain Bacteria; kingdom Bacillati; phylum Actinomycetota; class Actinomycetes; order Kitasatosporales; family Streptomycetaceae; genus Streptomyces; species Streptomyces sp. 7N604. The sequence continues at coordinate 150,004 of NZ_JBQQBX010000001.1, read as the reverse complement.
CTGCGGACGTTCCGACGGCTGATGAGGGCCCGGCCACTACTCGCCCGCGGCGGCGTCGTGCTCGTGTGCCTCGGCGTGGCGCTGCTCATCGTCGTCCCCGACCGCACGGTGCGCACCCTGCTCGGCCTCGGCGCGGTGTTCACCGGCCTGTTCTTCTGCACGGCGGGTTTCGGGCTGCTCTTCCTGCCGATGGGGCCCCGGCGCGACTCCCGCGTCACCGGGGCGCCGGTGGCAGGGCGCTGGATGGTGGTCAACAGCCCGGGCAGCGCGGTGCCGAGCCACGGCATCCACTCCCTCGCCCAGACCTTCGCCGTGGACATGGTCCATGTGCCCGAAGGCGTTCCCGGGCGCGGCGAACCCGCGGAGAAGGGCCTGATCGCCCGCGAGAAGTTCCCGTCCTTCGGGCGACCGGTCTACGCACCGGCCGACGGGGAGGTCGTCGCCGTCCACGACTCGGCGCGGGACCACAGGGCGCGCACCGGCCCTCTCGGTCTGGCCTGCATGTTCGCCGAGGCGATGGTCCGCGAAGCCGGCGGGGCACGGATGCTGTTCGGCAATCACATCGTGCTCGACGTGGGCGAAGGAGCGTACGCGGTGCTGGCCCACCTCAGGAAGGGCACGGTCACGGTACGGGCAGGGGATGCGGTCCGCTCCGGCCAGCAGGTCGCCGAATGCGGCAACTCCGGGAATTCCAGCGAACCCCACATCCACTTCCAGTTGATGGACCATCCGCGTGCGAGCCGTGCCGTCGGCATCCCGTTCGCGTTCGCCGACATCAGTGTGGAGGACGGACGGGGCACGTGCGTTCCGGCGAACGACAAGACACTGGTGGCTCGTGAACCGCAGGCCGGATGCGGGTAGCCGCGCGCGATGATGGGATCCGGCGGTGCACCGGACGTGGCTGCGGGCCGCTGATCCGGTCTTCGCCGAGCCGTGAATCAGGGCGCGCCGCGGGTCGCCCGCGGAGAGGGACTGGCCGTCTCGTACGCCTCGTTGCACGTCCAGGCACGGAAGTCCTTGGTACGCGACCACAGCCGGCGTGCCGCGCGGATGTTCCACTCGGGGTCCAGCGCCTGCAGCCGCGTTCCGCCCAGCTCTCTCAGGGCGCGGTCGGAGAGCTGGAACACGCCCCAGTTACGCGTCCCGTTGGAGTTGGCCAGACTGAAGAGCGCATCGAGATGCGACTGGCAGCGCGCGATCCCGACTGCCCGATCCGGTTCCTCGGCGAAGACCTCCCGGATCCGGCGCTCCAGCCGGGGCGCGGACCACGGCCGCAAGCGCACCTTGCCTTCGTAGAGAGCCCGTTTGGTGCGCTCGTCGACGATTCCGTTGGGATTCAGTCCGGCGAAGAGCTGGAAGACGATCACCCGCATCTGAGTGACCGGCCCGAACATGCCGTCGATGTCCAGCGAGGCCCCCGCCTTGGCCAGAAGCTGCTGGGTCTCCCGTACACACGCATCTTCCTCGCCCATGCTCAACACGACAGGGCATGTGGTGCTCAACAGCAGTTTCCCTGAAGAGCCGGTTTTCGGGTCACCGGCCGGATGCGCCGGATCCTCGCCCGCCCCCGGTGTGAAGGCCACGGCCAGCGTGACGAAGGCCACCAGGGCGAGCGCCAGTCCACCGGTGATCAGCCATCGCGTGGGGTCTTCGAACTCCCGCACCGGCGGGCGGGACGGTGCGGGCTCCGCGACTTCTCCGGCCCGTACTCCCGCCCGTTCTTCGGTCCGTTCTCCGGCCGCTTCTTCGGTCCGCGTGGAGTGCTCGGCGGCCGACGCAGGCTCGTCTGCCGCACCGTTGCCCGGTGCGCCCTGCAGGCTCTGACCGGTTCGCGACTGGCGCCGGCGCCACTCCGCATCCGCGAGGACCCACAGTTTGTGCAGCTCGGCTAACTCCTCGGGAGTCGCCCCGCACACCCTGGCGATGCGCTCCGCCGAGGTGTACTCATGGGGAACGCCCGCGCCCGAGCAGTAGCGGTGCAGGGCCGAACCGCTCAACCCGGTCCGCTTCGCCAGGGCCGCGTAGCTACGGTTGGTCCGGGTCTTCAACTCGTGCATCAGCGCGGCGAACTCGGCCACGTCACCGGATGCCGGCACTCCCCCTCCCTCGGGTGGAAGCAGCGATTTACGGCAATGGATCCTTCCCGACCGCCTGCAGTACGTCAACGTTGACGTTCATGCTCCTTCGAATGGCCGTCCCCAGCCTCGGCCGAGTGCGCAGTCCGCCCCAACTGGCCGACCTGGAGCGGCACTTCACGCGTGCCGGACAGACCCCGCTGTCGCCATCCGCGTCCGCCCGGGGCCCGGGATCTCCCCGGAGCCGCGCGCGATCAACTCGGTCGGGATCACGAAGGTACGGGGAGGCTCATCGAGCCCGGCGACGCGGTCGAAGAGCCTGTGGGCCGCTGTCCGCCCCATGGCGGCCGGGTCGTGCGCCACGACCGTGACCGGCGGGCTGAGCAGGTCGGCGGTCTCGAAGTCGTCGAAGCCGACCAGGGCGAGACGGTCCCGCACACCGGCTTCGTGGAGCGCCAGGAGAGCGCCCGTGGTGCACACGCTGTTCAGGGTGAACAGCGCGGTGGGAGGGTCCGCCGAGCCGAGCAGCGCGGCGGTCGCGGCCAGCGCCGCCCGGATGTCCTCGACGCCCAGACGTACGAGGTCGTCGCCGACAGGAGTTCCCGCACGGTGCATCGCCTCGCGGAAGCCGCGAACGCGCTCGTCGACCGTGTACTGCCCCGCGGCCGCCCCGATGACGGCCGTCCTGTGGTGGCCGTGTCGCAGCAGGTGCTCGGCGACTCCGGCGCCCGCCGCGGCGTCGTCGGCGAGGACGGTGTCCGCGGACAGCCTCCGGGGCGGGCGGTCGACGAAGACGAGGGGGATGCCCGTCGCCTGCTCGGGGGCCAGGAAGGAGTGATCGTCGCCGGTCGGAACGATGAGCAGACCGTCGAGCCGCCGCGACGACAGCATCTGCAGGGTCTCCTTCTCCCGGCCGGCAGTGCGGGTGTTCGCCGTGACCACCACCGAGTTCGCCTGCGCCGCCACTTCCTCGACCCCGCGGACGAGCTCCCCGAAGAAGCGCGTCGCCGAGTGCTTCAGCGCCAGGCCCACCACACCTGAACGTGTGCCCTGGCGCAGGTTGCGGGCGAGATCATTGCGGCGGAAGCCGAGTTCCCGGGCGACATCGGTGATCCGCTGGGCGGTGGCGGGGGAGACCCCCGGCTCGCCATTGAAGACGCGGGACACGCTCTTGATACTCACGCCGACCCGGCACGCGATGTCCTTCATGGTCGGCCTTGAGGACCTCGCCTCCTGCATGCGTATGCACCCTCCGCCTCGGCGTGAGCCTATCGCGACACATCCGGCGATGATCAACCCGCCTTGACGGGCCCGTGAGACCTGTGCCCGCGTCAACGACGCACGTCATGGATGATGCATCCCGGGGTGAGAGCGTGTCCATGCCGCCCTGACCGGTGCGGTGCGAGGGCCCATCGTTCCCTGCGGCTTGACGCCGACGACTACTGAGCGTGGTTGCCCGCACGTCAGCCGCCCACTCAGGCGATCGGTGCAGGTCAGAGGCTTGCGCCCAGAGGACCGGCGCAGGAGCCGTAGGCAGTCAGGCGGCCGGGCGGGGCCAGTGGTCCAGGTCGCCGCCGCGCCACTCGATGAGCGTCCGGTCGTTGAGCGAGACCTCCGCCGGATCGAGTCCTGCCGCGCGCAGGAACTCGGCGACGTCCCCGCGGCCGTGGGCCAGCCCCACGATCTGGCCGTGCACGGTCACGCGCCGCCCGCCGGACGGGGACGGCGGGTGCACGATCACGGGCGGGTGCTCGGCAGCCATACGTCCAGGGTGCTGCGGGACGCGCCGTGCCGCATCCCGGTCGGGAGAGCCGGGAGCGGGCGCGGCGGGGAACCACGGCCGACGGTTGACCTTCTCCCTGGGGGAAGCCTCAGCATCGCGGTGGCCGGGCGATGTGTCCGGCATGGAGAAGGTGGTGGTGAGTATGGCGCTGCTGACGATCGGGGTCTTCGCGCGGGCCGCGCGGCTCTCGCCGAAGGCGCTGCGCCTGTACGACGAGCTCGGGCTGCTGACCCCGGCCCGCGTCGACCCCTCGTCCGGCTACCGGCTCTACGATCCGGCTCAGCTGGAGCAGGCCCGGCTCGTGGCCTGGCTGCGCCGCCTGGGCATGCCGCTGACGCGGATCCGGGCGGTGTGCGGACTGGAGCCGGGCGCGGCGGCCGCCGAGGTCGCCGCGTACTGGGTCCAGGCGGAACGCGACACCGCCGCCCGCCGGGATCTCGCCGCCTTCCTCATTGACCATCTGTCCGGGAAGGACAACGCGATGACTTCTGCCCGCAGCACTTCCGGAACGTTCGGCATCCGCTACGCCTCGGCCTCCCACACCGGCACCGTCCGCGAGCGGAACGAGGACACGGCCTACGCGGGCCCGCGGCTCCTCGCCGTGGCCGACGGCTTCGGCGGCGGGGAGGCCTCGAAAGCTGCCGGCGCTGGGAGCGCTGGGAGCGCTGCGAGCGCGCCCACCGGTTCGACCGTCCGCACGCCCGCCAGCGCCGTCGCCATCGACGCCCTCAAGCGGCTCGAGACCGGCGACGCCCCGCTCGGCGATCTCCTCAACGCCCTTGAGGAGGCGGCCCGCCAGGCCAACGACACCGTCAGCGAGCTGGCCGGGTCCGACCCGGCCCTGGCGGGTGTGGGCACCACGCTCACCGCGATGCTGTGGTCCGGCTCCCGGCTGGCCCTCGTCCACATCGGTGACTCGCGCGCGTATCTCCTCCGCGATGGGCGGTTCTTCCAGATCACGCTCGACCACACGCTCGTCCGGTCAATGGTCGACGAGGGGCGCATCACGGCAGAGGAGGCCGCCTCGCACCCGCAGCGGGCGCTGTTGCTGCGTGCCATGGGCGGCGGCGGAGAGTTCGCCCCCGACCTGGGCGTACGCGATGTGCGCGCCAGTGACCGCTATCTGCTGTGCTCGGACGGCTTGTCCGCCGTGGTGGACGCGGAGGAGATCCGCCGCGTCGTCGGCTCGACGCCTGAGCCCGCCGACGCGGTCCGGGCGCTGATCGACGCGGCCATACGGGCGGGCGGGCCGGACAACGTCAGCTGCGTCGTAGCCGATGTCGTGACGGATGTCGTGGCCGATGTCGTGGCCGACGCGGTGGCAGACGGGGTGGAGCAGGCCGGGCCGCCGGTGCTGACGCCGTAGGCTTCCCGCATGGTTGTCCGCAGGATCGAGGCCGTGGCGTTCGACATCGGGGAGACCCTCGTATGCGACGACCGCTACTGGGCATCGTGGGCCGAATGGCTCGGCGTTCCACGGCATGCCCTGTCCGCGCTGGTCGGGGCGGTCGTCGCGCAGGGGCGGGACAGCGCCGACGCCATCAGGATCGCGAAGCCCGGCGCCGACGTGGCCGCCGAGTACCGGGCGCGGGAGGCCGCCGGGCACGGGGAGCGGCTCGAGGAGAGCGACCTGTACCCGGACGTCAGGCCCGTCCTGTCGGATCTGCGGCAGGCCGGCGTGCGGGTCGTGATCGCCGGGAACCAGAGCGCGCGCGCCGCCGAGCTCCTGCGCGCGCTCGACCTCCCGGCCGACGCGATCGCCACCTCGGGGGAGTGGGGCGCCGCCAAGCCGGAGCGCGAGTTCTTCGACCGCGTGGTCGGCCTCGCGCAGGCCGTTCCCGAGCGGATCGTGTACGTCGGCGACCACCCCGCCAACGACGTCGGCCCCGCGAAGGCCGCCGGGCTGCGGGTCGCGCACATCCGCCGCGGGCCCTGGGGCCACCTGTGGGCGGGGAGCGCGGCGTCCGCGGCGGCGGACTGGCACATCGGCTCGCTCGCCGAACTCCCGCCGCTCATCGAGGAGTAGCCCGGCCCGCTCGCGGAACTCCCCGCGCTCGTGCCGAATAGCAGCGCCCGACTCCGTTCCGCACAGGTTCACACCGGGTGTGAAGCGCGCGCATGCAGATAATTGCGCGCACACCCTCGGCACGTGCCGCTCCGCGCGGTTCACTCGAGTCCTGGGCCGCCTCTCCCCGCTCCGCGGCCCGCCCCGCCCCCGTCGCGTCCCCCCTCCCTCCCAGCGGCGAGGGCGGGGGTCGATGCGTTTGCTGCACCAGCGAACCCATGCCCCGCCCAAACTCCGGACTCCTGTGGGCCGTTCGTCCAGCAAAGCTTGGAGGTCTCCCCGGAGTTACTTCGCCCCGGACTCCGGCTGCTCGACTCCGCCGCCCGGGGGCGGGTCGGTGGGTGGGGTGGTCTGGTCGGTCGGGGTGGCGGGGGCGGACGGGGTCTGGTCGCCCGCGGGGGGCTCACCGCCGCCGGCCGGCGGCGTGGAGGTGGGGTTCTGGGCGGGCCCGGACGCGGAGGGCCGGCCGCCAGGCTGCTGCGGAAGGTCGCGCCCGCTCTTGCCGTCCGACGGCGGCGAGGCGGTGCCGTCGCCCGCGGCGGCGGACGCGTCGGATGCGGACGGCGAGGCCGATGTCGCGGACGGGCTCGCGTCGGCCTCCTCCCCGTCGGACGAACCGGCGGCGCCGCCGCGCCCCGCCGCGCCGTCCCCGGACTCCGCCTGCCCCTCGCCACCGCCGATGGGCGCGGTGGCGGGGACCCCCGGCAGCGGGAGCAGGGTCCGGGGAGCGATGGGCGTCGCGCCGGCCAGGCTCAGTACGAGACCGGTCGCGTAGAGGGTGCACACCGTCCCGGCGACCCACCAGGCGCGCCGTACGTACCTGGTCCGGCGGGCGGGTACGACCGCGGCCCGTGCACGCGTACGCCCGGGGTCGGTGGTCGCGGCGGATCCCGGTTGTTCCGGTTGTTCCGGTTCCTGAAGTCTCTGCTGTTGCTGCGGCTGCTGCGTGCGCTGCGGCTGTTGTGCTCGCCGCGGGCGGTCGAGTGCGCGGGCGTCCTGGTCGGCCGACGGACTGCCGGGCTCGGGCTGCGGCCACGCGACGGCTTCGCCGTACGGCTCGGTGGGGACCTTCGCTGCGGCGGGAGGCTCCTCGGGAGAGGGCTCCGACGGGGTGTGCCTGGAGAGCATGCCGCAAGGTAGCGCGCAGTCACCTCCCAAGGAGGGAGATTTCCGCACTCAGTCGAAGTGTCGCCCCAATCGGTCATATTCAACCGCAAGTTCGATGCCTTGCCTGGCTGAGGACTCGACCGGGACCTCGGCCGCGGCCTCGACGGCGAGCCCGAGTTCAGCCGCCACACGACCGGCCCCCTCGACCGCTACCCCGACCGCGGCCTCACCCACGGCCGATGTACGGCATGGCCGTCGCCATCACCGTCGCGAACTGCACGTTCGCCTCCAGCGGCAGCGACGCCATGTGCAGCACCGTCCGCGCCACATCGGCCGCGTCCATCACCGGCTCGACCGCCAGCGTCCCGTTCGCCTGCAGCGTCCCGGTCTGCATCTGCTCGGTCATCTCCGTCGCCGCGTTGCCGATGTCGATCTGCCCGCAGGCGATCCGGTACTTCCGCCCGTCCAGTGACAGCGACTTGGTAAGGCCGGTCATCGCGTGCTTCGTCGCGGTGTACGCGATGCTGTTCGGGCGCGGTACGTGAGCCGAGATCGAGCCGTTGTTGATGATCCGTCCGCCCTGCGGGTCCTGGTTCTTCATCAGTCGGTAGGCGGCCTGTGCGCAGAGGAATGCGCCGGTGAGGTTGACCTCCACCACCGACCGCCAGTCCTCGTACGCCAGTTCCTCCAGCGGCACCGGCGGACCGAAGCTGCCCGCGTTGTTGAAGAGCAGGTCCAGCCGCCCGAAGTGCTCGCGGACCGCGCGGAAGAGTGCGTCCACGTCCTCGGGCCGCGTGACATCGGTCCGCACGGCGAGGACGGGCGCACCCTCCCGCGCGAGCGCCGCCGTCGCGTCGAGCGCTTCCGTGCGGCGGCCCGCGAGCGCCACCGCCCAGTCCGCGCGGGCGAGTTCGAGGGCGACGGCCCGGCCGATCCCCGACCCGGCGCCCGTCACCACGGCGACCTTCCGCGCCGCATCCGCCGCGTTCGCCCCGTCCGCCTGCCCCAAGTTGATCTCCGTCATGGGGCGCAGGGTACGCGAGACAGGCCGGGCGGAAGCGCTGCCGCCCGAGGAGTGCCCGAGCCACCCGTCGGCCTGACGGGCCATTGCTTCTGCGACGGATTGCCCCCGAACGCCCCAAGTGGACGCGAAGCTCACCGAGTCGACATGTGTGTGTAGTGCACGCGACAACGACCCGCCGTCCCCCGTCACTGCAATTCCCCACGACAACACCCGTATGGGGAGGGTCAGATGACCGACACGTCCTACCAGCAGGCGTACCAGCAGGAGCTCCGTGCCGCCGCCGCGCACCTCGGCCGGCGTCGCTTCCTCACCGTCACCGGCGCCGCAGCCGCGCTCGCCTTCGCCACCAACCTGCCCGGCAGCGCCCAGGCCGCGGATGCCGATGCCCGCAAGGCCATCACCGCCGACCCGTTCACCCTCGGCGTCGCCTCCGGCGACCCGCAGCCCGGCTCCGTCATCCTGTGGACCCGGCTCGCCCCCAGCCCGTACGAGCCCGGCAACGGCCTGCCGAACGCCCGGATCGAGGTGGGCTGGGAGATAGCCCACGACAGCCGGTTCACGCGCATCGCCCGGCGCGGCACGGCCACCGCCCACCCCGAGTTCAACCACACCGTGCACGTCGAGGCCGCGAACCTCGGCAGCGACCGCGTGTACTACTACCGCTTCCGCGCCGGGAAGTGGATCAGCCCGGCAGGCCGCACCCGCACCGCCCCGGCGCCCGGCGCCCGCCCCACCGACGTCAAGCTCGCCGCCGTCTCATGCCAGGCGTACCACGACGGCTACTTCACCGCGTACAAGCACCTTGCGGCCGAGGACCTCGACGTCGTCTTCCACCTCGGCGACTACCTCTACGAGTACGCGGTCAACGCCGCCGGCGGCGCCCGCGCCTACACCGACCGCACGCTGCCCGCGATCTTCAACCGCGAGACGGTCACGCTCGAGGACTACCGGCTGCGCTACGCGCTCTACAAGAGCGACCCGGACCTGCGTGCCGCGCACGCCGCGCACCCCTTCGTCGTCACCTGGGACGACCACGAGACCGAGAACAACTACGCGGACGACATCCCCGAGAACGACGTCCCGCCGGAGGAGTTCCTGATCCGCAGGGCCGCGGCCTACCGCGCGTACTGGGAGAACCAGCCGCTGCGCCGCCCGCAGCAGCCCTCGGGCCCGGACATGCAGCTCTACCGGCGGCTGCAGTTCGGCACGCTCGCGCAGTTCGACATCCTCGACACCCGCCAGTACCGCTCCGACCAGGCGTACGGGGACGGCTGGGACGCCCCTGGCCCGGAGTCCGACGACCCGTCGCGCACCCTGACCGGGGCGACGCAGGAGCGCTGGCTGATCGATGGCTGGCACGCCTCGGACGCGCTGTGGAACGTGGTGCCCCAGCAGGTCGTCTTCTCCCGGCGGCGCAGCGACGCCACCGACGCCTTCAAGGTGAGCATGGACGCGTGGGACGGCTACGCGGCCTCCAGGGAGCGGGTGCTCGCGGGGGCTGAGGCGGCCGGGGTGGACAACCTCGTCGTGCTGACCGGGGATGTGCACGTCTCGTACGCCCTCGACATCAAGCGGGACCCCGACAACCCGAACTCTCGTACCGCAGGCACGGAGTTTGTCGCGACGTCCATCAGCAGCGGCAAGGACGGCGCGGACAAGCCCGCCAACTGGGACACCTTCATGGCGGCGAACCCGCACATGAAGTGGTACAACGGCCGCCGCGGCTACACGAAGATCACCCTGGGCAGGGACGCGGCCCGCGCGGACTACAGGACCGTCTCCGCGGTGACCACCCGGGGCGCCCCGGTCACCACGGCGGCGTCCTTCGTCACGGAGGCGGGCAACCCGGGCCTGAAGCCGGCGTAGTGGCCCCTGCCGGGCTGTGGGCATTCGTGCCGCCCGCGGAATGAATGCCCACGACCCGGCCACCGGGCCGCAGCCGGATCCATCCACTGATGAATTGCTGAGAGCATGGGCAAGGATTCAAGGAGGTGGAGAGCCGCATGCCGGAGACCGGCCCGTCCAGACCGGAAGAGAGACCCGTCCAGACATCGCAGCAGGCCGAGCCGGGCGGTTCCGCCCGTTCCGGGGAGGGCACCCCGCGCTCACAGCGGCGTACCAGTCTGCTCGTCACGCTGATCCTCGGCGGGCTGACGGCGCTGCCGCCGCTCTCCATGGACATGTATCTTCCGGCGCTCCCGGAGGTCACCGAGTCGCTGCGCAGCCCCGCCGCGACCGTGCAGCTCACCCTCACCGCCTGCCTCGCGGGCATGGCGCTCGGCCAGCTGGTCGTCGGCCCGATGAGCGACCGGTGGGGCCGCCGCCGCCCGCTGCTCGCCGGGATGGTCCTCTACGTCGTCGCCACCGCCGTCTGCGCCTTCGCGCCGACCGTCGGGCTGCTCATCGCGTTCCGGCTGGTGCAGGGCCTGGCCGGGGCGGCCGGGATCGTGATCGCCCGGGCAGTCGTGCGCGACCTGTACGACGGCGTGGCCATGGCCCGGTTCTTCTCCACGCTGATGCTGGTCTCCGGCGTGGCCCCGATCGTGGCTCCGCTCATCGGCGGCCAAGTGCTCCGGATCACGGACTGGCGCGGCGTCTTCTACGTCCTGGCCGGCATCGGCCTCCTGCTGACCCTCGTCGTGGCCCGGTGGCTCAAGGAGACGCTGCCGCCCGAGCGGCAGCACAGCGGCGGCCTCGGCGCGACCCTCCGCACGGTGCGCGGCCTGCTCGCGGACCGGGTCTTCACGGGCTACGTGCTCACGGGCGGCTTCGCCTTCGCCGCGCTCTTCGCGTACATCTCCGCCTCGCCGTTCGTCGTCCAGGAGATCTACGGCGCCTCCCCGCAGACGTACAGCCTGCTCTTCGGCCTCAACTCGATCGGCCTGGTGAGCGTCGGGCAGCTCAACGGCAAGGTGCTCGTCGGCCGGGTCAGCCTCGACAAGGCGCTGGGCCTGGGCCTTGCCGTGATCACGGCGGCGGCGGTCGCGCTGCTGCTGATGGCCTCGGGCGTCTTCGGGCGGGTCGGGCTCGCGCCCATCGCGGCGGGGCTGTTCGTGCTGATGTCGGCGATGGGCCTGGCGCTGCCGAACACCAACGCGCTGGCCCTGATGCGCACTCCGCATGCCGCGGGCTCCGCGTCCGCCCTGCTGGGCACGTCCTCGTTCCTCGTCGGGGCGGTCGCCTCGCCGCTGGTGGGGATCGCGGGCGAGGGCACGGCGGTGCCGATGGCGGTCGTGCAGGTGGTGTGTGCGGTGGCGGCCGTGGGCTGTTTCCTGGGACTGTGCAGGCCGTGGAGGCACGAGGACGCAACGGGCGGAATGAGCGGAACGGGCGGAACGGGCGGAACGGGCGGAACGGGCGGCTGAGCATGCCGGGGCGGCTGAGCGTGCCGCGCCTGCGCGGAGGCACCCCGGCGGAGGCCGGCCTCGACGCCGCACAGCTGGACCTGCTCGTACGCGAGGTGCGGCGGCTGCCGGAGAGCCGCCCGGAGGGCGAGGACCCCTGGTGCGCGGGCGCGGTGGTGCTGGCCGGGCGCGGGTCCGTCGTGGCGGTAGAGGAGGCGGCGGGCTGGGCGGTCCGGTACACGGCCTACGACGAGGAGGCGGACCGCGGCGTCGAGCTTCCGCGGGAGCGGAGGGTGCCGATGCGCACCGGCACACTCTTCGACCTGGCCTCACTGACCAAGCTCTTCACGGCGGTCGCGGCCGTGCAGCAGGTGGAGCGCGGCGCGCTGGACCTGGACCGGCCGGTCGCGGCGTACGTCCCCGGCTTCGGCGCCGCGGACAAGGCGGCCGTGACCGTACGGCAGCTTCTCACTCACACCTCGGGCCTCCGGCCCGAACTGCCCCTGTACGAGCGGGAGGGGCGCGCAGCGCAGCTCGCCATGGTGTGGGAGGACGCACCGCTGACCGCGCCCGGCACGGCGTACTGCTACTCCGACCTGAATCTGATCGCCCTTCAGGCGGTGCTGGAGGGGGTGTCGGATCGACCGCTGGACGAGCTCGTGCGGGAGGGCATCACCGGGCCTCTGGGCATGGCGGCGACGGGCTTCGGCCCGGTCGGTGCGGTGGGTGTGGCCGGTGCGCGGGCGGTGGCCGCCACCGAGGACCAGCGCAGGCCGTGGGCGAAGCTCGACCGCGGCATGCTGTGCGGCGAGGTGCACGACGAGAACGCGTACGCGCTCGGGGGCGTCGCGGGCCACGCGGGGCTGTTCTCCACGGCCGGTGACCTGGCGGTGCTGTGCCGGGCGCTGCTGGGCGGCGGCACGTACGGCGCGGCGCGGATCCTGACCCAGGAGTCGGCGGACGCGCTGCTGGACCCGCCGGGGCTCGGCTTCGGGATCGACCAGCCGTGGTTCATGGGCGAGCTCGCGGGCCACGGGGCGGCGGGCCACACCGGCTTCACGGGCACGAGCCTGATCCTCGACCGCGCCACGGACACCTTCCTGATCCTGCTGGCCAACACGATCCACCCCCGTCGCCGCCCCGCGAACAACGCCCCTCGAGCCATGGCCGCCACGCGCCTGGCCCGCGCGGTGCGGGCGCAGACCGAGGGGTTGGCCTAGGGCGCGGCCACCCGGGCTCGCCTGCAGCCGAATGCCCACACCCGACTGGGTGCCGGCAGCGTCGGGGCCAATCCCAGGGCGTGGGCGGCGGCCTGGGCTGTGGAGGGAGTGTCTCGGGCGGCGCCTAGACTCGGGGGAATGCATTCCCCCGAGTCCATCCGTCCCGGCGTCGCCGCGCCGCCCGCCGTGCCGGAGGCGTTGCGGGCCGGGCTCGCGCGGCTGCTCGACGGGCTGCCGCCGCGGCAGGCCGCGCAGGCCGTCGAGCGGCTGATCGCCAACTACCGGGGACGCACCCCGACCGACGCGCCCGTGCTGCGCGACCGCTCGGACGTCGCCGCGTACGCCGCGTACCGGATGCCCGCGACCTTCGAAGCCGTCCGGGCCGCGCTCGCCGCCTTCCGCGAGCGGCTGCCGGACTGGACCCCGGGGAGCCATGTGGACGTAGGCGGCGGCACCGGCGCGGCGACCTGGGCCGTGGCCGGGGCATGGCCGGAGGGGGAGCGGCGGACGACGGTCCTGGACTGGGCCGAGCCCGCGCTCGCGCTCGGCCGCGAGCTGGCCGCGGACTCCGGGCAGCCCGCCCTGCGCGGCGCCGAGTGGCGCCGCCAGGCGATCGGCGGCGGCCTCGCGCTGCCGGACGACACGGACCTGGTCACCGTCTCGTACGTGCTGAAGGAGCTCCCGGAGGACGGCCGCAGGGCGGTCGTCGACGAGGCGGCGCGCGCCGCGCAGGCCGTACTGCTCATCGAGCCGGGCACACCGGACGGCTACCGGCGCATCGCCGAGGCCCGGGACCGGCTGATCGCAGCCGGGCTGCGGGTCGTCGCACCGTGCCCCCACAGCGCCGCGTGCCCGATCGAGCCGGGCGCGCCAGGCCCCCCGGAGGCAGGCCCGCCCGGACGGAGTCCGGGGGAGAAGCGAAGCGGAGACTGGTGCCACTTCGCGGCCCGTGTCGGCCGGTCCTCCCTCCACCGGCAGGTGAAGGGCGGCTCCTTGCCGTACGAGGACGAGAAGTTCAGCTACGTGGCGGCCGTGCGCGGGGCGGCCGCGTTGGGCATTGGCGTCCCCTCAACCGCGGGCACGGGTGCGGGCACGGAGGCGGCCGCCCGCGTGGTGCGGCACCCCCAGCTCCGCAAGGGCCAGGTCCTGCTGGACCTCTGCACGCCGGGCGACGGCCTGCGCCGCACGACGGTCACCAAACGCCAGGGCCCGCTCTACCGGGCCGCGCGCGACGCGCAGTGGGGCGACGCGTGGCCGCCAAGGGGCGAGGCGGGGCAGGCCGGGTGCACCTGAGCGAGCCCCGCCGGGCCGGCCGCGGCAGCCGGGCCCTGCTACCCCATTCGCAGCTCCATCGTGCAGCACTTCACGCTGCCACCCCCCTTGAGCAGCTCCGACAGGTCGATCCCGATCGGCTCGTAACCCCGCTCCCGCAGCTGGTCGAACAGCCCCACCGCCGCCTGCGGCAGCAGCACGTGCAGGCCGTCGGACACCGCGTTGAGGCCGAGCGCCGCCGCGTCCCGGTCGGTCGCGATGATCGCGTCGGGGAAGAGCCGGGCGAGTACGGCGCGGCTGCCGGGCGAGAACGCGGCCGGGTAGTACATGACGTCGTCCCCGCCGAGCGCACAGAGCGCCGTGTCGAGGTGGTAGTAGCGCGGGTCCACCAGATCCAGGCCGATGACCGGGCGGCCGAAGAACTCCTGGGCCTCGGGGTGCGACAGCGGGCTGCTGCGGAAGCCGCGGCCTGCGAGCAGCCAGGAGCCGGTGACCGCGAAGTCCCCCTCGCCCTCGTTGACGTGCTCCGGCTCGCGGATCTCGGTGAAGCCCTGGGCGCGGAACCACTCGCGGTGGATCGCGGCCTCCGCGGCGCGCTGCGGGTGGGCGAAGCGGGCGCCGAGCACCCGCCCGTCGACCACGGTCGCGCCGTTCGCGGCGTAGACCATGTCCGGCAGGTCGGGCCGGGGCTCCAGGACCTCGACGGTGTGGCCGAGCGCGCGGTAGCGGTCGCGCAGGTCCTCCCACTGGGTGAGGGCGAGCGCCAGGTCGACCGGCTTCGACGGGTCCATCCAGGGGTTGATGGAGTACGTGACCTTGAAGTGCGCGGGTGGGCACATCAGGTACCTGCGGGGGGCGAACGATGGGCGCAAGGAGGCTCCTCACGTGTGTGACGGGGGCGCAGAGGCGAGCTGCCCGCGCGCTCACATGGTGCCCCCTAAGGCTCTCCCGTCACAGTGATTCGTTCGGGTGGCTTGCGGAATCCCGGGAAAACGTCAGGCGTCGACGCGGTTCTCCCGCGCTTCCTCCCGGCATTCGGTACGCGCTCCGCGGGGTGTCACCCCGCCGCAGCGGTCGGCACCCGCTGCAGCCGTCGGCCCCGCTGAGGTCCTCAGCCCGCTGTAGTCCTCAGCCCTCGCCGAGGCCCGCGCGTACCGACGCCCGTACACGCGCGCGTGCAGGCGCCGCCGCCAGCCGCCCCGGAGCGTCCGTGATGATGCCGTTGCAGCCGATTCTCAGTGCGCGGTCCCGGTCGCCCGGTGTGTTCACGGTGTGGGCCCACACCCGGGGGATGCCGGACCCGGCCGCCCGCCGCAGGTCCGCGTCCCGCGCCTCGTGGTCCACGTCCAGCAGTGCCACGAAATCGCGCCACCGCTCGGGCCGGTCGTGGCGCATCTGGTCCGCCGAGCGCCACAGCTGTGCCATCAGCCCCATCCGGTGCGCCCGCCGGGCCACGGACGGCCGGTTGGTGTTCACGAACACCGAATGGGCGAGTCCGCGCTCCTGGATCAGCCGGGCGAGGCCGGGCAGGCTCGCCGGGTCCTTGGCCTCCACCATGAGCACCGCCCTCCCGCCGAACCGGTCCAGCACCTCGGCCACCGTCGGCGGACGCTCGGGCCGCCACCTTCCCGGCCGCCACCGCTCCGGCAGCCACGAGCCCGCCCGCAGCCGCAGCCGCCGCCACTCGCGGCGGGAGAGACTCCGCACCTGCCCCCGCCGGCCGGTCGTACGGTCCAGGGTCGGGTCGTGCATCACCACCAGCGTGCCGTCCCGCAGCATCCGTGAGTCGACGTCCAGCACCTGGACGACGCCGCTGCGGAGCGCCGCCGCCAGCCCCGCCATGCTGTTCTCCGGCACCTCGAGTGCCCCGCCGCGGTGCGCCACGTAGACCGTCTCCGGCAGCCTGCCCGCGGAGGGCCCGCGGCCGAACTCGAGGGGAGTGACCGGCCCCGCCAGGGAGATCGAAAGGACCCCCGCCAGCAGCGACCTTGTGACCATGAAGACAACGCTAGGTCCGGAAATCCTGGTATGCCCTGCCTTAGCACCCCAATGGATGGCGGTCCCCGAGGCCCCGGATGCGGACTCGGGCCACTCGGGGAGGAGGATGGTGGCAGCATTGATCGGGCAACGGCTCGAAGTGAGGGGATAGATGCAACGCCAGAGCAGGTTCTCCGAGTGGCTGCGCCGTCGTCCGAGGGGCGGTACGGGCGCCGGTACGGGGGCGGGCGCGGCGGACGCCCGCCGCGAGGACCTGCTGCTGTCCGCTGCCGCCGCCGGATTCCCCCTCGCCCAGGCCGCGTATCCCGAAGGCTACGGCTGCTCCTGCGAGCGGATCGGCTGTCCCACCCCGGGGCGGCACCCCGTCTCCTTCGCCTGGCAGACCCAGGCGTCCACCGACGCGGAGCAGGTCGGCCGCTGGCTGCGCGCCCAGCCGCAGGCCAACTTCATCACCGCCACCGGCATCAACCACGACGTCCTCGACGTCCCGGCCGAGGCCGGGCACAGCGCGCTGCAGCGGCTCGAGGCCGAGAGCATCGAGGTCGGGCCTGTCGCCGAGAGCGGCGAAGGGGCGCAGAGCCGCGTGCTGTTCTTCACCGCCACCCGCGGCCACCCGGACGACGAGGACGAGTGGTGGCCGTGCGAACTGGACTGCCACCCCGAGACGATGGACGAGCACCCTGGGCTGCGCTGGCACTGCCGCGGCAGCTATGTGCTCGTACCGCCCGCGCAACTGCCGTCCGAGGGCTCGGTGAGCTGGCTGCGCGGCCCCGAGCGGCCGCTGCCCGATCCGCTCACGCTGCTGGAGGCGCTGACGGACGCGTGTGCCCAGTTCGCGGACGGTAACGCCGAGCACGAGTCGGCGGTCTGGCCGCTGCGGCGGTGAGCGCGGCCGCAGCCGCCGCCTACTTCCCCAGGGTCGCTCAGCCGCCCTTCGCCGACGTCACGCCCTCCAGGCGGTTGAGGAACTCCACCGGGCCCTGCGCCGGTATCCGCACCGCGGACTCCGAGATCCGCGACAGCGACAGCCACGTCCGCGGCTTCCCGGTCACCAGGGCCTTCGCCGTGCCGTCCTTGATCTCGCCGACCCTGAACCCCTCCGCCATCGTCCGCTTTTCCGCGTGGTGGGCCGCGAAGAAGGCCAGCGCGCCGCCGTCGGCCGTCCGCAGTGCCACCGGCGCGTACTGCGGAGGCTTCGCGGGCTGGTCGACGTACTCCGTCCAGAACTGCGGCGTCCGCTGCAGCTTCTTGCGTATCTCGCGCTGCCCCGACGTCGCCTGGCCCTCGGCGAACGTCTCGCCCTCGCCCGTGCGCAGATAGTCCGTGTACGCGGTGCTGAGCTCGCCCGGCTTCACCGCCAGGTCCGGTCCCGCGCCGGGCGTGACGGGCTCGGCCCAGCCGTCCTTGTCGGTCTTGAACTCCGGGACCTCGTCCTCGCTCAGGATCGACAGGTACGCGGCCTTCCACGGCTCGTCGGCCCCGCCACGGGTGAACAGCAGCAGCCAGCGGTTCTCGTCCCGGTTGCTGTCGGCGTCCGCCAGGAAGAACTTCGGCCAGCCGGCCTGCTTCGGGATCGTGTACGCGGCGTCCGTCAGCTTCAGATCGGGGTAGCCCGGGAAGCCGTCGGGCCGGTTGACGCGCTGCGCCCGCACGCCGGGCTGGTTCATCGCCTGGAGCGGCCCGGTTTCGACGCCCGCGAGGGCCGCGGGGTCCGACTCGCGGTACGCCGTGTTGTACCCGTCCGCGAACCGCTCGAGGGCCTTGGCCGCCTCAGCCTTCGTCACCGCCGGGATGATCTCCCGCTCGCCGTGCACCGTCACGCACCCCGTGAGCACCGGCGTCAACAGCGCTGTGGCTGACAGGAACGCCGTCATCTTCGGCAACCTGCGATTCATCGGGCTGGTGCTCCTTCGCGGACTCATTCGGGGCTGCTTGAGTCGGCGCAACCCTACCGGGGGCGAAGAAGAGCGCGAGAGTGGGTACCAGATACAGCACCCAGACGATGACCTGCAGCACCGTCGGATCGGGCTGGAAGTTGACCGTCCCCTTCAGCAGCGTGCCGTACCAGGTGTCCGGCGGGATCGTCGTGCTGATGTCGAACGCCTTGGTGCCCAGGCCCGGCAGGAACCGGGCCTCCTGCAGATCGTGGAAGCCGTACGCCAGCACGCCCGCCGCGACGACCACCAGCAGCCCGCCGGTCCAGGTGAAGAACTTCGCCAGGTTGATCCGCAGCGCGCCCCGGTAGAACAGCCAGCCCATGACCACGGACGTGGCCAGGCCCAGCACCACGCCGATCAGCGGCCGGGCCGTGCCGTCGTCGGTCGCCTTGACCGCCCGCCACACGAACAGCGCGGTCTCCAGGCCCTCCCGGCCCACCGCGAGGAACGCGGTCGCCACCAGCGCGCCCGTGCCGACGGCGAGCGCCTGGTCCAGCTTCCCCTGCAGCTCGGCCTTCAAGTGCCGGGCGGTGCGCCGCATCCAGAAGACCATCCACGTCACCAGGGCGACCGCGACGATGGACAGCGAGCCGCCGAGCAGCTCCTGCGCCTCGAAGGTCAGCGCCTGCGAGCCGTATTCGAGGATGGCGCCGAAGGCCAGGCTCAGGCCGACCGCGATGCCGATCCCGGTCCAGATCGGCCGCAGCGCGTCCCGGCGGCCGGTCTTCACCAGATACGCGACGAGGATGCAGACGACCAGGCTGGCCTCGAGGCCCTCGCGCAGGCCGATCAGGAAGTTGGCGAACATCAGGAGGCCTTCCCCTCGGATCCGGGCGACTCCCCGGTTCCCTCGAAGAGTTCCCGGCCCCACCAGTCGTCCTTGTCCCGGACGCCCGGCGGGACGGCGAACAGCCCGGAACTCACGTGCTGGATGTACTCGTTGAGCACGTCGGCACGTGCCAGGCTCTGCTGGACGGGAACGAACCCGGTGCGTACGTCGCGCTGGTAGGCGATGAAGAACAGCCCGGCGTCGAGCAGGCCGAGCCCGTCCGTGCCGTCGGTGAAGGAGTAGCCCCGGCGCAGGATCCTCGCCCCGCCGTTGTTGTCCGGATGCGCCAGCCGTACGTGCGCGACGTCCGGCATCGCCTTGAGGTCCGGCTCGTCGCGCTCCCGCCGCTTGCCGTACGGAGCGCCCTCGCCCTTCGTACGGCCGATGATGTCCTCCTGCTCCTTGAGGGAGGTGCGGTCCCAGGGCTCGATGCGCATCCGGATGCGGCGGGTAACGACGTAACTGCCGCCCGCCAGCCAGGCGGGGCCGTCCTTCTCGGCGACCCAGACGTGCTTGCGGAGGGAGGGCGCGTCGGTGCCCGCGATGTTGCGGGTGCCGTCCTTGAAGCCCATCAGGTTCCGCGGGGTCTGCGCGTCGGGCGTGGTGGAGGAGGTCTTGCCGAAGCCGAGCTGGGACCAGCGGATGGCGACCTTGCCGAAGCCGATGCGGGCGAGGTTGCGGATGGCGTGCACCGCCACCTGCGGGTCGTCCGCGCACGCCTGCACGCACAGGTCGCCGCCGCTGCGGTCGGGGTCGAGGTTGTCGCCGGGGAAGAGCGGCAGCTCGATCAGGGCTTCGGGCAGCTGCGACTTGAGGCCGAAGCGGTCCTCGCCGTCCTTCTCGAACAGCGTGCGGCCGAAGCCGATGGTGACGGTGAGGCGGGACGGCTTCAGGCCGAGTGCCTCGCCGGTGTCGTCCGGCGGGGCCTCCGGGATGCCGCCGACCGCGCCCTCACCGACCGGGCGGCCCGCGGTCATGGCCGCGGCCGCCTTCGTCCACTCCTTGAGGAGCGCGATCAGCTCCTCGCGCGAGTCCGTCTTCACATCGAAGGCGGCGAAGTGCATCCGGTCCTGGACGGGGGTGGCGATCCCGGCCTGGTGGAGGCCGTGGAAGGGCACCGCCGCGCCCTCGTTCGCGACGGGCCGGGGGTCGCTGCCGGTGCTCAGCGCGGCTGCCGTGCCGCCGGCCGCTGCCGCGCCGAGCGCGAGCCCGGCGCCGCCCCAGCCCAGGAGGGAGCGGCGCGACGGCGCCGCCTGGGCGTCCTGCTCCGTCTGCTCGGTCTTCCCGGCCTGCGCTGCCGTGTCGTCGGTCTCGTCGGCCATCTGCCTGTTTCCCCCCTGCTACTTGACGACGGCGGCGGCGAGCTTGGACAGCGGCTCGGCGAGGGCGTTGACTCCGTCGGACAGCTCCTTGCGCTCGGCCTTGCCGACCTTGTCGTAGGACTCGAAGTCGTACGAGGCCTTGTCCTCGCGGTACTTGTCGAGCAGGCCGCCCAGGGCCGCGAACTGCCTGTCCAGCTCCTTGACCAGCGTGGGGTCGTTCTCGGCCGCGACCGGCTTCAGCAGCTCGTACGACTTCTGCGCGCCCTCGACGTTGGCCTTGAAGTCGACCAGGTCGGTGTGGCTGTAGCGCTCCTCCTCGCCGGTGACCTTGCCGGTGGCGACCTCGTCCAGCAGCTCCTTGGCCCCGTTGGCCATGCCGGCCGGGTTGATGTCGGCCTTGCCGACTCGCTTCTGCCAGTCCTCGAGGTCCTTCACGAGCGTGCCGGCGAGCTCCTTCTCCTTCTCGCCGATCTTCTTGTCCTGCCACAGCGCCTTCTCCAGGCGGTGCCAGCCGGTCCACTCCTGGCCCTTCTCCAGGCCGTCCTCGCGCAGGTCCACCTTCGGGTCGATGTCCCCGAAGGACTCGGCGACCGGCTCGGTGCGCTCCCAGCCGATGCGGGAGGGAGCGTACGCCTTCTTGGCGCCCTCGATGTCGCCCTTCTTCACGGCGTCCGTGAAGACCTTGACCAGTGGCAGGGTCTCGTCGGCCTGCGTCTGCGCGTACTCGCGGTACTCGGCGACGGCCTTGTCCAGGCGCGGATCGCGCTTCTGGGGCGCGCCCTTGCCGGTGGCCTGCACCTTCTGGCGGATGCCGACGCCCTTCATGCCGGGCTTGCAGGCGATCTCGTACGAACCGGCCTTCACCTCGGCGGTGATGTCGGCCGTGGTGCCGGGGCCGATGTTCTCCCGCTCGGTGACGATCCGGTCGCCGGGGGCGTAGATGTAGACCTCGGTGACCTTGGCGCCCTTGTTCTCCACGGCGAGCTTCACATGGCCCGCGGGGAACTCCCTCTTGGACACCTCGCACGCGGTGTCCGACGCGGTGACCTCAATGGCGTCGGAGTCCTTGGCGTCGCTCTTTTCGGCGCAGCCGGCGACGGCGGTCAGGGCCGCTGCGGCGGCGAGGGCGACGGCGGCGCCAGAGGGGTTACGGACGGCTCGCATTCGGGCTCCAGGCAGACTCGGACAATCGTGACGGGCGCTGGGTGAGGCCGCCCTAACTTATCTGAGGCTTACCTGAATAGTTCCCGGGGGGCCAGTGATCCCGGTCTCACTGTTCATCGGCCGGACCGGCTGTCAGTGGGCCATGCCATCATGATCGAGTCGTTGTGCTCCCTTTGCGGCAGCATTTCGTACGGGTGCGACATCTGGGGGGATGGTGGCTCGAACCATGGCTTTCGGCGCGGCTCTTCGGGAGCTGCGCGGCGCGCAGAAGACGGCGAAGGGGGTCTCGCTGTACTCGCGCCACATCAACCGTCCGGCGGGCCGGGTGATCGCCGCTGCGGCCTACCGCTCAGGGCTGACCCCGAATCACGTCACGCTGCTCAGCGCAGCGTTCAGCTTCGGGGCGATCGCGGCCCTCGCGTTCGTCCGGCCCTCGTGGGCGCTCGCCTTCACGGTCTATGCGGGGCTCGCGGTGGGCTTCGCCTTCGACTCGGCGGACGGTCAGCTGGCCCGGCTGCGGGGGCAGAGCAGCCCGGCGGGGGAGTGGCTGGACCACGTGGTGGACTGCGCGAAGATCACCGCGCTGCACGCCGCCGTGCTGATCTCCTTTTACCGGTTCTTTGAACTCCCCGGGCCGGGCTGGCTCCTGCTGCCGCTCGGGTTCCAGTTCGCCGCCGTGGTCACCTTCTTCGGCGGCCTGCTCACCGACAAGCTCAAGCCGAAGGCGGGAGCCTCCGCTCCGCTCACCGCACCTTCGCGCATACGGGCCGTCGCCCTGCTCCCCGTCGACTACGGCGTCTTCTGCGGTGTCTTCCTGCTGCTGGGCAGCGAGCGAGCCTTCCTCGGTGCGTACGCGGCGCTGTTCGCCGTGCATGCCCTGTTCCTGGTGGCCTTCACGGCGAAGTGGTTCCGGGAGCTGACTGCGATACGCCCGGCGTGACGGGGGAGTTCATGACGTCCAGGGCGCGGCGCAGCTGGGTGCTGGACGTGTGAACGGTGTAGGGGAAGTAGACGACCTCGACGCCCACCGTGCTGAAGTCGCGCTCCAGCCGGTCGCCCTTCGGCGTGCCGCGCCAGTCGTCGCCCTTGAAGAGGACGTCGAACCGGACCTGCTTCCAGGTCTCCAGCTTGTCCGGCACGGTCTCCACGAACGCGGCGTCCACGAACCGGATGCTGCGGACGATCTCCAGGCGCTCGACCAGCGGCACCACCGGCGCGCGGCCCTTGGCCAGCTCCGCCATCTCGTCGGAGACGACCCCGGCGACGAGGTAGTCGCACCGGGCGCGGGCGTGTCTGAGGATGTTGAGGTGGCCGACGTGGAAGAGGTCGTACACCCCCGGCGCGTAACCCACGATCTGCGGCATGCGGAATGGAACCCCCCACTCGCGATGCGCTCCCCAGCGCATCTGAGCCACCGACGATAGCCGGGCCGCGGACACTCCCACCGGAACATTGCGAAACCGTGGGCGACCGGAGAAAGACAACATGTTGCACTCTTGAAGAGCTAGGGTGCATTTGATCGACTCTGGGGGGAGGAGATGCGCCATGCCGGAACATGGGGGGCGGCGCCTGCTGCTGGTGTCCACCAACTACGCGCCCGAGCAGGCCGGAATAGGGCCGTACGCAACGCAGATCGCCGAGCATCTGGCCGCGGACGAGCGGCAGGCCGAGGTGCATGTGCTCGCCGGGATGCCGCACTACCCGGCCTGGCGGACCGACCCCGCCTACCGCGGCGTGTGGCGGGCCGAGGAGGAGCGCGCGGGGGTCCTGCTGCACCGCAGGCGGCACACCGTACCGCCGCGCCAGACCGCCGTACGCCGGGCGCTGTACGAGGCGTCGATCCTCGCCCACGGGCTGGCCGCGCCGCCGCGCATGGGCCGGCCCGACGCGGTGCTCGCCCAGCTGCCGAGCCTGGCCGGCGGGGTCATCGGCGCGCGGATCGCTCGGCGGTACGGGGTGCCGTACGTCCCGGTCGTGCAGGACCTGATGGGCGCGGCGGCGGCGCAGAGCGGCATCCGCGGCGGAGGCAGGGCGTCGGCGGCCGCGGCGGGCGCGGTCGAGGCGTACGTGCTCAAGCGCGCCCGGCTGGTCGGCGTCATCCACGAGAGCTTTGTCGACAAGGTGACGGCGATGGGGGTGGCGCGCGACCGGATACGGCTCGTCCCCAACTGGTCGCATGTGGCGCGCCCGTCCCGGCCGCGCGCCGAGATGCGCGCCCGCCTCGGCTGGCGTGAGGGCCGCATCGTCGTCCTGCACTCCGGGAACATGGGCCTCAAGCAGGGCCTCGAAGTCCTCGTCGAGGCCGCCCGTGAGGCACCGGACGTGCACATCGTCCTGATGGGCGACGGCAACCAGCGCGAGCACCTGCGCGCGCTCGGCGCGGGACTGCCCAACCTCCACTTCCTGCCGCCCGCCGAGGAGGCCGAGTTCCCCGACGTGCTCGCCGCCGCCGACGTCCTTGCCGTCACCCAGCGGGCCTCCGTCCTCGACATGAGCATCCCGTCCAAGCTCACCTCGTACTTCGCCGCCGGACGGCCCGTCGTCGCCTCCGTCGCCGAACAGGGCGGCACGGCGGAGGAAGTGCGCCGCTCGGAAGCGGGAGTTCTCGTTCCGCCGGAGAATCCGTCCGCGCTGCTGGCCGCGGTCCGTAAGCTGGCGGAAGACCCCGCCGCCGCGGACGCGCTGGGGTCGCGCGGCCCCGCGTACGTCGACGCCCACCTCAGCCGCGAGGCGGGCCTGGCCCGGATCGCCGGACTGCTCGACGAGGCGCTCGAGGGCCGCCCGGTACGGCCGAGGGGGGCCCGCGGATGACAGCGACGACGACAGATCGTGCCGGTGGCGGCGGGCCGCAGGCGCACGAGGAACCGGACCTGCTGCGCGACCAGTTCAAGCAGCTGCTGCGCTACCGCCTGCTGCTGGTGCTCGGCGTGGTCGTGGGCCTGCTCGGCGGCGCCTGGATCGGCCTCGCGGGCGGCAGGTCGTACGTCGCGACGAGCGAGGTCACCGTACGGCCCGCCAGCGTCGACCCGTTCGCGCCCGGCAGCACCACCCCCGACAAGCAGGTCAGCATCGGCTCCGAGCGGCAGACCGCCGTCAGCAACGCGGTCGCCTCGCGCGCCGCGAAGGACCTGGGCACCCCCGACGACACCGAGAGGCTGCAGGAGGGGCTCCAAGTCACCAACCCGCCCAACACCCTTGTCCTGCGCTTCGCCTACACCGCCTCCTCGCCGGAGACCGCAGCGAAGCGGGCCAACGCCTTCACTCAGGCCTATCTGGACAACCGCAGGAAGCAGACCCAGTCCCTGATCGACAACATGGTCGAGGGCTACGAGAAGCAGCTGAAGCCGCTGGAGAAGCAGCGCGACGAGCTCGCCGAGCAGATCGCGGGCCTGAGCGACGGCCGGAACCTGGACACGACCCTGTCCGTCCAGTCCGGAGTCATCGGCAGAATCTCCGAGCTGAACTCCAGCATCACCAAGCTCAAGGCGCTCGACACCACGCCCGGCTTCGTGGTCCGCACCGCGACCCCGCCCGCCTCGCCCTCTGGGCCGGGCCTGCCCATGATTCTCGGCCTCGGCGCGGCCGTCGGCATCGGCCTCGGGCTGCTCGCCGCATGGGTGCGGCTGGTCTTCGACCCCACGGCGCGCTCCGAGAGCGACGTCGTACGGGCGCTGCGGGCGCCGGTGCTGGGCAGTCTGCCGCGGCCGGGGCGGCGTGGGCGTGCTGCCTCGCTTCTCGCGGAGGGGCGCCTCGCGGAGGAGTACCGCTCGGTCGCCTTCCGGCTCGCGTACGACCAGCGGTTCGCCGACCGGCGCCGGCTGATGGTCGTCGCCCCGCGCGGCGGCATCGACATGGCGGCGGCCGTGTCCGTGAACCTGGCCGCCTCCTTCGTCGAGATGGGCCGCGAGGTCCTGCTCGTCGAGGCCGACCTGCGCACGCCGTCGCTCGCCGCGCGGCTGCGCGCGACCGACGGCATCCGGCCGGGGTGGGCCGCCCGCACGGCCCCGCGCGGCGACGGCGGCTGGCCCACGGGTGAGGAACTCCCCATCGACGCGGGGGAGTCCGGGGCTTTCGACCTGATACCGGGCAGCCGGGTGCGCAACGTCGCGCGGGCGCTGACCTCGGCGCCCGCGAGCCGCCTGATCGCCACGGCCGACGACCCGGAGGCGGTGGTGGTCGTCCTGGCCCCGGCCGTGCTCTCGTACGCCGACGCGATCGCGCTCGCGGACCGCGTCGACGGCGTGCTCGTCGTCTGCGACCCGCGCGAGGTGCGCCGCGACGACCTCGACCGCATACGGGAACTGGTCAGCGGGGCAGGCGGCACGGTGCTGGGAGCGGTCCTCCACGCGGAGGGGAGCGGGCCGCGGCGCGCGACGGCGCCGAAAGGCGCCGGTTCGGGCGCCCGCCGCCGCACGGCTCCCGAACCGGCGACCGTGCCGGCCGACGAGGCGGCCGAGGCCACGGCTGTTGCGGAGGCGGACGGGCCGGGCACCCTGGCCCTACGGGCAGTCGACCCCGCGGACCTCCCGGCCCGCCGGTGACCCTCTCGGAAGCGGGCGGCGGCGACCGTAGGATCGGGACCCGCCTCGGCGTCGTCTGTTCCGTCGCCGATCAAGGCGTGGCCGCGCTCACGAACATCGTCGTGCTCGTCGTGGCCGCGCGGCTGTCCACCGCCGCCGGGTTCTCCGTCTTCTCCCTCGTCTACACGGTCTTCACCGTGCTGCTCGGCGTCTCCGTCTCCTACATCGGCCAGGCGCTGGTCCTGGAGCGCGGCCCGTCGGCCGAGGTGCGGGCCGCGTGCCGGTCGGCCGTGGCGTTCACCGCCGGCGCGTCGACCGCGGTCGGCCTGGCCATGGCCGCCGCGCTGGCCGCCGTACCCGGTGACACCGCCCGCGGACTCGCCGCGCTCGGCCTCGTCCTCCCCGCCGTCCTCACCCAGGACGGCATGCGCTACTGCTTCTCCACCCTTCACCTCCCGCACTACGCCCTCGCCGCCGACCTCGTACGCCTCGCCGCGGCCGTACCCGCCCTCGCCGCGCAGCCGCAGGGCGCGGGCCCCGCTCGACTGATTGCCGTCTGGGGCGTATCCGCGGTCCCCGCCCTCCTCACCGGTGCCGCGCTGCTCTTCCCGCGCCTGCGCGGTCTGCCCGCCGACCCGCGCCGCTTCCTGCGCCGTGGCCATCTCGGGCAGCGGTTCGTCGTCGAGTTCGCCGTCGGCAACGCGTCCAGCCAGCTGGCGATCGTCGGACTCGGCCTGTTCGCGAGTCAGTTGGCGGTCGGCGCACTGCGCGGCGTGACGACGCTCTTCGGCCCGATGAACGTCCTCTTCAACGCCTCGACGGCCTTCGGCCCCCCGCTCCTCAACCGCTATCCCTCCGCGTCCCGCAAAGTCCGCGCGACCGCCCTGCTCGCCGCCGTGCTCGCCGCGGTCGCCGCCGCGTGGGGCGCGGTCCTCATCGCCCTTCCCGACCGCGCGGGCCGCGAACTCCTCGGTGACACCTGGGCCGCGTCGTCCGCGCTCCTCCCGGCGACCGGCAGCCAGTACGCGGCCATCGCCGCCGGTACCTGCGCCCTGCTCACGCTCCGCGTCCTCCGCCCGCGCACGACGCTCCCGATCCAGGTCGTCTTCTCGTCCCTGTCGGTGGGCTTCCTGCTCACCGGTTACGCGCTGGGCGGCGTACTCGGCGCGGCCTGGGGCCTGTGCGCCGGGTCCGCCCTCAAGGCGTGCGCGGCCTGGCTGCGCGTCGCCGTACTGCGCCTCACGGCACGGCGCGGCACCGCGGCACCGACCTCCGCGACCTCCGCAGACCCGGTCAGAGCAGGTCGTCAGGGCCGCCGGGAAACCGGTGCAGATGACGCCCCGCACTGACCATGTCCGTCAGGAGCCGGTAGCCGTCCGGGGCGGAGAGAATCCCGCGCGTCGTGGCGGTCCGTACGAGGTCCATGGTCTGCAGCGCCGTGATGCCGCGCCGCACCGCGTACCTGTAGGCCTCCATGTCGTCCGTGATCCATCGTCCGCCCCGGAACTCGTCCCACTGCTCGATGACATGGCAGGTCTGCGCCTCGCCGAGGTGCTGGAGCGGGCGGCCCCGGTGTCCGCCGAAGACCGCGCGCCGGATGGTCTCCACCCGCCGTACGTCCGCGGCCCGCGTGATCTCCACCGGGTCGCCGAGCCAGCCGCCGACGAAGACCCCGTCCAGCGCGGGCAGATGGCGGACGGACCGCCGCGCCTCGAAGGCGACGGCCTCCGTCCACCGCCCCCGGCTGTCGAGCACCTTCTCGAGCACGTCGATCCGCCGCACCGCCGCGAAGTTGCATAAGACCGTGTTGTCCGGGAACCACCAGGCGCTCATGGAGTGAAGACCGGCTCCCCGGTGGCCGCGTCACCCGCGTCGGCCTCGGCGTCGGGGTCGGTGTCGCCCGCCTCGGCGAGGAGGGTGCGCAGATCGTCCACATCGCTGTCGAGGAGGGCGGCGAGCGGCCGCAGGGTCGTCTCCCCGTCCCGGTACGCGGTGAAGAGCCCGTGCACCAACCGGACCGGCGGCAGCGGGGTGTTGGACGCGGCGGACTGGGTCATATAGGCGTCGATGACGCCGGTCCGCTCGTGGCAGGCCGCCGTTGTCAGCCGCCGGAGCCGCTTTCTGCGCTCGTCGTCTATCAGACCGAGCGCGCGCAGCCGGGCGGCGAGGGCGCTGGGGGAGACGCGATAGCGGGTCACGAGTTCGGCGAACGCCGCGTCGTCGAGCGTGCCGTGAGCGCCCGCGTCCGCGGACCCTGCGGAAGCGCCGGGTCCTGCGGAAGTCCCGGACTCTGCGGAAGTCCCGGACTCTGCGGAAGCCCCGGACTCTGCGGAAGCCCCGGGCCCTGCGGATGTTCCGAAACCTGCGGAAGCCTCGGAAACTCCGGAAGCCTTGGAGACCTCGGACCGGATGTCGTCCTCCGGCATGAGCAGGGCCGCGGCGAAGGCGTTCGCCCGGATCTCGCCCGGCTCGGCCGCGAGCCCCGGCGCCATCCCGCTCTCGGCCAGCAGGTCCTGCGCGTCACCGGCCAGCACATGGCCCAGCTCATGGGCGAGCGTGAATCGCTGCCGCGTCCATACGGGATGCGTGCCGAGGATCGCCAGCCGGAAGCCGTCCGCCTGCCAGCTCAGCCCGTCCATGCCGCCCGGAAGCCGGGTGATGGCGACGTCCACCCCGAAGACCCGCGCCCACGCGGCGATCATCTCGCTGATGTCCAACTCGGCGAGCGGCGGCACCCCCGCGTCCCGCAGTGCAGCGAGCACTCGCTCGGCAAGCCGGTCCCCCTGCTCGTGGGGCGTGCCGCCGGATGGGACGGCCGGGAGCGGCGGCATCTCGGGCGCACGGCCGAGGAGCGAGAGCACGTCGAACGCGGCCGTGTACCGCCCGGCCAGATCCTCGAGCGCCTGCCGGTCGGGCGCCGAGGCGGCCGCGGTCGACCGCGCGGCGAGCGCGGGCCGCGCGGGCGTACGGCCGCCCAGCAGCCAGTCGACCGTGACATCCCCCGCGTCGGCGATCAGCGCCAGCTCGAGCGAGGTGAAGCGGCGCGCCCCGCCGAGCGACTTCGACAGCTTGTCGCCCGTCATACCGATGACCTCGGCGAAGGCAGCCTGACTCGGCGCGACCCGCCCAATGATCGCGCGCACCCGGTCAGCCATGGTCTCGTTCATACCACCAAGCTACGCCCTGCTTGCGAAAATCGCAACGCCCGCCTGCAGCGCCCGGATCGCACCCCGGGATTCCAGACGCTCGCCTTCACCAACTACGGCCACTTCACCAGCCTTCGCGTGGACGACAGCCGTGTTCGTGGGCTGTCGCTCCATCTCGACATGCTGATGCGAGACTGCCGAGCGCACGGCAGCCCTGCCGCTGCCTCTCCTCCGGGTGAAGTCGGTCACGTACGTGCGCGATCACCCGCATCGAAGACGTGGATTCCCCGGCGATCATGCCGTCATCGAAGCCCTGCGCAAGGCATACAGAGCCGTGGTAGGTGAGGTCCTGTAGTCCCTGAGACATCGCTCCAAGCGCTTCGGAAGCCGCGCACTGCGGATGGCCTGGCGCTCGCCGACTCCTCACCGAGCGCATCAGGGGCACCGCTTGCCTGGCCGGTGGTGGCTGATCAGACCGCGAACGGGCCCGGTTCGCCGCGGGGCGGGCGAACCGGGCCCGGGTGGAGCCGCTGCGCAGATCTCGTCAGCCGAGGGTCGCGAGGGCCTCGTTGAAGATCTTCGACGGACGCATGACGGCCGCCGCCTTGGAGGCGTCGGGCTGGTAGTAGCCGCCGATGTCGGCCGGCGAGCCCTGCACCGCGATCAGCTCGTCGACGATGGTCCGCTCCTGCTCGGTCAGCGTCGTGGCGAGGGCCGCGAACGCCTCGGCGAGCTGGACGTCGTCGGTCTGCTTCGCCAGCTCCTGGGCCCAGTAGAGCGCCAGGTAGAAGTGGCTGCCGCGGTTGTCGATGCCACCGAGGCGGCGGCTCGGCGACTTGTTCTCGTTGAGGAAGGTGGCCGTCGCGCGGTCGAGGGTGTCCGCGAGCACCTGGGCGCGCGCGTTGCCCGTCGTCTGCGCGAGGTGCTCGAAGCTGACCGCCAGCGCGAGGAACTCGCCCAGGCTGTCCCAGCGCAGGTAGTTCTCCTTGACGAGCTGCTGCACGTGCTTGGGCGCGGAGCCTCCGGCGCCGGTCTCGAACAGTCCGCCGCCGTGCATGAGCGGGACCACCGAGAGCATCTTGGCGCTCGTGCCGAGCTCCAGGATCGGGAACAGGTCGGTCAGGTAGTCGCGCAGCACGTTGCCGGTGACCGAGATCGTGTCCTCGCCACGGCGGATGCGCTCCAGGGAGAACGCGATCGCGTCGACCGGCGCCATGATCTCGATCTGCAGACCGTCGGTGTCGTGCTCGGGGAGGTACGCCTTGACCTTCTCGATCAGCTGCGCGTCGTGCGCGCGGCCCTCGTCGAGCCAGAACACCGCCGGGTCGCCGGTCGCGCGGGCGCGGGTGACGGCGAGCTTGACCCAGTCCTTGATCGGAGCGTCCTTGGTCTGGCACATGCGGAAGATGTCACCGGCGCCCACGACCTGCTCAAGGACGACGTTGCCGCTCTCGTCGAGCACGCGCACCGTGCCCGTGGTGGGGATCTCGAAGGTCTTGTCGTGGCTGCCGTACTCCTCGGCCTTCTGCGCCATCAGGCCGACGTTGGGCACCGAGCCCATCGTCGCCGGGTCGAAGGCGCCGTTGGCCCGGCAGTCGTCGATGACGACCTGGTAGATCCCGGCGTAGCTGCTGTCGGGGAGGACCGCGAGGGTGTCGGCCTCCTGGCCGTCGGCGCCCCACATGTGGCCGGAGGTACGGATCATGGCCGGCATCGAGGCGTCGACGATGACGTCGCTGGGCACGTGCAGGTTGGTGATGCCGCGGTCGGAGTCGACCATCGCCAGCTCCGGGCCCTCGGCCAGCTCGGCCTCGAAGGACGCCTTGATCTTGGCGCCTTCGGGCAGCGACTCCAGACCCTTGAGGATGCCGCCGAGCCCGTCGTTCGGGGTCAGGCCGGCCGCGGCGAGCGCCTCGCCGTGCTCGGCGAACGTCTTCGGGAAGAACGCCCGGACGACGTGGCCGAAGATGATCGGGTCGGAGACCTTCATCATCGTGGCCTTCAGGTGCACCGAGAACAGCACGCCCTCGGCCTTGGCGCGGGCGACCTGCGCGGTGAGGAACTCGCGCAGCGCGGCCACGCGCATGACGGACGCGTCCACGACCTCGCCCGCCAGCACCGGCACGGACTCGCGCAGGACGGTGGTGCTGCCGTCGTCGCCGGCCAGCTCGATGCGCAGCGAGCCCGCCTCGGCGATGACCGCGGACTTCTCGGTGGAGCGGAAGTCGTCGGCGCCCATGGTGGCGACGTTCGTCTTCGAGTCGGACGTCCAGGCGCCCATCCGGTGCGGGTGGGCCTTGGCGTAGTTCTTCACCGACGCGGGGGCGCGGCGGTCGGAGTTGCCCTCGCGGAGCACCGGGTTGACGGCGCTGCCCTTGACCTTGTCGTAACGGGCGCGGATCTCCCGCTCCTCTTCGGTCTTCGGGTCGTCCGGGTAGTCCGGCAGCGCGTAGCCCTGCTGCTGCAGCTCGGCGATCGCCGCCTTCAGCTGCGGGATCGAGGCCGAGATGTTCGGCAGCTTGATGATGTTGGCCCCGGGCGTCTTGGCCAGCTCACCGAGCTCGGCGAGCGCGTCGTCGATGCGCTGGCCCTCCTCGAGGTGCTCGGGGAAGCCTGCGATGATCCGCCCCGCCAGGGAGATGTCGCGGGTCTCGACACTGACCCCGGCCGTCGAGGCGTACGCCTGGACCACAGGCAGGAACGAGTACGTCGCCAGGGCCGGGGCCTCGTCAGTGTGCGTATAGATGATGGTCGAGTCAGTCACCGCTACTCCGCTTCACGTCGTACATCGTCTCGATGTCAAGATATCTCGTGACCGCCCGTCCCCGACAGCCAGCCCCCGCGTCCGGCTTCCGGGCCGGACCGTAAGCCCGTCACGTACACGTACGGCACCTTCCGCGCCAGCTCCGTGTTGTCGGCAGCGGGCCAGACCGACGCGAGTCTCGGCGCCCGCCGTCCGCCGTCGCCGATCAGGCTAACCGCCGTCTCGAAGCCTGCGAAGAGCAGGCCGAAGGCCGTCTGTCTCCGCAGACGATCCGGCTTGTCTCCAGTAGTACAAGTTCATAGATTTCGAAACCGTGAGGTCCGAATCCGTTCCATCTGGTTGGTCGGCCCTGCTGGCGCTCCAGCAGGCCGCCCACGCCACTCTGCAGGCGCTCGCCGCAGAGCTGGCCGGCCTGGACCTGACCGCCTCAGAGATCAATGTGCTGGCCAACCTCGCTGACGGCCATGGCCGGACCGTGTCCGAACTGAGCGCGGCCGGGGGTATCCGCCCCAACACGCTGACCGGCGTCCTGGACCGTCTGGAACGACGCGGCCACATCACGCGAAGGCGAGGGGGCCGCCCCGGAGACCGCCGGTCGGTGCTCATCGAGCTCACCTCTTCCGGGCGCCTGGCCGCCGCCACGATCCGGAAGGCCATCACCGACCTGGAGCGCCGCGCGCTCGGCCACCTGCCCGCCGACGCGATCGCCGTCCTGCGCGCCTCTCTGCAATGCCTCGCGGAAGGGTCCGGTGACTGAGCTCCAATCGTCGGCACGGCCCGGAGAGCTCGGCGTCCGCGCTCGGCCCGTCCGAGACGTCGTGCACCTGTACCGGCTGTTCCGGCCAGTCGGGTCACAGATCGCGGCCGTGATCTGTGGACCGCATCCCCTACTCAGTCGCGGGTCGCGCCGTCGGGCCAGATCACCTGGACGGGCACGCCGATGCGCCGGGCGTAGGCGACCACATCGGCCGTGCCGCCGTAGCCGCGGGCGGGTCGGCCGTCCCAGACCGCCAAGAGCTCATCGACGATGCCGACCATGACTTCGCTACCGGCCATGTGAGCCTGGGCGTCGGAGTCCGCGAGGCCTGTGCGGTGAACGTCGGTGGCACGCTGCATGAGGGCGTCGTACGTGGGCCGGTGCCAGGCGGGGAGGCCCGCGCGGTAGCTCTCGGCCGGGACGACGACTTCGAGCTGACCCCCGTGGCGGAGAATACTCTCCGCGAACCACGCGTCGGGGCCGTCGGCGACGCAGGAGACCCCGACGAGGTCGTCGGCGGAGAGGCCGCGCATCACATCCTCGATCGCGGTACGCACATGCCGCGCCACGTTCTCCGGCAATCCTCGATGTCCCGTGATTCCCAGCCGCATCCTGACTCCCCCTCTCGTCTTCTGCCGTCCCGCGCTGCTGCTACAGGTAGACGCCGTGCAGCCGATCGTCGAAGTCCCGCACGACCTTCGGCGGGGTCGCGCTCGTGATGGCACGCCGGAAGGTACGGGCTCGCTCCACCACCCGTCCGGACCGGTACTGGATTCCGGTTTCAACGGCCCGTGTAGCGAGCGCGAACGCGGCGTCCACCCGTCCGGCTGCCAAGTGACCGGCTGCGGTATCCAGCGTGAGCAGCGCCTGTTGCTTGGCGTGCCCGGATGGCTTCGGCATCGGGCCGGCCTGCGCTGCAAACACCCATTGATGCAACCCAAGCCGCGCTCCACAGGACACCCGGCAGGCAGTCACCTTGGCCTCTGTCAAGGTTCCTATGACGCCATGGACAGCACTACGCGCCACGAGCGCCACGGCCTGCCGTGCCACGGAGCATCAGCCGCCGCAGTTCACGGCGCCTCGGCGTGCGGTGCCGCTCCGTGTTCCGGCACAACAACGGCCCCCGCCGTGTGGCGAGGGCCGGTCACTCGGGGGTCTGTTGCGGGTGCTCAGGCGTCGAACTCTCCGCCCTTGACACCATCGACGAACGCCTTCCAGTCGTCCGCCGGGAAGACGAGCGCGGGGCCGTGCGGGTCCTTGCTGTCTCGGACGGGGACAACACCTGAGTCGGCGAACGACGGTGCCCACTCAACACAGTTGCCGCCCCCATTGCCGCTATAGCTCGACTTGACCCACTCCGCGCGGGAGAGGTCAGGTGTGGTGCTCATGTCGGAAGTGCCTCCATTACGGACTGGATGAATGCCGCCGAGTCCTGTGGCGACAGGGCTGACGCCCTCAGCAGATCGTATGCCCGCTGACGGTCCGCAACGCTCTCCAGGTCTTCCAACAATGTGCCGGTTGTGATGCTCTCTTCGTAGGCCACCCGCGCGCCATCATCCAAGGTCATCAGCGTCAGAGAACCGCCTACCAACGCATGTCCCCCGTGTTCGAATGGGAGAACCTGCACCATGGTTGTCTGCGTGAGCGTCAGCTCAGCGAGGTGGGCTAGTTGTGCCCGCATCACAGCGGGTCCGCCGAAGCCACGTCGGAGCACTGCCTCGTCTAGTACAGCTGAGTAGTCCAACGGCGGGCCAGCCCGCAGCCACGCTTGGCGGCTCATGCGCGCCGTGACCAGCTCCTCAATCCTGTCTCGCGCTGCCCAGGGGTTAGCTTCCCTGAACTGAGCGCGTGCGTAGTCCTCCGTCTGCATGAGCCCCGGCACAATCTGACCGCTGTACTCCCCGATCACCTGCGCTCGTGCCTCAAGATCCATGCGGCGCTGGAACTGATCCGGGTGGATCTCCTTGCTCGCCAGCCGGTACAGCTCCTCAAAGATGCCGTCCGTACCGAAGGCAACATCCAACCGGGGCGGCAGATCGGGCGGTGGCATCGACTCTGCCGTCTCGATGCGGGACAGGTGACTACGGCTGATGTTCACGACGTCTGACAGCGCCTCAAGGCTCATGCCTCCCCGCTCTCGATGAGCGCGCATCTTCGCGCCGAACAGGTGCCGGGCGCTTCGATCGGGTGTCAGTTCGCGCGGACGTGCGGGCACGGTACATCTCCCATCTCCCCAACGACGACAGGGGACATGAATGCCTACTGATTGCTGTCGTAAGGGGGCAACGCTTGAGGTGCGCAAGATAACTGATGCCCCATCGGGGCTGCTGGCGAACCAACGGAGCAGTAGGCATGGCGACGGAGCGGCGAGCAGTGAAGAAGATCAGGGAAGCTGAGAAGGCACGCGAGGCACTCGGCGCGGCACTCCGCCGCGCAGGTATCCAGCTCCCTGCGATGGACACCCGAACGTATGGGGGCGCGGACGAGTTCGGTTACGCCCTCGTGAGCCTCGGGGAGTGCTCCGCGATCGTGGCCCGCAAGTTGGCGGCCGTCATCGAGAAGGGGGCAGCGCGGTGACCCGGCGGGTGTTCCGTTACGTCCCGTTCACCATCGAGCAGGACGAGACGGCAGAGCCCGAGTACGAAGCCCGTTGCGTGTCCGGTGACGAAGCCGAGTGCGGCGCGCAGTCCGGTATGCACAGCCACCCGCGGCCCGTCGAGCAGTGGCAGCGCAGGCACACGCAGGAGACTGGGCACCTGCGCTACCGCCGGGACTTCGGCGACTACGCGGTTATGCAGCCCCCCGGCGGAGCTGGGCGAGCTGCTGCGGGTGAACGGG
Organism: Streptomyces sp. 7N604; assembly: GCF_052245475.1. NCBI lineage: Bacteria > Bacillati > Actinomycetota > Actinomycetes > Kitasatosporales > Streptomycetaceae > Streptomyces > Streptomyces sp. 7N604. The sequence continues at coordinate 114,839 of NZ_JBQQBX010000001.1, read as the reverse complement.
GGTACGGCGTGACGTTCGCCCTCGCCCTTGAGCGTCCATGGCGCGATGTGTGGCCACTGGTCGCGCAGACGGACGACGGTAACCGGTGGGTGACGGGTGCCTGTTGGCTGTACTGCCGACGGAAGGCGTGCGCGTGCTGTGGGTCGGGTGCGTGGCTACCCCCGGCGCGATGGGCGACGCGTACGCGTGTGGGCCGTGCATCGCGGAGCTTGACCGCATGGTGCGCGTCCAGTCGCACGGGCGGGACGGGATAGCCGACCGCGCCGGGCAGTCCGCGACGCTCGCCGTGCCCGCTCACGCACCCCCGCCGCGTGCGCTGCCCTCGGGCGGGTCCGGTGGCCGTCATCGGCTGCCCCGTCGCAAGCGGTCCCCCGTAGCCCTACCGGTCGGAAGACGCGATGACCAAGACCGAGACGTGCGAGCACCGGCAGACCGAGAAGCGCAACGGCAAGACCTACTGCCGCACCTGTAAGCGACAGCTCTACCTATGAGACTCCCGCCCCCTGCCGGGGAAGACCTGTTTCCATTCCCTACGGCAACAAGCCCCCCGTAGGGGGCGGGCAAGACCCCGCCCGGCTGTATGCGTGACGGTCGGCAGTCGTGCGGTTTCAAGGAAACAACAGCCAAGGAGAATCATGGATTACATGTTGGCCAACGGTGGCGACGGATTGCCCGGCGAGCCTGCCCCGCCGCCCCCGCCGCCCACTCCGGATGGTGGCCCCGGCGTCCCCAACCCGCCCAAGCAGTAAGGCTGTCCTACCAGTGACCGCCAACGCACACCAGGAGCGCCCCAGCCGCACAGAGCTGGGGCGCGTCCTCATGGCTGCTGGAGCTCTTTCTTCGGATTGGGCACCTGCGTACGCCAGGGTTCCGCGCTCCGCATTCCTTCCGGATCTCATGTGGCCTTTCGACATGAGGGCAGGGAAGAGCGTTCCCGTATCCAAGTCGAGTGATCCGGCTGTCTGGCAGGAGTACGCCGACTCAGATGTGCCGATCGTCACGCAATGGGACGACGGCACGCACACCGGCACCGATCCGGGGAAGGTGTCTACGTCTTCCGCATCCATGCCTAGCGTGGTGTTCCGGATGCTGAAAGAGCTAGACGTGTCGGCGGGAATGCGCGCGCTGGAAGTCGGGACGGGTACCGGCTGGAACGCCGCACTACTCGCTTATCGGTTGGGCGCTGAGAATGTCGTCACGGTCGAGGTTGACCGGGCCGTTGCCGACGCAGCACGCACGGCCCTTGAACGGTGTGGAATGCCTGTGCGTGCCGTCCATGGCGACGGATTCGCGGGATACCCCGAAGGTGCACCGTACGACCGGATCATTGCTACCTGCGGACTCCGGGCCATCCCGTTTGCGTGGGTGGAACAGTCCCAACCGCGCGGGGTCATCGTGGTCCCCTGGGGGACGCACTACGGCAATGGTGACGCCGTTGCCCGGCTGGTCGTTGCCGACGACAGAGAGAGCGCGTCAGGACCCTTCACGGGGCCTGTGGAGTTCATGAAGTTGAGGTCTCAGCGCCTGTCGTCAGTTGAGCACTCCGAATACGTCACGGGCAGCGTGGCCGATCGTGAGAAGTCGTCCACCACGATCACGGAAGACGACTTCATGGGGGAGGACCGATTCAGCCCCCAGCGTTTCGCCGTGGGTCTCCGTATGCGGGATTGCCTGTATGTCATGGCCGACAAGCGTGACGGCGCACGGGCCGTTTGGTTCTACGGACTCAATGACCGCTCATGGGCGTGCGTCGTGTTCCGCGATGGGGACACGGCGTCCGTCTGGCAATCCGGCCCCCGCCAACTCTGGGACGAGGCGGAAGCGGCCTACCGATGGTGGGAAGCGAAGGGCAAGCCGGGGCATGAGCGGTTCGGGCTCACCGTGACAGCGGAAGGGCAGACCGCGTGGCTGGACGACCCGGCCGATTCCTGGCCGGTGTAGCCGCCAAACTGGTCCTGCTCGTCTGCTCCCCGTGGCAGATGGGCGGGGCCGCTCTTACGCGCTTGGGGCCGACCCTTCCGGCTTCTGTACGGCCACGTACGTACCGCGCCCGGACACCGCGTACACGAGCCCTTCCTCGGCCAGTACGGCAATCGCGCGGCGGACGGTGGGGCGGGACAGCCCGTACTCGTCGGCGAGGGCGTTCTCGCCGGGAATGGCGCGGTTGGGTTTCCAGTCGCCCCGCTTCACACGTGCGCGCAAGATCCCCGCGAGCTGCTGAAACGGCGCCTCGGGTGCGTCGCGCTCCACCTGGTCATCCGGCCCGTACTTCATGAACCGACGGTATCCGGCCGGTGCCATAGCGGCACTCCCTGACAGGCCCATACAAGCCTTTACAGGCTTTTACAGGTAGGGCTAGGGTCGACCACGAAAAGACCCCCGCGACGCGGCGAACGTCCGGGGGCGTGGCCCATCAGCTTTAAGGGAGCTGACGAACGTGACCGACCTTATCGCGCGCGCCGTGGCGCGCCTGTGCTCGCTGCTATTCCCCACACGCGGGAAGCACCGCGCCATCCCTGCCCCCGCACCGGAACTGGCGCCCGCCCGGACGGCGTGCCCCCGGCGCCCGCTGCCGGAGCACAAGAGCCCGTATGTCCGCGAGGCGGCCGAGCGGCGGCCGTTCATGGACACGCTCAGCCCGGTACGCCCCTACGTCACGACACCCGCCCGCAGGCGCCCGGACGACCCGGAGCGCGGGGCGCAGGCCGAACGGCGCTGGGCGTTGGAAATGGCGCTGCGCGGTATCGACGTGGGACCGGCCACGATTCACGGCGTGCACGTGCGCGCCGGTAGCCGCACGCTGCGCGTGGCGGTGGGCGTATGACCGACGTCGTGTGCTGCCGTTGCCAGCGCAAGACGTTCGCCGCCCGTGGCGGTGCGGCACGTCGAGCGGGCGAGCGGTCCCAGCGTGACGGTGTACGCGTGCCCCGACTGCGCGCCCCACATCACCCCCGGTCCCCTCCCGGTAGAGGACGACTCTCCGCCGACGCGCGGCTGAGTCGCTGCCGACACCCTGCCCCGTCCGGACCCGTGCCGGCCGGGGCTTCGTCGTCCCGGGGCGCCGCGGGGACGGCGGGACGTGGGGGACGCTGTTCCCGGGCTTCCCTCTGCGTCCCCCCTCGTTGTCCTCACGCAGACGGACGGGGGTGACCCAGATACCCAACAAAGGGGCAATGAGTGATCTTGAAGCCGCGAACGGCCTGGTCAGCGCCGCGTGATTCGGGCGCATCTCCGGGGTCCTGGAACTGTCCGCCGTGGCGTTCCCGCTGCTCAACACCCCTGCCGCAGTAACCCGAGGGCATGTGACCCACGGTGCAACGAGGCCCCGAGGAGGCCGGAATCTGGGACGAACACCAACCCGCTATACGGCGTTGGGCTGTAGGTTGTGGCCCCTGATCCGAACGAGGGACGGGGAGAGACGGCGGTGTCTGAATCTGAGTCCGACCAGGTGACGGCGAAGGATCATCGGTGGGGCATTTGGGTCACGGCAGGCGCGGCTGTGCTTGCAGCACTTATCACAGGGATCCTGGGTCTTCTTGGCTCCGATGATTCAGGTGGGGAGACCGCAAATACCACCGCGGAGACCACTCCACCGCCGAGCCCGAGCCGTTCCGCGGCGTCCTCCAGTTCCTCCGCTTCCAGCACGCCCACACCATTACCCGAACCGGAGCCTGTCACCGCCACGGGCCTCAACCTGCCCAACGACTACTACTTCTCGCTAACCGATGATCCGATCAGGCCGCGTGAAGGCCTGAATGGCGACTTCTCGTACTCGAACGGCACCCATGTCAATTCGGACTCGAACGACGGGGCCGGGAAGCTGGTTCTCCTGGATCCCGGCCAAGAAGGTTCCTTGAAGGTGTGTAGGTCTGACACCCGATACACCGAGAACATCGATGTCCCACGTCTGAGCAAAGGGGCTCAGATCTGTGTCATTAAGGCCGGTCACGTCGGACTGGTGACCGTACGGGCGATGCCTGACGACCAAGCACCCAGCCAATATTTCACCCTGGACGTCAAGATCTGGCGTAACGCTGTGCCCTCCGATCCGGAAAACTGAGCGAGACCAACCCTCGGGCTTTGGCCGGGACCAACGTAGTCGGGGGATGGAACAACGGAACGAAGACCGCCAGTGGCCTTGCCGCAGATACGGAGCCGCTTCACGCAACGGGGGCCACTGGGGGAGCGCCACGGCGGACAGTGCCGGGACCCCGGAGATGCGCCCGAATCACGCGACGCTGACCAGGCGGTTCGCGGCTTCAAGATCACTCATTGCCCCTTTGTTGGGTATCTGGGTCACCCCCGACGGAGGGGCAGGGGGTGCGGCAGCGTCCCCCGTGTCCCCTGGCGGGGCCGGGTGCCCCCTGTGTGCAGGCAGGGGCGGGGCGATGAGGGGGACGCTGCGCGGTTCGGGAACGTCCCCGAGGCGTCCACCTGCGTCCCCTGTGCGTCCCCGGGATGCGGCGGCGCCCTAGTCGGCGTGGTGCCGTTCCGGGCACGGTAAGGGTCGGCCTACGCGGCGGGGAGTGCGCCTACTCGTTGGTCGGCGAGGCGGGCGGCGATGGCGGTGCGTAGGGCGTTGCTGGGGTCGGCGGTGCCGTCGACTTCGCGGCGCAGTCCGGCGAGGGTCTCGCGTAGGCCGGGTTCGATCTCGTCGAGGTCGAGGCGGGCGCGCAGTGCGGCGCCCTGGGCGGTGGGCAGGTGGTCGACGAGGGCGCAGTCGATGGTGTGCAGGATGCGCGCCGGGTCGGGCTCGGTGAACCCTGCGCCCGCGAGTCCCTGCGGCTTGGTGCGCTGGGCGGCGAGGTAGGTGGGCAGCTCGGCGCGCAGCGCGTACAGGGTGTCGGCGTCGGCTCCCGCGATGACCTCGGGCACGGTGCGCCCGGCGTCGAGCAGCGCGCGGGCGCGGTCCCATGCGCGCGCCTGGCGGGTCTCGGCGAGTAGCTGCTCGGCGGCGTCCCGGGGTCGGGCGGCGGCGGTGGCTTTGTCGGCCACGGTGCGTACCAGGGCGGCGGCGTTGTTGGCCTCGCGCTCGATGCGGTCCAGTTGTGCGGCGGCCTGCTCGCGCGCGGCGCTCTCCAGCTCGGCGCGGCGGCGGGCGTTACTGGGCCTCGAATTGAGCAAGGCTGCCGACCTGGTAGGCGGTGAGCACCTGGTCACCGGAGCGACGAGCGGATCTGACCGCGGACCCGTACCAGGCCCGGGCTGATCCGTGGTCCCCCATGTCCCAGCTGAGCCATGCGGCCAGGCTCGCTGCTTCACTGCCCACTGCTGCAAGGCGGGTCCGATCCACCGCGCTGCCGCTCTCGGAAGCGATCGTCTGAATCAGCCGCACGTGAGCTAGCACCGCCTCAGCCAGGTGCCGTGAAGGTGTCGAGCCGTCCATCCGCCGGAAGGCGGTGGTGGCCAGGCGTAATGCGGCGGCCTGACGCGAGTCCGGCGCCGCGTGTATCGCGGCCAGAGTCGGTGCCGCTGCCACGGCCAGCGAACTGGCCAGAAAACCACGCCGCTCCACGTTCTCCTGTCCATCCCCTTGCGCCGCATGCGCTGCTGTCGTGTCGGCGAGGCCGACCAGTCGCGGTGGGATGCCGAGATGGACTGCGGCTCTCGCCAGAATCGTCATGTTGTACGTGCCCACGCCGTGGCCCTCCAGCCGGGAGACCGCGGACTGGGTGATGCCACATGCCTCGCCGAGTTGTCGTTGAGTGACCCTGGCGGCTTGCCGCGCCAGTCGGATCACCCGTCCGAAATCGCCTTGCTGTGAGGCGAGTTTGAGTGCCTGCGATGACCAGTTCACGTTGATCGAACCCCCGTCACGTATGTACCGCAAGACTTTCGTTTCCCGGTGCCGATATACGCGCGACGCATACGCGTATGCGTCCGGCGCCTGAGGAGTGGCCCGGCTCGGCGAGAGGGCGATTCGGTTGCGTCACCACTCGCAGCAACGATGGGAACACTCTATGTCAGAACATGCTCTGGGCGACGTTGAGACGGCTCAGCGGAGGTTCCGCCGTTACCGTCGTTCGGTCTCCCTGGCCCGGCAATTCGCAGTCGAAGTGCTGAGCGGCTGGGGTGCAGTCGGAGTGATGGACGCGGCACAGGTGTGTGTTTCGGAATTGGTCACCAACGCCATCCGGCACGGCGTCCCAGCAGGCCGTGAAACGTTGCTCGTGCTGCGCATGGCGGACAGTCGGCTTCGCATCGAAGTCCACGACAGCGGAGACGGCCGGCCAGTCGCTCGAAGGCCCGTGGCCGATGACGAGACCGGTCGCGGACTGCTGCTTGTCGGCGAGCTGTCGGACGACTGGGGGGTGGAGCGGAGCGAGCCGGTCGGCAAAGTTGTATGGGCGGAGTTCAGCGTGAACGCCCCGCCCCCGCCACCTACCGCAGCAGCCTCCGCCCGTCCGAGCGGAACGTCGTGACCAGCGCCAGGCACAGCAGCGCGATCCCGACCCGGCCGGAGGCCTGCAGGAGCGGGCCGCGCAGCAGGATGAAGGCGTAGCCCGCGATCAGCGGGATGACGATCGCCAGGACGTTTCCCGGGCGTGGATCGTCGACCGTGCGGAGCGTGTAGCGGCGGTCGGCGCGGGCGCTGAGGTACCCCAGGCCCAGGAAGGCGCCCGTCATGCCCACCGGGCCGAAGTCCAGCCAGAGTTCGGCCCAGAGCGGCGACGACAGGTTCGTGTTGCTCATGCCCATCCACTCGCCCACCCGCACCCCCGAGTCCTGGGGCTTGCCGTGCCACACCGAGCGCGGCACGAAGAACAGCGTGGAGGCGGTGAGCTGCCGGCCGTATGCGTGGCCCGCGCCCGAGCCGACGAAGGTGATGGTGTTGGCGAGCATGCCGATCTGGTCGTAGTCCTTCCGCACCAGCGGGTCGAAGACGGAGGTGGACTCGACGGGCCGGTGCCCGCTCTCGTCGTAGCGGAACCGGTCCATGAAAGGGAAGAGGAGCAGCGCGGCCACCACCCCGAGGGCCAGCGCTGCCCGGTACATCACCGGGCTCCTCGGCAAGGCCGTGAAGAGGATCGAGAACAGCACGGTCAGGAACCAGTAACGCGGGTTCGAGACCGGGTTGTTGACCAGGGCGTTCACCCCGAGCAGGCCCGCCCAGGCCAGGAGGACCGAGGGGCGGCGGCGCGCGTGGCGGGACGTCACCAGCCAGCGGGTGAGGAAGAGGAAGGCCAGCAGCGCGGGCACCGTCCCGAAGCCGCGCAGGAACGCCGACCCGACCTGGGACTCACCGCCCCCGCCGCCCCCGCCGCCCCCGCTGCTCTGGATTCCCTCGCTGATCTCCTGGCGGCTGCTGAAGAAGACCGCGGGGCCGCCCAGCTTCACCACGAACAGCGCGCTCGCCACGTACGCCAGCGCGACCAGGAGCCAGAGCCGCCTGCGGCTGACCGATGCCGTACGCCGGTGCCTGCGGGTGCGGAGGACGGGGCGGTGGCGGGCCAGCAGCACGCCCACGTCGAAGGCCACGCAGCCGCAGAGCGCCAGCGAGACCGCCAGGACCAGGTCGGAGCGGGTGCCGACCACGGGTGTCGGCGTCTGGCCCAGGACGGCCTGCGCGAGCGGGGCCACGCCCATGGCGACGTAGACGAAGAGCCAGAAGGAGCCCTGGATCAGCCTGCGCCGGGCCGTGAGCGTCATCGCCGCGAGCCGGGCACCGGCGTACGCGGTGAGCACGAGCTGCAGCCAGTACGCCTCGTCCCGCACCCCGGGACCCGGCTGTACGGACACCAGCACCGGCAGGAAGAAGACCAGGCCCAGGACCAGCGGTACGGCGAGGGCGCGGGAGAGCACGGCGCGCGGGGAGACCGGCGGTACGTCCAGCGTGGCGGGACCGGCGGCGGCGTCGGTGGGATCGGCTGCGGCGTCGGCGGGACCGGCCGCGGCACCGGTGGGACTGCCCGCGGCCCCGGCGGGCCTGGCGGTCCGTACGTCAACTGCCATATTCCCCCGCTTCGTTCCCCAAGTTCCCCAATGCCCCCGGGCAGTCTAATGATGCGGCTAATCTGGCCGGGCGATGCTGGGGAGCATCGGGGGGAGGAATTTCCGGTGAAGGTTCTGCATGTCGTCACGCTGCACACGCCCACCAACGACTTCGGCGGGCCGACGCGCGTGGCCCTGAATCTCTCCAAGGGCCTCAGGGCCCGTGGGGTGGACGCGCGGATCGCCACACTGGGCGACGGATTCGACGGGCCGCTGCCCGACTCCGTGGAAAACGTCCCCGTCTTCATGTTCCAGGCGCGGCACGTACTGCCGCAGTTCGAAGTCAGCGGCATCGCCTCGCCCGCGCTGCTCGCCCGCGCCCGGCGCCTGGTGAAGGCGGCCGACGTCGTGCACGTGCACCTCATGCGCGACCTGATCACCCTGCCGTTCGCCCTCGCCGCGCTGCAGTGCGGACGGCCGCTCGTCCTCCAGACGCACGGCATGATCGACCCGACCGAGAAGCGCGTCGCGAAGGTCGTGGACGCGCTCGGGCTGCGCCGCGTGCTGCGCGGGGCCGACGCGATCCTGCACCTCACGGAGATGGAGCGGGAGGGAGTCGAGGCCGTCGTGACCCCGGCGCGGCTCCGCCGCACGGACCGGCTCGTCAACGGCGTCCAGCTCCAGGACCGGCGGCCCGCGAACGACGGCAGCCGCCCGCCCACGGTGCTGTACTGCGCCCGCGTACAGGCCCGTAAGCGGCCCGAGGACTTCATCTCGGCGATCCCGACCGTCCTCGCCAAGTACCCGGAAGTCCGCTTCGTCCTCGCGGGCCCCGACACGGGCGCGCTCGCCGGGCCGATGCTGGATCTCGCGCGCGGTCTGGGGGTCGGCCACGCCGTCGAGTACGTGGGCGCGCTCGACCACGCCGCGGTGCTCGAGCAACTGCGCCGCTCGGACGTGTACGTACTGCCGTCCGTCGTCGAGCCGTTCGCCGTGTCCGTGCTGGAGGCCATGTCCGTCGGGCTGCCGGTCGTCGTCACGAAGACCGGCGGCCTGTCCCCGGACGTCGAGGCGGCGGGCGCGGGCCGGGTCGTGGACAGCCGCCCGGACCGCGACAACGGCCCGCTCGTCGGCCAGGCCATCCTCGAACTCCTCGACCCGGCCGCCAACGAGGAGGCCTCGGAGGCCGCTTGGCGGCTGATCCGGGACCAGTTCTCGATCGAGAGGGTCGTGGACAACCTCCAGGGCATCTACGAGGAAATTGCCCAGTCAGTGAAAGAACCGGCGAAGAAGCAGAAGAAGCGCCCCTGACCGGCGGTGATGCGGCTGCGCCGCCGCCCTGGCCGCATCCCGCGGGCGTCCCTGATCCTGTCACGGCGACCCCGGTGTTCGCGTCGAGCGCATACCCCCTCCTCCCACCGCTCACTTGTCGAACGCCTGCTGGCACCTGGCTCACTTGTCCCCCTAGCGTCATGTGTTCCAGACCGGTGAGGCATGGCCGACGGGGGCACGGTTTGACGTTCATCATGGCCGCCGCGGCCGTCTACGGGGTCCTGCAATTGGCGGTGCTCGCCTGGCCGGTGCGCTCGGTGCGACTACCGACGGTGCTGTTGACAGTCGTGGTCGGCGTCTACGGCAGCGGCGTGGTCGCGGCGCTTGTGGAGCTGGTTTACGCCCGAGGCTCTACGGCTGTCACCGGGCGGCCGTTCGCGGACGTAATGGCTGAGGCGAGCTACACAATCGCCCCGGCCGTCGAGGAGATCGCCAAACTCGTGCCGCTCTTGCTGATCGGCTGGAACCTCAAGATTCGCTATCAGCTGGGGCTGGCCGATTACGTGGTGCTCGGCGCGGCCACCGGTGCCGGCTTGGGGTTGCTGGAGGTGCTGTTGCAGCACGCCCTGGATGCCCAGCGTGCCACCCCCTTTCCGCGCGGCGGCTGGATGTTGTCCGGCGGCATCAGCCTCGGCGCGACCTACGTCCCCGACTGGCACCGGGTGCTGACCAACTGGCTTCCGGCCCCCCTCGGCGCACTTGATCTCAGCTTCACCCGTCCCAGCCTGGACACCAACCTCCACTTGGCCTGGGGCGCCGCTGGCGCCCTGGGCGCCGATCTGCTGCTGCGCGGTCGCGGATGGCGGCGTGCCCTGGCTGTGCTGCCGTTGGCCTACGCCATCGGCCACCACACCCTGGTCAACTACACGGGGCAGCGCGGCGCCGATCCCCCCAGTTGGGCGGCGTCCCTGCTGAATGCAGCCGACTCCGCAGTCGGCTATGCCCCTCTGGCCTGCCTGCTCCTCGCGATGGCCGTCGACTTTCGCCGGCTCCGGCAGGGCAAGAGGGCGGTACCGGGAGTGCTACTGGCGGCCGAGCGTGCGGGCCGGTCGAGTCTTGTGGCGCTCGCCGGCTTCGGCGCCTGGTGTGTTCCCTGGTCGACCTTGCTCGCCATGCGCTTCGCCCGACTGCGCCGCTCGCTGCTGTACGCCGCGGCGCGTACCCCATCCGAGCGGTTCGAGCCGCTGCGTCAGGTCGTGGCCGAGATCACGGCGCGGATGGATGCCGTCAGCCACGAACGCGCGTGGGACTCATCCCGCATACGGGCGTACCTCAAGGCGGCGCGTGCCCGCCGGCCCTCCGGTCGGCGTTGGCTGCTGCTCGTCCCCTGCCTGCTGACACTGCCGTCACTGGTCTTCCTGGGCCTGGGCTCGTTCACCTCCACCAAACAGATCCAGGAGGACTTCTCCACCGGCTACGGCCCCACCCTGTTCATCGGTCTCGGCATCGCGGGTCTGGCCTGGATCATGTTCCAGCTGATCGTCCTGCTCCGTGCCTGGCGCACCAGCGCGACGCTCCCCCTGGGCGAAACGCTGGCCATCATCCGCCTCCGGCTGTTCACCGCCGTCGGCTCCGCCACCACTGCCGTCCTGCTTCTGACGAGCCGCTTCAGGGGAACCGCCCCCGATGGCGAGGCCGTTCCCACCCAGGCGATGCTCCTGGCAGCCCTGGAGGACATGAAGCTCTACCTCGGTTTTGCACTCCTGCTGTTCACCGTGGCCACCTTGGTCGTCCTTTTTCCGCCCGCAGGCGCCCTCGCCCTGGTCGGCGGCGGCGTCGTTGGGAGCTCCCTCGCGGCCGGGGGCGTGGCCACGACTCTCGCCACCGCCGGCGCCGTCCTCATGGCTGCAGAAGCCCGAGGCGGGAAGGGTGGCAGCGAGACACCGTCGAATTCGGGCGCCGAAGGTGGTCGCGGGCAGCCGGCGTCCGGGGAGACGAAAGAGGCACTGGTAAAAGAGCTGAAAGATCAGGGGGTGAAGTGCGATCCGGACAAGATCGTCCGTATTGAGCGAGGTGCGGACGGAAAGATTCGGTTCCTCGAGGAGGGGAACCAGCGGGCCGGTCTTCGGCACATCACAGGTCGGCATGCGCAAGATTTCGCCAACAAGGGCGTACCAGAAGCCGAGATCCCAGACGTGGTCATGGAGGCAACCACGTCCGGACAGCAGGTGGGCATGCAGGGGACCCGCCCTGTCTACCAGGTCAACTACAAGGGGAAGATACTGAAAGTGGCCGTGACCGTGGGCGGCAATGGGTTCATCGTTGGCGCGAACCCAGCATCGTAACGAACAGGAACTTAAATGCCGAAGCTATTGCTGTCCCCCGAGATTCAGTGCTGCCCCACCTGGGTCGAGAAGGAAGGAGTTCGGGAGAACGTGGATCCCTCCACCCTGCCCATCTCACCGGCCCTGACCGAGGCACTCAATGCATGGCGCGACCGTTGGGATGCCACATACGATCTTTCGGACCCGGCGAGCTCGGGATTCTCTTCAGCCGCAGAGGAGGAGAGTTTCAGGGTCGATGGCGTCTCACTTCTCGACCGGTTGAGATACGAACTCGGGGCCCAGTGGGACGTAGTTCTGGACATTCCATAGGTGTTCGGGAAGGCCACTCCACGGCACCCCGGTCCGCACCCGGTGCAAGGTCCCATTGATCACCTGCCGGAAGTCCCGCGGCCCGGCACCCCCCTGGCGAGGAACGTCGTGACGGTCCGGGTGAAGCGGCGGGGGTCGTCGAGCCATGGGAAGTGGCCGGCGCCCGGTTGGACCGCCAGTTCGGCCTCGGGGAACAGCTCGGCAATGGCGGCAGCGCTACGGGGAAGTGGGCCGCTGTCCACTTCACCTGCGAGGACCAGGACCCGCGCGTCCCAGGCGGCGATCGCGGCCCGGGCTGCTTCGGGGTCGAAGGCGGACACCGGCCCAGGAGTCTCTCGTGATCAGGGGGCCGTTTCACCGGCATCGAGGACGGCCTCGACGTCGACCATGACGTCGACCATGGCGCTGACGACCACTCCGCCCCGGTCGACCACGTCGTTCCAACTCACTCCGAAGTCATGGCGATTGATCCGCGTCGTGGCGGCGAAACCGGCGCGTCGCCGGGTGCCCAGATCCCGGCCATCCTCCCACCAGGGGGTATCCCACTGTCCCAAGTACGTGACGTCGAACGTCACGGGACGCGTTACTCCACGTACGGTGAGATCCCCGGTGATCTCGAATTCGGTCGCGCTCACCTGATGAGTGCGCGAGCCGACGAACGTCCACGTCGGGTGGTGCTCGACGTCGAAGAAATCGGCACTGCGCAGGTGCGCGTCGCGCTCGGGCTGACCGGTGTAGACCTGGGTCGCGTCGATCGTCGCCTCGATGCGGGCCTTCTCCGGCTCGTCGGGATCGACCTCCAGCAAGCCGTGCACGTTCTTGAGCTGCCCGCGCACGTAGGCGACCATCATGTGCCGGGCGCGGAACTCGGCGCCCGTATGACCGGGCTCGAAGAACCATTTAGTCGTGACCATGGCAGCTCCCCTGGGCACCATCCCCTCCGACCAGGATAGGACGATCGAGGGCCACGGGCCTGCGGTGGCCGACGCGGCTGCGTTCCGAGGCGCGCGCGTACGCGATGTGTGCGGGGCCGCTGAGCAGCGACAACGCCGGACCGGCGCCCGCCTCCCCCCGGCGGTGGCCGGGGGAAGGGCGGGATGGGGAATCACCGGTCGGACACCGCCTGGCCGCGGCCGCGTGTCGCCTCGCGCGACTTCAGTCCGATCTGCCAGCGGTAGAAGGACATCGCCAGCGCGTAGTCGAATCCGGCCCGCCCGTCCAGGAACCCCCGCTTGAAGACATAGGCGTACGCGAAGGACACCAGCGGCTTGAACGGCGCCTTGTGGAAGAGCTGCCCCTGCCGGGTTTTCGCCTGCCGGATCTCCTCCCTCACTTCCGGGTGCTGCTCCAGCCACGCCTCCCAGTCCGAGTAGCGGTTGTGCCGCTCGAACCAGGTCCGTACGGGATCCAGGTCCTCGTGCTCGATCGGGGACTTCAGCCGCCACACCGACGGGGCCACCGGCTGGTAGTGGCCCTCCTGCTCGCCCATTCCCGGGGCGTCCAGGTCCCCGAGGACCGGGAAGTGGCAGCGCGTACGGTCCAGCAGCGCCCGCTTGACGATGGTGTAGCCGTGCCGCAGGCGCCTGCCCGCGAACCAGTAGCCCAGCGGAATGTCGAACGCGGCGACCTTCACCGGCCGGGAGAAGACGTACCGCAGCTCCGCCAGAAGCTCAGGGCTCGGAGTCTCGTCACCGTCGAGGAACAGCAGCCAGGGCGTCTCGGGCCGGATGTGGTCCAGGCACCACTGCTTCTTCTTCGGGTACCCGCCGTCCCACTCGTACGGGACGACCTCGGCGCCCAGTTCGGCGGCGATCTTGCAGGTGTCGTCCGTGCTGGCCGAGTCGACCACGACGACCGCCTCGAAGTGGTCGATGACCGAGGAGACCGTACGGGCGATGTTCTCGGCCTCGTTCTTGGTCGGTATCGCGACCACGATGGGGAGTTTCCTCACCCCTGACCTCCCTTCTTCGCGGCCTCAAGCAGCGGCTGCTGCTCCGGGCACAGGTGGGTGACGGCGGGCTCGGCGTTCGCGATCTCGCCCGTGCGGATCGCGCTGACCGCCGCCTTGCGGTCGTGCTCGGCGGTGCGGGCGATCCGCTGGCAGGTCTCCTGGCCGATCTGGAGGACGGCCGCCGGGTCCGTCCCCTCGGGCACCCGGCCGGTCAGGTACTCCTTCTCCTTCTTGGTGAAGGAGCCGGTGGCCGGGGTCAGTTCGGACTTCGGAACCCTGGGCCCTCGAGGCGTCTGTCCGGCCGTGGCCCCGGACGGGCCGCCGTCCGCCGCGTCCGCGTCTCCGCCCGCCGCGGGCGTACGCGGGCCGGCTACCCCCGGCTCCCGGTCCTTCGCGCCGGAGTCGCCGGAGTCGCCGGAGCCGCCCGACCCCCCGCACCCCACCAGCAGCATCGCCGCCGCCGCGAGCGCGGCGGCGACGACGGCAGCCCGGGGACGCCGGCTCACGAGCCCGTCCCGAGGCCGCGGTGCGCGGAGACCTGCGAGCTTGAGAGCACGCTCGGGTAGATCGCCGTCTCGTCGATCTGCCCGGCGAAGTAGTCGCTCGTCGGGGTGCTCGGCCAGGAGGAGTTGATGCTGTCGCCGCCGACGTGCCAGTACCCCTCGTAGTTCTGGCTGCCGGTCACCAGCAGGTTGCTGGCCCTGAGCGACCCGTCCACGTACAGCCGCATCCCGCTGGACCCCTGAGTCGCCACGACGTGGTGCCACCGGCCGTCATTGAGCCCGGAGCCGCTGCTGATGGTCCGGACGCCGCTGCTGTAGACACCGAAGATCACCCGGCCGTCGTTGGTCATGTAGAGGTGCTTGTCGTAGCTGGAACTGGGCTCCTGGGTGCGGTTGCCGAAGCCGACGATCTTGCCGCCCTGGGTCGTCGTGGTCTTGAACCAGGTCTCGATGGAGTACGAGGCCGGGCGGCTGTGCTTGCGGTCGCTGTAGGTGTACTCGTCGGTGCCGTTGTAGCCCACGGCCGTGCTCGGCCCCGGCACGGCCGCCGGGGTCGCCCGGTAGGACGGCGCGTTGCGGTGCACGCCGCTGTTGTCCGTGCCCGATGCGTCTGCCGCGAACTGGCCGCTCGCCTCGTCGTACCGCCAGTACAGGCTGGCGCCGTCGGCCTTGATCCGCTCCGGGTACGCCTCGGCCGCCGACGGCACGGTGACCGACTGGGTGGCTGACTTGGCGCTGGTGTTGGTGCCGTCGCTCGCCGTGATCCGGTACGTGTACGTGGACCCGGGCGTGACGTCGGTGTCCCTGAAGGTGATCTGCGGGCGCACCCAGGGCAGCGAGGCGCCCGAGACGGTGTGGATCGGCGTCGTGGCGCCGTTCTTGTAGACCCGGTACGTCAGTTGGCTGTCGTCGAGGTCCAGGCTGGACTGCCAGCGCACGTTCACCTCGTCCGGCTTGGTGCTGGAGGCGTTCACCAGCGGGACGGACGGGGCGCCCGTGTCGGGACCGCTCGCGAAGCGGGTCAGGCTCTGCTGCCCGGCGCCGTTGACGGTGGTGAACTCGCCACCCACCCACAGGTAGTCCGTGCCGCCCTTGGCGGAGGTGGCCATCACCCGCGGCCCGATCTGCTCGCCCAGACCGTCATTGGTGTCCGGGAACCAGCCCAGCAGCGCGGGGTTGCCGACCGACTCGGCGAGCAGGTGCTTGCGGCGCTGGTTCGGGAACGCGCCCATGCTGCTGCAGTCGTGGGCGTGCGAGCCCGAGTAGAGCACGCCGCCGTGGACCGCGACCGCTTGGGTGGCGCCGAGGCAGGTGTCTCGCCAGCGCTGGTTGAAGTCGCTGAGGTTCAGGGCGATACGGCCGTCGAAGACCCCGCCGCCCGTGCCCTCGTTGCCGGTGTAGAAGCCGGTCGCGTCGGTGGTGATGTCCTTGACCACCGACGCGGTCGGGATGAAGCCGCTGCCGTACGCCTTGGCCAGGGCGCCGGTGGTGGCGTCGACCACGGCGAGGGCGTGCGAGCCGGTGCCGTTGACGGTGAAGAAGTCGCCGCCCAGCAGGACCTTGCCGCCGTCCGGGGTGACCTCCACGGCGCGGCCCGGCTCGTCGGCGTCGGCCGTCCACGGCAGGAGTTCACCGCCCGTCGTCACCGCACCGAAGTACCGGCGGCTCCGCCCCTCCAACGAGGTGAAGTCCCCGCCGAGGTAGACCGTCTCGCCGGTCACGGCCAGGGCCCGTACGGTCGCGCTCGCCGCCACCTTGAAAGACGACTTGGGCGTGCATGTGGCGATGTCGATCGCCGCGACGTTGCTCACCCCGACGCCGTTGACCGCCCCGAACTGGCCGCCCGCGTAAAGGGTCTGGCCGTCAGGAGAGACCGCGAGCGCCCGTACGGTGGCCGTGCCGGAGCCGATCGTGAACGACAGCTCGCAGGATGTCGGCGCGCCGGTCGCCGCGTCGAGCGCCACGAAGTTGAGCGCCTGCTGCTCGCTGTTGCCGGACGATGCGTCCGGCGGTCTGACGGTCGAGAACGTGCCACCGGCGAAGACGACTCCGTTCGCCTCCGCCATGGCCCAGACGATGCCGTTGGTCTGCCAGGTCGGCAGATCGTCGGCCGTGATCCCCACGGGCGGGGTGAGTGCCGACGCCCGCGGCGCCGATGCCACCACCCCCGCCCCGACGAGAGATGCGGCTGCCATCGTCAGGACAGCCGTGTATACCCCCACTGCGCTGCGCATGTGCCCCCCTGGCCCCTGCTGTTCTGTGCTCGCTCGCGATGTTCCGAGCCCGCTCGCGAGTCCGGCGGCCCAACCGGCCGCCTTGTGGACGGCAGGTTAGGGCGCTGCTCACCTTGCTGTAACCAGATTGGCCAAAATGGTGCCGGTACTTTGCACGTTGATGTGTCATCTGTCGATACGGACGGCGGTACCGGCCAACTCCGCCTCAAGTTTGGACACATCCGCATCCACCATGATGCGCGCCAGCTCCGGCCACTTGACCTCCGGCTTCCAGCCGAGCAGCGACTCCGCCTTGGAGGCGTCCCCGATGAGGGCGTCGACCTCGCTGGGGCGCTCGTACTTGGGGTCGAACCGCACGTATTCGGCCCAGTCGAGCCCGGCCGCCGAGAAGGCCACCTCCAGGAACTGCCGTACGGTCCCGGCCTCGCCCGTCGCCACCACGTAGTCGTCCGGCTCGTCGCGCTGCAGCATCCTCCACATCGCCTCGACGTACTCCGGGGCGTAGCCCCAGTCGCGTAGGGCGTCGAGGTTGCCGAGGTAGAGCCGGTCCTGGAGGCCGGCCTTGATACGGGCGACCGCACGGGTGATCTTGCGGGTCACGAAGGTCTCGCCGCGGCGGGGCGACTCGTGGTTGAAGAGGATGCCGTTGACGGCGAAGAGGCCGTATGCCTCACGGTAGTTGACCGTCGTCCAGTAGCCGAAGACCTTGGCGCAGCCGTACGGGCTGCGCGGATGGAAGGGCGTCTTCTCGTTCTGCGGGGGCGGGGTGGCGCCGAACATCTCCGAGGACGACGCCTGGTAGATCCGGGTGTCGACGCCGCTCGCCCGGATCGCCTCCAGCAGCCTGAGCGACCCCATGCCGGTCACGTCGCCGGTGTAGAGCGGCGCGTCGAAGGAGACCCGGACATGGGACTGGGCGCCCAGGTTGTAGACCTCGTCGGGTCCGAGGTCGCGCAGCAGATTCACCAGCGCCACGCCGTCGGAGAGGTCGGCGTGGTGCAGGACGAGTCTTCGGTCGGGCTCCTGCGGCCCCTGGTAGATGTGATCGAGCCGCTCGGTGTTGAACGAGGACGACCGGCGCAGCAGGCCGTGCACGGTGTAGCCCTTCGACAGCAGCAGCTCGGCGAGATAGGAGCCGTCCTGGCCGGTGACGCCGGTGATCAGTGCGGTTTTGCCCATGATGTGCGTGTCCCCCCTCGGGATTTGTGCGTATGTGCGCTATGCGGTCATTCGCCCTGGCAGAATCCGGTGCCATGACGCGAGCGAACGAGCTGTTGCCGGGCGGGGCCCGGATATTCGTGGCGGGCCACCGGGGCCTGGTCGGATCCGCGATCACCCGCCGCCTCACCGCGGAAGGGCATGAGGTGATCACCCGCGGCCGGGCGGAGCTCGATCTGCGCGACGCCGCGCGGACCGAGGCCTTTCTGCGGGACGTACGTCCTGACGCCGTCGTGCTGGCCGCCGCCAAAGTGGGCGGCATCATGGCCAACAGCACTTATCCGGTTCAGTTCATCGAGGACAACCTGCGCATCCAGCTCAGCGTAATCGCCGGAGCGCACGCGGCCGGCGCCGGCCGGCTCCTCTTCCTCGGCTCGTCGTGCATCTACCCCAAGCTGGCGCCGCAGCCGATCCGCGAGGACGCGCTGCTGACCGGCCCGCTGGAGCCGACCAACGAGCCGTACGCGCTGGCCAAGATCGCCGGAATCGTGCAGGTCCAGTCCTACCGGCGGCAGTACGGCGCCTCGTACATCTCCGCCATGCCGACCAACCTCTACGGGCCCGGCGACAACTTCGACCTCGAGACCTCGCATGTCCTGCCCGCGCTCATCCGGCGCTTCCACGAGGCGAAGCGGGACGGGCGGGAGGAGGTCGTGCTGTGGGGCACCGGCACCCCGCGCCGGGAGTTCCTGCACGTGGACGACCTGGCGGCGGCCTGCGCGCTGCTGCTGCGGCGCTACGACGGGGACCAGCCGGTCAACGTCGGCTGCGGCGAGGACCTGACGATCCGCGAACTGGCCGAGACGGTGCGGGATGTGACCGGCTTCGAGGGCCGTATCGCCTTCGACCCGACGAAGCCGGACGGCACCCCGCGCAAGCTGCTGGACATCTCGCGGATGGCGTCGCTCGGCTGGAAGCCGAGGGTCCCTTTGCGGAACGGCATTGCATCGGTATACGCGAACTGGCTGGCGCAGGACTGACGGGTCGTGGGCATTCGTTGCCACCTCAGTACGCCCCACGGCCGTCGACGACGGCCCGAAACGTACGGGCGATGACATCCAGGTCCTCGCCGATCGACCAGTTGTCCGCGTACCGAAGGTCCAGCGCCACCGTCTCGTCCCAGGACAGCTCCGAGCGCCCGCTGACCTGCCACAGCCCCGTGAGCCCCGGCTTCACCGTGAGCCGCCGTGCCGCCACCTCGTCGTACTGCGCCACCTCCTCCGGCAGCGGCGGCCGCGGCCCCACCAGCGACATGTCGCCGCGCAACACGTTCACCAACTGCGGCAGTTCGTCCAGCGAGCTGCGCCGCAGCCACCGCCCGATCCGTGTCACGCGCGGATCGCGCCGCATCTTGAAGAGCGGCCCGTCCTGCTCGTTGGCGGATATCAGCTCCACCCGGCGCTGCTCGGCGTCCACCACCATCGTGCGGAACTTCCACATGGTGAAGGGGGTGCCGTCCTGCCCGATCCGGGTCTGGCGGTGCAGCGCGGGACCGGCGGAGTCGAGCCGTATGGCCAGCGCCAGCAGCCCGTACAGCGGAGCCAGCAGCAGCAGACCCAGCGCCGCCCCCGCCCGGTCGAGTGCCGACTTCGCGACCAGGTGCAGTCCGCGCCGCACCGGCGGTGCGACGTGCAGCAGCGAGAGCCCGGCGACCGTGGCCGCCTGGATCCGGCGCAGCGCCACGTCCGTCAGACCGGGCGAGACGGCCAGCGGCAGCCCGGCGTCGTGCAGCGCCCAGGAGAGCCTGCGCAGCCGCTCCCCGCTGAGCCGGGGGCCGGGGGCCACCAGCACCAGCTCCGCGCCCAGCTGTTCGGTCGCGGCCAGGACCGGGACCCAGTCCTCGTTCGGGGTGGCGGGCTGGGCGGAGCCGAGGCGGGTGAGGGCAGGGAGCCCGGATGTGAGCCGCCCTTCGCCCACCGGGACCGCGCCGACGACCACGTACGCGTGATCCGTCCGGCTCGCCAGGTGCTCGACCACGTCGTCCGCGGCACCCGGTTCGCCTATCACCAGCACGCGGTGCACGGACTGCGCCTCGCGCCGCAGCGCGGTCAGATGCCGGTGGGTCGCCTTCCGGCAGACGACGGTCACCGTCGGCGCGGCCGACAGCGCGAGCAGCGCCAGCGCGGGTTCGGAACTCTCCCCGAGGGCCACCCGGGCGACCGCGAGCAGCCCCAGCATCGTGAACCAGTCGCGGAGTACGGGCAGTACGCCACGCGACTCGCCCAGCGCGTGGGCGGCGTAGCGGCGATGGGACGCCCGTACGCCGAGCCAGACGGCCGTCGCGGTGAGCGCGGCCAGGACCGGATGCGGCTGGAGCGTGACACCGAAGACGATGAGCACGGGCACTGCGATGCCCAGCACATCCGTGGCCAGCGCCACGGGCAGATACCACGGCGCCTTGTCGCTGCGCCTACCGCCGGGCAGAGTGCTTTGAGCGGATACCGGTCTGAGCCGCCCGGCCCCCGATCCGGAATAGGACATATCGACACGCCGCATGGACCCCCCCTGGCACGTCGCGACCAAAGGCGCACCGGATCACTTCCCCAAGTGACGATGGTGCGCAAGTGCTGTGCAAGTGCTGTGACGGTATGGCAATCGGCTGGGCGTCCGCCGGGGTTTGCCGTTATTTGCTGCCTGATACCCCGCGGGTTCACCTTTGGCCGACGGCCGAATCCAAGCCCTTTCTCTTCCTCTCCGCGGCTGCTGCGCCCGCCGGGCCAGTACGCGAACGCGCGTAACGCTGCTTGCGCGCCGCGGAAGAGGGCCGAAAAGCGATGTTGTGTGAACTCCACCACGGCGATCGGGGCAAGCGCTTCGAAGCGCTTTCGGTGAGGGAGCGCAACACATTGTGCTGGCTGTTCTGCCGGTGGCAGCGGACGGACGGCGCTTCACCGCATGCGCCGTCGTCGTATCGCTGGCGCTGCTCGCCATCGGCTACGGCGCCATCCAGCCGATAGGCGCCTCGCCACCCGCGCCCACGCAACCTGTACAGCGGGACGTGTGCCCCGCCAGGGGCCGGGCAGGGCGGCGTTGCGTGCGGTCAGGCGCGCCTGGCCCCAGGGGGCCATACCACATCAACCGGGAGGCCGGCCTCCTGCGCGGCGTGTACGACGTCAGCCGTGCCGCCGCCCTTGCCACTCGGCGGTTCCCCGTTCCACACAGCGACGACACGGTCAGCACGCTCGAGGAGGATCGTGTTCGCTGCCTCGTACGCCTCGCGGTTCGCTGTCTTGTACGGCATGACCAGCACCTCGTCCGCGGCCTCCAGCAGCCGGTCGAAGACCGGGGCGTGGTCCGGCTTCACCTTCGCCTGCCGGTAGTCATTCGAGGGCAGGACGACGACCAGGTGGCCGCCGACCTCGAGCAGCTCCTCAGCGAAGAGGCTGTCCGAGCCTCGTGCGATGCATGACAGACCCACCAGGTCGCCGTCGGCGTACTGACCCAGCACATCCCGCAGGCCTGCCCGCACGAGTTCCACACTGTCGTCGGTGAGGTCCATGTGCCCGGTCGCCGCGATCGTCGTCACGCTGCTCTCCCTTTCAGCTGGCCAACAGGTCGCGGATCCTACCTCGCGCCTCCCGGACGGCTCGGGAGGCACTGTGGCCCACGGTGTATGGGTACAGCTGGCCGAGCTGCGTTCGGACCCGGGAGGACTGTGTGAGTTCTGCGGCCTCCACGGCGCGGTGTGTATGGTCCACGGCCCCGGAAAGGTCTCCAACGAGGAAGCGGCATTCGGCGAGCCCGATCCGGTCGAGGGCGTGACTCCGGCCGGCCTCCGGGCCGCGGCGGTCCAGGGCGCAGCGGATCTGCCCGGAGGCGGCATCGGCGTGCGCGCTCGGGTCCTGGCGGGCGAGGTCGAGCAGGCGGCCGCCGGTGACTCCGGCCAACTCGGCCTCGTCGAAGTACGAGATCCAGTACGGCTCTTCGTTGTCTGCTGCGTCGGCGAGCGCCTCGTGGGCTTGCTCGGTCGCCCGGCGGAATGCCGCGGTCCGGCGCATGGCAGACAGAGCCCAGGCTTCGCGGGTGTGCAGCATGGCGCGGACGCGGGGGCCAGCAATGCCTCGCGAGCCGTCCTGAGCGAGCCGCACGAGCTCCAGGGCGTCTTGCGGCCGGTCGCGGTACAGCATCTGCCGGGCCATACCCGCCAGCACGTTGGCGCCGAACAGGGTGTCTTTTCCGGCGTGCGCGGAACGTAGCGCGAGGCCGTAGTAGTCTTGGGCGCGGCGCTGCAGGCCCGAGTCCCATGCCATCGTGGCGGCGGTCCCGGCCAGCTGCGCCATGACCCTGTAGAGGCGCTGTTCGATGGCCGATGTCTGGTGCTCGTCCAGGGCGGTCGCAACTTCGTTGAGCTGGCCGAGGACGGCCTTGCGACGGAGCCCTCCGCCGTACCGGTGGTCCCAGCGGCGGAAGGCGCGGGCGGTCTGCTCGAGCTGGTCGACGTCGCGGAGGCCGAGACGACCGGGGCCGCGGCGAGGCTCGGCGGCGGCTGCTGGCTCGCGCCAGCCTTCCAAGGGGTCGAGCAGGGCGGCTCCGGTCACAACCGTGGCCGCCACGGCGCGTGCGGCCGTGCGGCGGTCCATCATCAGGTCGCTCCTCGTCAGGTGTGCGGCCAGGTCCACGGTGGCGTCCGGACGCCATGGGACCTCATCGGTGCCTGGCCGTTCACCCGGCGACAGTGACGGGTGGTCGTCATGCTGCTCCTGCTGGCCCTCCCACGGTCGTGGGGCGAGCCCGAGCAGGTTTCCCGGGATGCGCAGCCCGTCAGCGATGCGCGCGATGACCTCGAAGGAGGTCACCTGCTGCGCTCCGCTGATGATGGTCGACACCTTGCCCGGCGTGAGGCAACACGCGGCCGCAATGCGGTTCTGGCTGAGGCCGCCCCACTTCTTGATCAGGGTGAAGGCGGCCGCGAAGTCGTGCTCCACGAGGGCTCGGCGTAAGTCGTCTCGGTCGAGGACATCTGCGGCGAGCGGGCCGGGGGTTGCGGCGTCCATGGGGCCAACTTCCGGTGCGAGCTTAGGCACGGACGAGGGTCGCACTGCCGTGGAAACGAGTGTATTACCGACTCGGTAACCCCCGCTGGTCATCCCGAAGTTGGCGGCACGGGCACGAATCTCGGTGTGTGACCCGATCGTCGATGCCCGGGAGCGAGCCCGTGGACAGGCCAGGAGAACCGCCAGAGAGGTTCGACCTCGACTGGATCCCGCGCACCGCTGGTGTGCGCAACGCCCACTGCGGAGCCATCGGTTGGCATGCCGTGCGTATGCCGACCATCTGGGGCAACTGCGTGCTGCGGCAGCTCGGGCAGAAGACTGGTGCGGTCGTTGATGACCAGCTCAGCCACCGCCTGTACTGGCTCATCCCCGTGGATGGTGCCGCTGGCTGGCAGGTGCCCGCGGCGCACGACATCGAGATCCTCGGCGACGGCTACCAGCTCCTCGTCCCCGGCACGCTCCGGGACCACCTGCTTAAGTGGCTCGTGCCGCCCCGGCCTTACCGGCTTCTGACCGCACCGGACGACCTGATCGCCGCCATCACCACGGCGCTCGGCCCGCGGCCGGAGGTGGCCGGGTGCTGAGGGACTGGTGCAGCTGGCACGAGGGCTACGCCGAAGGCACGAAGCTGGTGAAGATCGTGGAGACCGGCAGCGGACCCGGTGGCATGCTCTACGCCTGCGGCGAGTGCCGGGTCGAGCGCGGGCTCACCCCGCTTGTGGACGAACCCCCACCAGGCCGCGCGCGGCGCGGCCCGCCCAGGACCGGGCCGTCGACGTGACGGCGGATTCATCAAGCGTCGGCGGTCCAATACGACCCCGTCCGGAACCGGGCGGGTGACACGGCAACCCACACCGAGGAGTACGCCTATGACCGTCACTGGACCCAACCAAGCCCCGACCGCCGAGGCGGACGACGGCAAGCACGGCGGTAACCCCGCGCCGATCAAGCCGTGGACGCCGCCGGCCCCGCCGTCCCCCGACGGCGACGGATCCTGATAGGAGGCTGACGCCATGACGGACCCCGAGCTGCGGGTCTCCGGTCACCGATCGCTGCTCAATGACCTCGAGGAGCGTGGCTTACTCGCCGACCCGTGGCGGCGCGTGTGGGATGCGGTCCCGCGCGACCAGTTCATTCCCTCGCAAATCTGGCGGCAGCGCCCGACCCGTTGCGAGCCGGTGGCGACCGACGCCGAATGGTGGGACCTGGTGTACAGCGACGAACCTGTGGTGATCCAGGTGGACGACGGGCAGGAGGACGGGCCGGGCATCGCCACCTCGTCCAACTCGATGCCGTCCATGGTCGCGCGCATGCTCGGCATGCTCGAGGTCGAGGACGGGCATCGCGTGTTGGAGATCGGCACCGCCTCGGGGTTCGTCGCGGCGCTTCTGTCCGAACGCCTCGGTGAGGAACGGGTCTTCAGCGTCGAGCTCGACCCGGTCCTCGCCGAGCGCGGCAAGGACAACCTTGCGGCCGCAGGTTACGCGCCGACTGTTGTGCAGGCCGATGGCGGGCATGGCTGGCCACAGGCCGCGCCCTATGACCGGCTGATCGCGACGTGCGCACTGCGGCACGTGCCGTTCGATCTCGTCCGCCAGGTCCGGCCGGGCGGTGTTCTGGTGGCGCCGCTTGCCCGGGAGTTCGGGAGCGGGGCGCTGGTGCAGCTCACCGTCCAGGTGGACGGCACGGCGTCCGGCCCGTTCCGGGGCGGCGCGTCGTACATGCCCATGCGGTCTCACCGTGCCGTGGCGGGAGCACCGGTGGACGAGTCCACCGGCCGGTGCCGGTCCACAGATGTGGACCCGGGGCGCATCGCCAGGCTTCCTTTCGCGCTCTACGCCGGCGCCCGCATGCCGGGCTTGTCGATGGTGAGTCAGCGGGAGAAGAACGGGGCCCGTGTCTGGCTGGATGACGGGAATGGTTCCGGCGCCACGGTTGGGCACGGCGAACCTGTGTGGCTGTACGGGCCTCGGGACCTGTGGTCCGACGTTGAACGGGCGCTCGAGGAGTACACCGGTCTCGGCTCACCTGACACCGAAGAGTTCGGCCTCAATGTGACCGCTGACGGACAGAGCGTGTGGCTGCGCACGCTGGAGGCGGTCATCGGGCCGGACCGCTCCAGCGCCTAAGCGGCCCCGGGAAATGGGGCGTCACGCCCACTTCCCCAGGGCCGCTTAGCCCCCCACCCGGAGGGGCGGGCGGCTGGTTGCGGCTGCGCGCGGCGTGGCCCTGCGTGGAGGAGCGAGCGGCTGGATCTGCCTGGACAACGAGTACCAGGTGAGCGGCCGACCAGTCGCCCGTAAATCATTTGCCCACTGCGCAGGCGGCACTTAGCGTCGTGGCCATGTCCGCAGCCTTCATGGCGATCATCAACGGTGTGCGCGCCGCCGCGTGGCACACCGGCTGGAGTCCGCTCCAGACCTGCCGCCCGCGCGGCCGGCGCCAGGCCCTGGTCCGCCAGGACTCGTACGGCGTCTGATCGCTGCCGCGTCACTCTTTTCCGCGTCTCACGCGTTCCGCCTTCCGTGATCCGTCCTGCGCGCGTGCCCAGGGCCTCCGATGTCCCCGTCGACTCGGACAGGCCCCGACTTCTGCATGCCTGTCCTCCCACCAGAGGACTTCGCCCGTGGCACGCCGCCGCATCGCCCTTTCCCAGAACTTCCTGCACAACGCCGCCGCCGTACGCCTCGTCGTGCGCTCCGCCCGCGTCCGCCCCGCCGATCTGGTCGTCGAACCCGGCGCCGGTGAAGGGGTGCTCACCCGCGCCCTGGCCCATAGGGCCCGCCAGGTCGTCGCGTACGAGATCGATCCCCGGCTGGCCGCCCGGCTCCCGCACCGCACCCGCGCGCACCCGAACGTCCTCGTGGTGCAAGGGGACTTCGTGCGGGCCCGTCCGCCGCGCGAGCCCTTCGCCGTCGTGGGCAGCATCCCGTACTCGCGGACCTCCGACATCGTCCGGTGGTGCCTGGACGCTCCGGCGCTGACGTCGGCGACCCTGGTCACCCAGCTCGAGTACGCCCGTAAGCGCACCGGGGGCTACGGGCGCTGGACCCGGCTGACCGTCGAGACCTGGCCGGAGTACGACTGGCGCTTCGTCGCCCGTATCGCGCGCGAGAGTTTCACGCCCGTCCCGCGCACCGACTCGGCGGTCCTGCGCATCGAGCGCCGCCCATCCCCGCTGCTGGGCCGGGACCGGCTCGCCGCCTACCGCGACTTCGTCGCCCACGGCTTCACCGGTACTGGCGGCTCCCTCCGGGCCACCCTCGCGCGACGCCACGGGACCGCACGGACCCGGGCGGCCTTCCGAACGCTCGCCGTCGACGCATCCGCGCCGGTCGGATACGTGACTCCGGCCCAGTGGCTCGCCCTCTTCTGCGCACTCGGGCCGCGCGCCCGGAACCCGGGAGCCGCACCGGGAATTCGGTAGCATCGCGCGCATGGACGCCAAGGGCGCACCCGGCGCAGCCGCGACCGAAGCGTACGCCGAGGCGGTCCGCGCAACCTCACGCCAACTCGTCGTACTCGACAACGCGTTCAGCGGATTCTCCGCCGCCGCCACAGCGGCGCGCGCCTTCGTATCCGTCCGTCGCGCCTTGCACGACGGAATTCGGGGCGCGCGGTACGAGCGCGAAATTCACTCCGCGGCAGCGGAATTGGCGGAAGTCGCCGCCTGGATGCTCTTTGACGCGGAGCGGCACGCCTCCGCCCGCCGGTTCAACCGGGAGGCGCTCCGGCTGGCGCGGAGCGCGGGGGACCGGACGATCGAGCTCCTCATCCTGCAGAACGTGGCGCTGCACGCCGGATGGGCCGGCCGTGCTCACGAGGAGCTCGCCATCGCCCGCTCCGTCCTGGACCGGGAGCGGCTGACCCCGCGTGCGGAGGCGATCTTCCGTATCCGCGAGGCGAACGGGCTCTTCGGCACCGGCCGCGCCCGGGAGGCGGCCAGGTCCTTCGACCGCGCGCGGTCGTTGCTCGCGGAGGGCGAGCGCGGGAACGACCCGTTCTGGGCGTGGTGGGTGTCGATGGACGAGATCGACGGCCACGAGGGCGGCCGGCATCTCGACGCCGCCGACTGGGACCGCGCCATCCCGTACCTGGAGCGGGCGGCGCTGCACGAGGCGGGTGCGCGGGTGGGCTACGGCAGCATCTTCGATGCCCAGTTGCTCGCGTCCTACCTCGGCGCGGGCGCGTGGCGCGACGCGGAACGCACGGCCGAGACTCTGGCGCGCGCGGTCCACGGCATCGGCTCGGCTCGCACGTTCACGATCCTGAAGCGCACCGCACGGCGAGCCGCGCGGCAGGAGCGCATCCCTCCGGGTGTGCGCGACGCCGTGCACGAGCTGGCGGCCGCGGTCGCGGCCGCGGAGGCTACGCGCTGAGCGGGAACCGCTCGCCCAGCTCCCGGAACACCGCCGTGTTCAGGGCGAATGCGCGCTTGCACTCCTCCACGGCCCGCTGCTTCTCCAGGTCGTCCAGCGGCAGCGCGTCCAGCAGCGCACGGTACTCCCGCTTGAAGGCGGCCGGGTTGCCGATGCCCGCGAAGACGTAGAACCGGACGCCGTCGCCCTTGCGCTCGAAGCCCCAGGACTTCTCGGCGGTGGAGCGGATGATCTGGCCGCCGGAGAGGTCGCCGAGGTAGCGGGTGTAGTGGTGGGCGACATAGCCGGCCGGCCAGTCGCGGGCGACCTCGGTGATACGGGAGGCGTACGCGGCGGTCGCCGGGAGCGGGCGCAGGCCCGCGGACCAGTCGGCGCGGCCGCCGTGCAGATGGCCGAGGTCCCGCTCCAGCGATTCGACGCGCGACAGCTCCGGCAGGAGGAAGGGCCCGGCGACCGGATCGCCCGCGAGGTGCTCCACGGAGTCCTCGAGCGCCCGGTAGACGAACCACAGCTGCTCGGTGTAGCGCGCGTACGCCTCCACGCCGAGCCGCCCGCCGAGCAGGTCGCTCATGAACGTCGAGTTCTCCGCCTCCGTGTGCGCTTCGTGCGAGGCGGTACGGATTTGCGTGGAGAACGGCGTCGGTTCCAAGGCGGCCTCCGGGGTCCGTGGGACGAGGCAAGGATGAGCACTCACGCTTACTTAGGCGTACCTAACTACTTAGGCTTGCCTAAGTCAATGCTTCCCGACATCCCGTCGGTAAAACCCTGCGGCTGCCAGGCTACGGCAGGGTCAGGATCTCCGCACCCGCCTCGGTCACCACCAGCGTGTGCTCGAACTGCGCCGTCCGCTTCCGGTCCTTCGTGACGACCGTCCAGCCGTCGGCCCACATGTCGTACTCGTGCGTCCCCAGCGTCAGCATCGGCTCGATGGTGAAGGTCATCCCCGGCCGCATGACGGTGGTGGCGTTCGGGCTGTCGTAGTGCGGGATGATCAGGCCGGAGTGGAAGGACGAGTTGATCCCGTGGCCGGTGAAGTCGCGGACCACGCCGTAGCCGAACCGCTTCGCGTACGACTCGATGACCCGGCCGATCACGTTGATCTGGCGGCCCGGCCTGACCGCCTTGATCGCCCGGTTCAGCGACTCCCGCGTCCGCTCCACCAGCAGCCGCGACTCCTCGTCGACGTCCCCGCACAGATACGTGGCGTTGTTGTCGCCGTGCACGCCGTGGATGTACGCGGTGACGTCGAGGTTCACGATGTCGCCGTCGCGCAGCACCGTCGAGTCCGGGATGCCGTGGCAGATGACCTCGTTGAGCGAGGAGCACAGCGACTTCGGGAAGCCCCGGTAGCCCAGCGTCGAGGGGTAGGCCCCGTGGTCGCACATGAACTCGTGCGCGACCCGGTCCAGCTCGTCCGTGGTCACGCCGGGCGAGATGAGCTTGGCGGCCTCGGCCATGGCCTGCGCGGCGATCCGCCCGGCGATGCGCATGCGCTCGATCGTTTCCGCATCCTGTACCTCGGACCCGGTGTACGGGGTCGGGGCGTCCTTCCCCACGTACTCGGGACGCGGGATGGAGGCGGGCACGGCACGGGTGGGGGACACGGTCCCAGGGGCGAGAAGCGACTGGCTGGACATGCCAGCGAGTGTATCGAGGTCCCATCGGGCAGCATGGCGGCAGAGGCGGCGGAGAGAGGAGATCGGCGATGGCGCTGTTCAAGAGGAGAACGGTGGGGAAGCCGGGCGAGTGGTACTACTGCCTCGAGCACCGGAAGGTCGAGGAAGGGCCCGAGTGCCCTGCCAAGGACCGCTTCGGTCCCTACGGCACGCGCGGCGAGGCCGAGCACGCCCTGCAGATCGCCGCCGAGCGGAACCTCCAGTGGGAGAACGACCCGCGCTGGCACGACAGCCCTGCCGGGAAGGGCCTGGACGAGAGCTGACGCCGGTCGCGCTGCGGCGGGCGGTGACGCGGCGGCGGCCCGCGCGCTCGCGTGCGCGCCGCCGAGTCGTACGGGCCCCGGCTACCACCGCGCGGGCGGCGGCAGCGTCAGCTGCTCGGCGATCCGGGCCAGCCGGTCGCGGAAGCCGCGGCGGCTGCGCGGCGAGGGCAGCCGGTTCTCCCCGGCGGCGGCACTGACCAGGTGCTGAACGGTCTCGAACCCGAACTCGGAACCGCGCCCGGCTTCGGCCGCGCCGGCCGGCACGGCCGGGCCGCCCGGACCAGCCGGCGCGGCTGAGCCGCCCAGACCGGCCGGCACGTCCCGGCCGCCCGCCGCGCCCGTGCCCGGGGGGACCGCGCCCGTTCCCGGCGCCACCCGGCCGCCCGGCGAACCCGGAGCCGCCATGCCCGTACCAGGAGCCGCCGCGCCCGTACCCGGAGGCACCAAGCCGCCCGGTGCCGCCAGCGCCTCGTGTGCCAGCGCGTGCAGATCGCGGTCGCCGCCGTCGAGCGCGAGGACCGTCGCCCCGGACCTGCGCGCGTCGTGCACCCGCTCCAGCAGGCCCTCGTCCGGCCGCTCCGGCGTCACCACGAGCAGCGTCTCGCCGCGCCCGGCCGCCTCGATCCTGCCGAGCCCGACCGCCAGGTGGGCGGGTTCGCCCGGCCGCACCCGGTGCCGTACGAGCGTGGGGGACAGCTCGGGCAGGCCGGCCCAGGCGGCCTCGTCGTCCAGGTGCGCCGCCAGATGCCACGGCTCGTACGCCTCGCTGCCGACCAGCAGCAGCCCGCCGC
Source organism: Streptomyces sp. 7N604 (assembly GCF_052245475.1). Taxonomy (NCBI): domain Bacteria; kingdom Bacillati; phylum Actinomycetota; class Actinomycetes; order Kitasatosporales; family Streptomycetaceae; genus Streptomyces; species Streptomyces sp. 7N604. The sequence continues at coordinate 84,972 of NZ_JBQQBX010000001.1, read as the reverse complement.
CGTGCGGCCCGACGGACGCCCGCAGCGTCCCTGCGAACCGCCGGGTGGCCTCCAACCACTCCGTCCCTGCGAGCACTTCGCGCAGCAGCGCGACCCGTACGGCGTCCATGGCGGGGCATCCTGCCCTATGGCCGGGGACGCGCGGGCCGCTTCCGGGGAGAGTCCCCCACACGGGTGTCACAGGACTGCCACCACGTGTGCCCCGCCGCGACCGCGGCCCACCGGATGTTCATGTGGCGTGCCTTGACGGTCCGTTGGGTCCTGCCTATGGTTCGCGGCAGGACAAGGGACGTCCTACGTCCGCTCGTATGCGATGGGGGCATCGGGAGGGGCTGAATGGCACTCGGCGTGGCCGCTTACGAGGACTCCGTACCCTTCAGGGCGGGCGCCGAGGGGTATGCCAGCTTCCGCATTCCGGCCGTGGTCCGGGCCGCTGACGGAGCGCTGCTCGCCTTCTGCGAGGGCCGCGTCGGGTCCGAGGAGGACTTCGGCGACATCGACATCGTGCTCAAGCGGTCCACCGACGGCGGCCGCACCTGGGGGCAGCTCCAGATCGCGGCGGAGAACGGCGACGACACCGCGGGCAACCCGGCCCCGGTCGTCCTCGACACCGGCCGGGTCGTCCTCGTCCACGTGCGCAACGCGGCCTACGCGACCGAGCAGGAGATCCGCCTCGGGCGGGTCCCCGCCGCGGACGGGCGCCGGGTGTGGCTGCAGCACAGCGACGACCACGGCAGGACCTGGAGCACCGCCCGCGAGATCACCGAGTCCGTGAAGCACCCCGACTGGCGCTGGTACGCGACCACGCCCGGGCACGCCATCCAGCTGCGGCACGGCCCGCACGCCGGCCGGATCGTCGTCCCCGCCAACCACTCCGCCCCGCCGTCCGGCGACGACACCGGCGCCGAGGGCAAGTACGACGGCGGCCACTCCCTGCTGAGCGATGACGGCGGCGAGACCTGGCGGATCGGCTACACCGACAGCAGGTCCAACGGCTACATCAACGCCAACGAGACGACCGCCGCCGAACTCCCCGACGGCCGCGTCTACTTCAACTGCCGCAACGACTCGCCCGCCCCGGGCACCCGCGCCGACGCCCACTCCGGCGACGGCGGCGAGACCCTGGAGCGGCCCTTCCGCCCGCAGGCCGGGCTGACGGGCCCGGTCGTCGAGGGCAGCGTGCTCCCTCTCGGGGACCCGGACGTGCTGGTCTTCTCCGGGCCCGCCGACCCCGGCTTCCGTGCCCTGATGACCGTACGGGCCAGCCGCGACCACGGCGTGACCTGGCAGCCCGTGCACACCGTCGGCGGCCTCCCCGCGGCCTACTCGGACCTCGTACGCATCGACGACGGCACCGTCGGACTGCTGTACGAGACCGGTGACTTCAGCGCGTACACCACCATCACCTTTCGCCGGATTCCCGTGGAGGAGCTGTCATGAGCGCACATGGACCGGACCGCCGTACCGTTCTCGGTGGCGCCGCCGCCGTGGCCGCGGGGCTGGCATTCGCCGGCTGCGGCGACAGCGACGACAGTGGCGGCGAACCCGCGGGCCGCAAGAAGGGCGAGAAGGTCACGCTCACCTTCTGGTCCTGGGTGCCCGGCATCGACAAGCCCGTCCAGCTGTGGAACAGCAAGAACCCTTCAGTCCAGATCAAGCTGGAGAAGGTCTCGGCGGTCAACGGCGCGCAGTACGCGAAGATGCACGCCGCCATCAAGGCGGGCAACCCGCCGGACCTCGGCCAGATCGAATACCCGGTCGTCCCCAGCTTCCTCCTCGACAACGGGCTGCTCGACCTGACGAAGTACGGAGCCGCCGACGTCAAGGGCAAGTTCGAGGGCTGGCAGTGGCAGCAGAGCGTCTTCGGGAAGGCCGTCTTCGCGATCCCGCAGGCGTCCGGCCCGATGGGGCTCTTCGTCCGCCAGGACCTCTTCGACAAGTGGGGCGTCGAGACCCCGCAGACCTGGGACGAGTACGAGGCGGCGGCCAAGGCGATCCGTAAGAAGGGCGCCTGGATCGAGACGTTCTCGGCCACCAACGGCAACCGCTTCGCGGGCTTCGCCTGGCAGAGCGGGGCGCGCTGGTTCGGCGTCGACGGCGAGACCTGGACGGTCACCATCGACGACGAGCCGACCCGGCGGGTCGCCGACTACTGGGAGTCGCTGGTCGAGCAGAAGCTGATCAAGACCATCCCGGACCGGCAGAACGCCTGGTACAAGGACGTCCAGACCGGCGACATCGCCGCCTGGGTCGGTGCCAGCTGGGGCGACGCACTGCTGGTGGGCAACGCGCCGAAGACGGCGGGGAAGTGGCGGGTGGCGCCGCTGCCGCAGTGGAAGAAGGGCGACAACGCCGCGGCCAACTGGGGCGGTTCGACCACGTCCGTGTTCCGCGGCACCAAGTACCCCAAGGACGCGATGGCCTTCGCCGTCTGGCTCAACACCGACCCCGAGTCGATAAAGCTCCTCATCGACGGCGGCTACGGCTGGCCCAGCGCCAGGTCGGGCTGGACCAACGCCGACATGGAGGGCCAGCGGGACTTCTTCGGCGGGCAGCAGTACAGCGAGGTCTTCGAGGCGGCGGGCAAGGCCGTGGACACCAGTTGGCAGTGGGGCCCGGCCATGGACACCCTCTACCAGCGGCTCGGCGATGCCTTCACCGAAGCCCTCAGCAGCGGCGGCTCCTTCCGCTCCGTGCTCACCAAGGTGCAGAGGCAGACCGTCGACGACCTCAGGGCCAAGGGCCTGAAGGTGGAGACCGGGTGAGGCGGCTCACCCGTACCGAGGCACGCAACGCCCGCGTCGCGACAGGCTTCCTGCTGCCCTTTCTCGCCCTGTTCCTGCTCTGCTTCATCGCGCCCATCGGCTACGCCATCTACCAGAGCCTGCTGAAGACCGAGCGGTCCGGGCCGCTCGGTCTCGGCGGCGGCGCGCAGGAGGTCTTCGCGGGCCTGGACAACTACGCGCACGCGCTGCAGGACTCCACCTTCACCTCCGGCTTCGGGCGCGTGCTGCTCTTCGGCGCCGTCCAGATCCCGGTGATGCTCGCGCTCGCCACCACGCTGGCGCTGCTGCTCGAGGCGGCGTCCGCGCGCTGGGTCGGCCTCTTCCGCACCGCCTTCTTCCTGCCGTACGGGGTACCCGGGGTCATCGCCTCGATCCTCTGGGGATTCCTCTACGTGCCGGGGATCAGCCCGTTCGTCGAAATGGGCAAGTCCGTGGGCTGGGACCTGGACTTCCTCTCCAGCGGCACCGTCCTGTGGTCCATCGCCAACATCGTCACCTGGCAGTACGCGGGCTACAACATGCTCGTCCTCGTCGCCCAGCTCAAGGCCGTGCCCGGCGAGCTGTACGAGGCCGCGCGGATCGACGGGGCGAGCGCCTGGCAGGTCGCCCGGCACATCAAGCTGCCGCTCATCCGGCCCGCGCTCGTCCTCACCACCGTCTTCAGCATCATCGGCACGCTCCAGCTCTTCGCCGAGCCGCTGGTGCTGCAGCCGCTGTCCAACGCCATCAACTCCGGCTACACCCCCAACCTGGCCGCCTACAACGAGGCGTTCAAGGGCAACAACCAGAACATCGCGGCGGCCGAGGCGGTGCTGCTGGCGCTCGTCGCGTGCGCGCTGTCCTTCGGCTTCCTGCGGATGGCCGGACGGCGAGGGAGGGACGGCGCATGACGATCGTGCCGGAGGACTCCAAGGACAGAGCCCCTGAGCCGACCGGCAGGGCGGGGAAGGCATCCGGGGCCACCGCGCAGGGCGGCGCCCGGGGCCCCGGGGGACCGCCGCTGCGCTACCGCATCATCACGCGCTCGCTGCTCGCCGTCGCCGCCGTCTACTTCCTCGTGCCCGTCTACTGGCTGGTCGTCTCGGCGACCAAGAGCAGCGAGGACCTCTTCGGCAGCTTCGGCTTCTGGTTCGCCGACCCGCACCCGCTGCGCTACCTCGGCGACCTGCTGGCGTACGACGACGGGATCTACGTCCGCTGGTTCGGCAACAGCCTGCTCTACGCGGGCGTGGGCGCGGTCGCCGCCACCCTGCTGTCCGCCGCCGCGGGCTACGCGCTGGCGAAGTTCCCCTTCCCCGGACGCGAGGGGATCTTCAACCTCGTCCTGGCCGGGGTGCTCATCCCCGGCACCGCCCTCGCCCTGCCGCTCTATCTGCTGTTCAGCGAGATGGGCCTGTCCAACACGTACTGGGCGGTGCTGATCCCCAGCGTCGTCAGCCCCTTCGGCGTCTACCTCTGCCGGATCTACGCGGCCGCGGCCGTGCCGGACTCGCTGCTGGAGGCCGCCAGGATCGACGGGGCGGGCGAAGGGCGGATCTTCGCCACGCTGGCGCTGCGGCTGATGACGCCCGCGCTCGTGACCGTCTTCCTGTTCCAGTTCGTGCACATCTGGAACAACTTCTTCCTGCCCCTGGTGATGCTCTCGGACTCCGACCTCTATCCGATCCAGCTCGGCCTGACCGGCTGGCAGGGCTACGCGGACCGGCAGCCCGTGCTGTACCAGTACACGGTGGGCGGCGCCTTCCTGTCCGTCCTGCCGCTGATGATCCTGATGGGCGTGCTCCAGCGGTACTGGCGTACGGGCCTGACGGAGGGCAGCGTGAAGTGAGCGGGCCGACGTGACATACGCCATGTGAACTGATCGGTAGCGGCCTGGCAGGATCGCTGTATGACGACTACTGACGCTGCAAGCGGTGCACCCCAGAAGACCCCGGCCAAGGACCCGTGGGACCTCCCCGACGTATCCGGCCTGGTGGTCGGCGTGCTCGGCGGCACCGGTGACCAGGGGCGGGGCCTGGCGTACCGGCTGGCCAGGGCGGGCCAGAAGGTGATCATCGGCTCGCGCGCCGTCGAGCGGGCGGAGACCGCCGCCCGTGAGCTGGGTCTGGGCATCGAGGGCGCCGAGAACGCCGACTGCGCGCGGCGCAGCGATGTGGTGATCGTCGCGGTTCCGTGGGAGGGGCATGCCAAGACCCTCGAGACGCTGCGCGAGGTGCTCGCGGGCAAGCTGGTCATCGACTGCGTCAACCCGCTGGGCTTCGACAAGAAGGGCGCCTACGCGCTGAAGCCGGAGGAGGGCAGCGCCGCCGAGCAGGCCGCGGCGCTGCTGCCGGAGGCGCGGGTCACCGCGGCCTTCCACCACCTGTCGGCGGTGCTGCTCCAGGACGAGTCGGTCGAGGAGATCGACACGGATGTGATGGTGCTGGGCGAGTCGCGGGCCGACACGGACCTCGTGCAGGCGCTGGCCGCCCGTATCCCCGGCATGCGCGGGATCTTCGCGGGCCGGCTGCGCAATGCCCATCAGGTGGAGTCGCTGGTGGCCAACCTGATCTCGGTGAACCGCCGCTACAAGGCGCACGCGGGGCTGCGCGTCACCGACGTGTGAGCGCCTAGGTCACCGGCGTCTCGTCGCGTACGGGGCATGGGGGACAATGTCCGGGACGTCACCCCCGGACAGGAGCCGACCCCATGCCCCGCCTCGCCGTCTTCGCCCTCGCCGCCTGCGTGCTCGCCATCGCCGCGGCGGTCGTGTCCTTCGCGCGGGGCAGCTGGCTCGGCATCCTCTGGATCATGATGGCGGGCGTCTCGTCGAACATGACCTGGTTCTCCTTGCGCAGGGCGAAGGCCGAGCGCGCGGCGGGGGACCGTACGGTCACGGGCTGAGCCCGGGTCACCCGCTGGGACAAGACAACGGCCAGGGACAAGACAACGGCCAGGGACAAGACAACGGCCAGGGACAAGACAACGGCCAGGGACAAGGCAACGGCCAGGGACAAGACAACGGCCAGGGACAAGGCAACGGCCTGAGCCGCGTGACGGACCGGCTTACGAGCCGCTCGGCAGCTCCGGCTCTCCCTGCCAGAAGCGGAAGAACTCGTAGCCCAGGTAGGTGTCCCAGTCCGACACCCCGAGGCCGCGCAGGATCGTATCCACAGCGTCGAAGAACACGTGGTTGATCTCGGGCACCCACAGCAGGCCGAAGACCGCGAACAGCCCGAACGGCGCGAACGGTTCCACCTGGCGCCGGATCTTGTACGACAGCCAGGGCTCGATCACGCCGTACCCGTCCAGGCCCGGCACCGGCAGGGAGTTCAGGATCGCGGCCGTCACCTGCAGCAGCGCGAGGAACGCCAGCGCGTAGCGGAAGGGGTCCGGCACGCCGTCCATCGCCCCCAGCCAGAAGGGCGCCGTCAGCGCGACGGCGAACAGCGCGTTCGTCAGCGGCCCCGCGGCCGAGATCAGGCTGTGCTTCCAGCGACCCTGGATGCGCCCGCGCTCGACGAACACGGCACCGCCCGGCAGCCCGATCCCGCCCATGATCACGAAGAGGACGGGCAGCACGATGCTCAGCAGCGCGTGGGTGTACTTGAGCGGGTTCAGGGTGAGATAGCCCTTCGCCCCGATCGAGATGTCCCCGCCGTGCAGCGCGGTGCGCGCGTGCGCGTATTCGTGCAGGCACAGGGACACGATCCAGCCGGACACGACGAACAGGAACACGGCGAATCCGGTGCTCGCCGAGTAATCCGTCCACACGGCCCATGCGGACACCGCCATGATCGCGACGAGGCCGAGGAAGACGGGGCTGACCCGGCGGTCGCTGCGGGCGATGGTCGTGGCCATGGGCGTGAGCTCCTGAGCGTGCTGCGTGCGTGCGGGATGGGGCCGGGGTGTCCCGACCGTACAGGCGGTAGCAGGACAACGTCGCGGGCGCGGGTGTGAGTTCCGGCTCGTTTGCGGTCTTTCCGGCCCGCCGCCCCCGGTAATCATTGGGTCGTCCACCTGCTCGTCCAGCAGAATGGGCCGGTGCGCTACGGCATCCTCGGCACGACGCAGGCCCACCGGGACGACGGGACCCCCGTCGCGCTCGGCGGCGTACGGTTGCGTGCCCTGCTCGCCGCGCTGGCGCTGGACCCCGGCCGGGTGCGTACGGCGGAGTCGCTGATCGGCGAGGTCTGGGACGGCGATCCGCCCGCCGACGCCGCCGGGGCACTCCAAGCCCTGGTCGGGCGGCTGCGGCGGACCCTCGGCCACGACGCCGTCGGCTCCGCGGTCGGCGGCTACCGGCTGTGTGCCGAGCCCGACGACGTCGACCTGCACCGCTTCGAGCGGCTGGCGGGCGAGGGCGCACGGGCCCTCGCGGACGGCGATCCGGCGAAGGCCGCGGCCGTCCTCGACGATGCCCTCGCGCTGTGGCGCGGTCCGGCGCTGGCCGACCTCGCCGACCGTACGGGCGTGGCGGCGGGCGCGGAGGCCCGGCGCCTGGAAGCCCGCCGCTCCCGGCTCGCCGCCGACCTCGGCCTCGGGCGCGCCGACCGCGCTCTGCCGGAGCTCGCCGCCCTCTGCGACGACCACCCGCTCGACGAGCCCCTCCAGGCCCTTCGCATCAGGGCGCTGCGCGACACGGGCCGCGCGGCGGAGGCGCTCGCCGCGTACGAGCACGTCCGCCGTACCATCGCCGCCCGCCTCGGCGCCGACCCGAGCAACGAACTGCGGGCGCTGCACGCGGAGTTGCTGAGTGGCGAGCCGGTCGGAGGGCCGGCCGGAGGGCCCGTCGGGGGTGAGCTGCCGGCCGGCGGCCCGCGGCGGCCGCAGGGCCCGCCCGCGGGTCCGGGAGCCCGGCAGGGCAACATGCGGGCCCGGCTCACCAGCTTCGTCGGGCGCGAGGCCGACCTCGCGACCTTGCGCGGTGACCTGTCCGCCGCGCGGCTCGTCACGCTGATCGGGCCCGGCGGGGCCGGGAAGACGCGGCTGTCGCAGGAGGCCGCTGACGCCGTGGCGGGCGCCTGGCCCGACGGCGTATGGCTGGCCGAGCTGGCGCCCGTCGACGACCCGGGCACGGTCCCCGAGGCGGTCCTCACGGCGCTCGGCGGGCGCGAGACCGTGATCCGCGGCAGCACGGCGGAAGGGCTGCGCGCGGCGGCCGACCCGGGGGCGTACGACCCGCTGCCGCGGCTCGCCGAGCACTGCGCGCAGCGCCGGATGCTGCTCGTACTCGACAACTGCGAGCATGTCATCGGCGCCGCAGCGGAGCTGGCCGAGTTCCTGCTCGGCCACTGCCCGGACGTCACGGTGCTCGCCACCAGCCGGGAGCCGCTCGGCGTGCCGGGCGAACTCATACGGCCCGTCGATCCGCTGCCGGACCCGGTCGCCCTGCGGCTGCTCGCCGACCGCGGCGCGGCCGCGAGACCCGGCTTCCGCACGGACGACGACCCCGAGGCGTGCGCCGAGATCTGCCGTCGCCTGGACGGGTTGCCGCTGGCCATCGAACTCGCCGCCGCCCGGCTCCGGTTGCTCACCCCACGCCAGATAGCGGACCGCCTCGACGACCGCTTCCGCCTCCTGACCAGCGGCAGCCGTACGGTCCTGCCGCGCCAGCAGACCCTGCGCGCGGTCGTCGACTGGTCCTGGGACCTCCTCACCGCCCCCGAACGCGCGGTCCTTCGCCGCCTCTCGGTCTTCGCAGGCGGCTGCGACCTTCCAGCGGCAGAGGCCGTCTGCAGCGACACCCCGCCGGGCGCGGACTCCGACATCCGCGGGGCGATCGACCCCCGCGACATAGCCGCCCTCCTCGGTTCCCTTGTCGATAAGTCGCTCGTTGTCGCCGAGCCCGAGCCCGGCCCCGCGGGCGGGATGCGGTACCGGCTGCTCGAGACCGTTGCGGAGTACGCGGCCGAGCGGCTCGGCGAGGCGGGGGAGCGCGGGGCCGTCGAGCGGCGGCACCTGGTGTACTTCCGGGAGCTCGCCCGTACCGCCGACCCCCTCCTCCGCGGCCCCGCCCAACGCACTTGGCTCGAGCGTCTCGAGCGCGAGCACGACAACCTCAGGGCCGCGCTCCGGCGCGCCGTCGCCGCTCGCGACGAGCACGAGGCGCTGTGCCTCGTGATCTCGCTCGGCTGGTTCTGGCAGCTGCGCGAGCACCGCACCGACGCCCGTGCCTGGGCCAACGCCGCTGCCGCGCTTGGCCCCGACCCGTTCGTCCAGCCCGTCTCGCCCGCGCCCTCGCTGCTCGCGAACCCCACGGACGCGCCGCCGCCCATGACGCCGGACCTCCTCGACGAGGCCCGGCGCGGCGTGCGGCTCATCGCCCTCGCCAACGTCGAGAACAACTTCCACGAGCTGCAGACTCCCGCCATGCAGGACCGGCTGCGCGGCATCGTCGCCGCGTACCGCCCCGGCCAGCCGCAGACCTGCCGCATCCCCGGGGTCATGTGGTGGTACGCGATCCTGCTCACCGGCGACGTCGAGCAGTTGGTGTCGACGATCGACGCCGCCGTCGACGGCTGCCGCGAACTGGGTTACGCGTGGGAGCTCGCGTACATGCTGCAGTTCCGCGCCAAGTTGCTCACCGAGCGGCCCGGCAAGACGGAGGTGGCCCGCCGGGACGCCGACGAGAGCCTCGAGATCTTCCTGCGGCTCGGCGACGTGTGGGGCGTGGCCGAGGCGCTGTCGAGCCGCGGCGAGGCGCGCGAGCGGCGCGGCGAGTACGAGGCCGCCGCCGACGACTACCGGGAGGCGATCCGGTACGCACGGCAGCTCGGCGCCATGGGCCAGGTGCCCCTGCTGCGGGGCCGCCTCGCCGGGGTGCTCATCGAGTCGGGGGACACCGAGTCCGGCGAGCCCATGCTGTGGGACGCGCTGGAGCAGGGGCAGCGCTCGGGCGGCGAATCCACGGCCTTCGTCCGCCTCCACCTGGCGATACTGCTGGGCCGCAGCGGCCGGACCGCCGAGGCCTGGGAGCAGCTCGACCGCATGATGCGGGACGACTTCGCCAACCACGCGCCCCGGTTGTTCGAGGGCCTCGTCAAAGGGCTGGCCGGCTGGCTCGATCTCCTCGACGGCCGGCCCGCCGAGGCGCTCGAGCAGTTCCGCGACGCCCTGGAGGCCGTACAGGACCCGCTCACCGACATGGTCGCCCCCGTCCTGCCCGTGATCCAGCTGATGAGCGGGGCCCAGGCGCACGCCGCCCTCGGCGGAACGGCCCACGCCGGGACGGCCGCACGCCTGCTCGGCGCCTACGACGCGCTGCTGCCCGAGAGCCACTTCTCGCCCGCCGTGGAGCGGGAGGGGCGCGCCGCGGCCGAGGCGGACGCGCGAGCCGCCCTGGGCGACGCGGCGTACGAGCGGGCGCACGCCGAGCACTCCCCGGCCCCACTCAGGTCTTCCCTGCCCCGCTCAGGTCTTCTTGCGGAACTTCGACACCGCGAGCGGCGCCGTCACCGCCGTGATGCCGACCGCCCAGATCAGGGTGATCATGACCGGGTGCCCGACCGCGCCCTGGCCGTTGAGCAGAGCCCGTGCCGCGTCGGCCAGCTGGGACAGCGGGTTGTACTTCGTGAACGACTCCAGCCAGCCCGGCATCGTCCCCGGCGGCGCGAAGATCGACGAGCCGAACTGCAGCGGCATGATCGCCAGGAAGCCCACGCCCTGCACGGCCTGAGGGGTCCTCAGCGAGAGCCCAAGCAGCATGAAGACCCAGGTCAGCGAGGCGCCGAAGGCCAGCGCCAGGGCTATCGCGCCGAGCAGCTCGAGCGGCCCGGTCTTCAGGTCGAAGCCGATGAGGAAGGCCACGGTCAGCAGGATGAGGGTCGAGACCAGCATCCGGCCGGCCTCCACGATGAGCTTGGCGATCAGCACCGAGGAGCGAGCGATGGGCATCGTGCGGAAACGGTCCATCACCCCCTTGTTGAAGTCGTCGTTGACGCCTGTGCCGACCGACATGGCGATGTTCAGGCCGCCCATCGCCATCAGGCCCGGGATGACGTAGTTGACGTAGACGTCCCGGTCGCCGCCGAGGCTGCCGCCCACCGCGCCACCGAAGACGTACACGAACAGCAGCGTGAAGACGATCGGCATCAGCACGGCGTCGAACATCGACTCCGGGTCCTGCTTGATCTGCAGGGCGTTACGGCGTACGAGCGCGCCGATGTGCCGCAGGTTCCCGCGCAGGCCGATGCGTCCCTCGCCGGGAAGGGGCTGTGTGGGTGCCGTGATCGTGGCGGCGCTCATACGGCGACCTCCTGAAGTTCCTTCGCGTCCTGCGGAGTCGACGTCTTCTGGCCGGTGACGGCCAGGAACACCTCGTCCAGACTGGGCAGATGGGTGTCGATTCCGGCGATCGCGAAGCCGCGCTCGCCGAGCAGCCCTATCACCGCGGTCAGCTGCTCGTCGCTGATGATCGGGACGTTGACCAGGCCCTCGGCCGCGTCGGCCGTGGCGCCCGCGATGCCGTCGAGACCGGCTTGCGCGATGGCACCGACCATGCGGCTCAGCTCGCCGGGGTCGGCCGGGCGGATCTGCAGCGTGCGTCCCCCGACCTTCGCCTTGAGCTCGTTGACCTCGCCCTCGGCGATGACCTTGCCGCGGTCGATGACCGTCAGCTGGCTCGCGAGCTGCTCGGCCTCCTCCATGTACTGCGTGGTGAGCAGCACGGTCGCGCCCTCCGCGACCATCCGCTTCACCTCGTCCCACACCTCGTTGCGGGTGCGCGGGTCCAGGCCGGTCGTCGGCTCGTCGAGGTAGAGCACCGCGGGCTGCCCGATCATGGACGCGGCCAGGTCGAGGCGGCGGCGCATACCGCCGGAGTACTGCGAGGCGGGCCGCTTGGCGGCCTCGGTCAGCGAGAACCGCTCGAGCATCTCGTCCGCGCGCCTGCGGGCGTCCCTGCGGGGCAGGTCGAGCAGCCGCCCGATCATGTAGAGGTTCTCCCAGCCGGAGAGCTTCTCGTCGACCGAGGCGTACTGCCCGGTCAGGCCGATGGTGCGGCGCAGCTGCCGGGGCTGCTTCACCACGTCGTACCCGGCTACGGTCGCGGTGCCGGCGTCCGGCACCAGAAGAGTGGAGAGGCACCGGACGAGTGTCGTCTTGCCGGCGCCGTTGGGGCCGAGGACACCGAGGACGGTGCCCTCCTTCACATCGAGGTCCACGCCGTCTACGGCCCTGGTCTCGCCGAAGTGCTTGACCAGCCCCCGTACTTCGACGGCGTTTCCGCCACCGGAGTTCTTGTCGTATCGCGTCATGCGGCGAGCTTCTCAGGCCCCACCGACAACGCACCGACATCGCACCGACAAGACGCCGCCAGCCCGCCGCGGGGAAGTGAACGGCGGGCTGTCGGCCGGGAGATCGGTCTTGGTGGCTGTGTCTATCCGGGGGACGCTGCACACCACAGCGGCTCCGCCGCGGGCCGGACCCCCGGCAGGAACAACCTCATGCAGCCGGCCTCAGTGAAAACTGTGCTGCTCGGTCGGGTACGCCCCGCCGACGACGTCCTCGGCGAAGGCCTTCGCCGCGCCGCCCAGCACCTCGCGCAGCTGCGCGTACTGCTTGACGAACCGGGGCACGCGGCCGCCCGTCATGCCCGCCATGTCCGTCCACACCAGCACCTGCGCGTCGCAGTCCGGACCCGCGCCGATGCCGACCGTCGGGATGTGCAGCGAGCGCGTGACCTCGGCGGCCAGCTCGGACGGTACGAGTTCCAGCACGACCGCGAAGGCGCCCGCGTCCTGCACCGCCTTGGCGTCACGGAGCAGCTGCTGGGCGGCCTCCTCGCCGCGCCCCTGCACCGGGTAGCCGCCGTAGGCGTTGACGGACTGCGGGGTGAGGCCGACGTGCGCCATGACCGGGATGCCGGACTCGACGAGCAGCTCGATCTGGTGCGCGGACCGCTCGCCGCCCTCCAGCTTCACTGCGCCCACGCCCGCGTCCTTGACCAGCCGGGTGGCGCTGCGCAGTGCCTGCACCGGGCCCTCCTGGTACGAGCCGAAGGGCAGGTCGCCGACGATCAGGGCGCGCTTGGTGCCGCGGACGACCGCGGCCGAGAGCAGGGTCATCTCGTCCATCGTGACGGGGACGGTGGACTCGTAGCCGAGGTGGCAGTTGCCCATCGAGTCGCCGACGAGCATGACGGGGATGCCGGCCTCGTCGAAGACGGAGGCGGTCATCGCGTCGTACGCGGTGAGCATGGGCCACTTCTCGCCGCGCTGCTTGGCGGCGGCGATGTCGCGGACGGTGATGCGCCGGGTGCCGGTGCCGCCGTACAGCGCCTTGCTGCTGTCAGCGCTGCTGCTGTCGGCAGGGGATTTCCGGGCAGGCGAAACGTGCGTCATTGCAACGGCTCCTTCGTCATCTCGAGGCGCCCTGACGGCGTCCCCGGACCAGCTCCATGGTGGCACCTGCCGCCGATACCGCAAAGGGGAGCGGCGAACGGGCGGCGCAGCGTGACGCAACTCATCGGAACTCTTCAGATACGGAACGGGTTCGTATCGTAAAGATGTAGCCTGGGCCGCATGTCGACTCCCGCCGGCACTCCCGCAGCCCGTACCGTCTCCGAGGCCGTCCACCGGCGCCGCTGGCTGATCCTCTCCGTGCTCATGTTCAGCCTGCTCATCGTGGTGCTGGACAACTCGATCCTGAACGTGGCGATGAAGACGATCGCCACCCCGCCGCCGACCGGACTCGGCGCCACCCAGAGCGAGCTGGAGTGGGCGATCAACGCCTACACGCTCGTCTTCGCGGGCATCCTCTTCACCGCAGGGCTCCTGGGCGACCGACTCGGACGCAAAAAGGTCCTGCTCTTCGGCATGGCCCTCTTCGGCATCGGCTCGGTGCTCGCCGCGATGTCCGATTCACCCGTCCAGCTGATTGCGTTCCGCGCCCTTATGGGCTTCGGCGGCGCCTTCGTCATGCCCGCCACGCTGGCCATCCTCATGAACGTCTTCGAGCGCGACGAGCAGCCCAAGGCCATAGGAATCTGGGTCGGCGGCGTCGGCCTCGCCATCGCGATAGGGCCGATCACCGGCGGGCTGCTGCTCGAGCACTTCTGGTGGGGCTCGGTCTTCCTGGTCAACGTCCCCATCGTGGCCGCCGGGCTGCTCGGCATGCTGCTGCTCGTCCCCGACTCCAGGGACCCGAGGCCGGGCCGCCTCGATCCGTTCGGCGTGCTGCTGTCCGTCGTCGGGCTCGTGCTGCTGGTCTACGGGATCATCAAGGGCGGGCAGCTCGCCGACTTCGCCGACCGTGAGGTGCTCGGCTCGATCGGCGCGGGCCTCCTCGTACTCCTGGCTTTCGTGCTGCACGAGAAGCGCAGCGACCACCCGGCGATCGATATCGGCTACTTCCGCATGCCCGCCTTCTCCGCGGCCATCGCCGCCATCGCGCTCGTCTTCTTCGCGCTCATGGGCGTGACGTTCTTCACCGTCTTCTACACGCAGAGCGTGCGCGGCTACACCCCGCTCGAGACGGGCGTGCTGATACTGCCGCTCGCGCTCGCGCAGATGGTCTTCGCGCCGCGCGCCCGCCTCGTTGTGGAACGGTTCGGCTCCCGCGCGGTGTGTACGGGCGGGATGCTGCTGGTCGCGGTCACCCTGGCGGGCTTCGTGCTGCTCGACCAGGACACCCCGATCTGGGTGCTGGAGGTGCTGTTCTTCCTTCAGGGCGCGGGTATGGCCCACATCATGCCGCCCGTCACCACCTCGATCATGCAGTCGCTGCCGAGGGAGAAGGCGGGCTCCGGATCCGCGCTCAACAACACCTTCCGGCAGGTGGGCGGGGCCCTGGGCGTCGCCGTCCTCGGGTCCCTGCTGTCCACTGGCTACCGCGACGGCATCCGGGACGAGCTGACGGTGCTGCCGCCGGGCGCCCGGCACGACGCCGGCGAGTCGATCGAGGCGACCCTCGCGGCCGCCGAGCGCATCGGCCCCGCCGGGAAGTCGCTGGTGCAGCCCGCCAACGAGGCCTTCATCCACGCCATGCACGTGACCGTCCTGTTCGGGGCCGGCGTCGCCGTGATCGGGGCGCTCGTCGTCGCGCTCTTCATGCCCGGCCGCCGCCCCGCCGAGAGCCCGGACGAGGAGCAGCAGGCCGTCGGAGCGGGGGTCCCGCAGGCCGGGGGCCGGGGGAGCGGGGGCCCATGACCACCGCCGAGCGCCGCGGCCGCCCGCGCAGCGCCGCCGTCGACACGGCGGTCATCGAGGCCGTGCTCCGGCTCCTCGAGGAGGGCACCCCGGTGGGCAGGCTGTCGATGGAACGGATCGCCCGCGAGGCCGGAGTCGGCAAGGCCACCGTCTACCGCCGCTGGCCCGGCAAGGAGGCCCTGCTCCTCGACGTCATGCGCTCGCTCGACGTGCACACCCCCGAGGCCGCCGGGGTCTCGGTCCGCGACGATCTCGTCCTCATGCTGGAGTTCCTGCGCCGCCGCGGCCTGGCCAAGCGCTCCTCCGCCGTGATGCGCGCCGTCATCACCGAGGTCACGTCGCATCCGGACCTGTGGAAGGAGTACCAGGACACGGTCATACGGGGGCGGCGTGACGCCGTGTACGAGGTGCTGCGGCGCGGCATGGCCACCGGCGAGATCCGCGCCGACGTGGACCTCGAGCTGCTGGCCGATCTGTTCACCGGGCCGATGCTCGCCCGCGTCGTCCTGCACGAATGGCAGGAGCTGCCGGAGGGCCTGGCCGAGCGCATCGTCGACACGGTGCTCGAAGGAGTGCGCCCGCCCGCGGCCACCTGACGCGGCCGGGCGACAGTCATCTGGCGGCCACGTGGCGACGCATGCGCGCGCAC
Organism: Streptomyces sp. 7N604; assembly: GCF_052245475.1. NCBI lineage: Bacteria > Bacillati > Actinomycetota > Actinomycetes > Kitasatosporales > Streptomycetaceae > Streptomyces > Streptomyces sp. 7N604. The sequence continues at coordinate 69,409 of NZ_JBQQBX010000001.1, read as the reverse complement.
CGCCCGACGCGAGGGTCGTATGGCCGCCTTCCTCCCCTTACTCCCGGTATTTGTTCAGGTTTTGTCACAGGGGTCCGCACGCGGGTACCGGCCGGAACCCCTTGCGCCGCCGCGTTCGTCCTCGTAGGAGATCAGCCGCCGGGGGCGGCACGGAAAGCCCCCGCCCATCGCCTATGGTGCGTAGACGGGGCAGTGCGAAGCAGCGAGGAACGGCATATGACGCAGGCGTACACGAGGCATACGGGACGCGGCAGCTCGAACCCCGAGCGGTCCGGATCCCGCGCCCGGCGCCTGCTGAGCGGAGGGCGTGACAGAAGAGTGTGGCGCCGCGGGATCGTCCTCGCCGTCTTCGCCCTGGTGCTTGCCGGGCTGATGGGCCTTCACTCCCACATCCCCAACGCCGTGGGCAACTTCGGCAGCCTGCTGGAGACCTTCCTGCCCTGGCTCGGCCTCGGCATCCCGGTTCTGCTGCTGCTCGCGCTGGTGCGCAGGTCGGGGACCGCGCTGCTCGCGCTGCTGCTCCCGACGGTGGTGTGGCTGAACCTGTTCGGCGGCCTCGTCGCCACCAAGTCCTCGGGCACGGACGGCGATCTCACGGTGGCCACCCACAATGTCAACGCCGACAACGCCGACCCTGGGGGGACCGCGCGCGACGTGGCCGCCGCGGGCGCAGACGTCGTGGCGCTGGAGGAGCTGACGGGGGCCGCCGTGTCGACGTACGAGAAGGCGCTGGCGGGCACGTACAAGTACCACTCCGTGCAGGGCACGGTCGGGGTCTGGAGCAAGTACCCGCTGAGCGACACCCGGCCCGTCGACATCAAGCTCGGCTGGACGCGCGCGCTGCGCAGCACGGTCCGGACCCCGGAGGGCGAGGTCGCGGTGTACGTCGCTCATCTGCCGTCGGTGCGTGTGAAGTTCAACGCGGGCTTCACGGCGGGGCAGCGGGACGGCAGTGCGGAGGCGCTGGGGCGCGCCATCGCGCAGGAGCCGATCAAGGAGGTCGTACTGCTCGGCGACCTCAACGGGACGATGAACGACCGCGCCCTGGCGCCCGTCACCTCGCAGCGGATGCGCTCCACGCAGGGCGCGGCGGGCGACGGATTCGGCTTCAGCTGGCCCGCGTCGCTCCCGATGGCGCGGATCGACCAGATCATGGTGCGGGACCTGGAGCCGGTCTCGTCGTGGACGCTGCCGGCGACCGGGAGCGACCATCTGCCGATCGCGGCCTCGGTCCGGCGCTGAGCAGTCGCAGGCCCGGCGCGCGGACGAGCAGGAGCGTTCGCGCCGAGCATGAGCCTGCCCGCAAAGAGGCTTCGCACTGCTGGCGGGGGGCGGGGCCTCGCCGGGCTGCCGCACGGCGTGTTCTTCGGCATCGGCGCGGTCGTCGCCGCCCGTCTCGGACCGGCGGTCGTGCGGCCATCGCCACCAAGGGCACCCACGAGGGGGTCTGCCACGCGCGTCGCGGCGGGTTCTCCCCTCGCCCGTCAGGGCGGGGCCGGCCGCGCCCGCAGGGGCGGCCGGTGCGCCGTGGAGCGGCGGGTTCGGTGCGTGGTCCCGCCCGGAGGGCTACTCGTGTTCGCGCCAGCGGTTGGTGATCGGGAGACGGCGGTCCTTGCCGAAGCCCTTGGCGGAGATCTTGGTGCCCGGCGGGTACTGGCGCCGCTTGTACTCCGCCCGGTCCACCAGGAGCAGCGTCCTGGTCACCACCTCGGGGTCGTAGCCCGCCGCGACGATCGCATCGAGCCCCTGGTCCCGGTCCACGTACAGCTCCAGGATCGCGTCGAGGACGTCGTAGTCCGGCAGCGAGTCCGTGTCGACCTGCCCGGGGCGCAGTTCGGCGCTCGGCGGCTTGGTGATGGAGTTCTCCGGGATGGGCGGCGTCTGGCCGCGGTCCAGGGCCGCCCGGTTGCGCCACCTGGCGAGCCGGAAGACCAGGTTCTTGTAGACGTCCTTGATTGGCCCGTACGCGCCGACCGAGTCGCCGTACAGCGTGGAGTATCCGACCGCGAGCTCGGACTTGTTGCCCGGGGCCAGCACGATGTGGCCCTCCTGGTTGGAGACGGCCATGAGCAGCGTGCCGCGCAGCCGGGACTGGAGATTCTCCTCGGCGAGCCCGGTCAGGCCCAGGGACTCCATGTACGCGTCGAACATCGGCCCGATCGGGACCGTGCGGAAGTTCAGGCCGGTGCGGCGGGCGAGTTCGGCGGCGTCGTCCTTGGAGTGCTCGGACGAGTAGCGGGACGGCATGGAGATGCCGTAGACGTTCTGCGCGCCGAGTGCGTCGCAGGCGATGGCGGCGACCAGGGAGGAGTCGATGCCGCCCGACAGGCCGATGAGAACGGTGCGGAAACCGTTCTTCGCGACGTACGCGCGCAGGCCGACGACCAGTGCCGAGTAGACCTCCTCGTCGTCGTCGAGTCGGTCCGCGTACCCGCCCGTGAGCTCGGGCTCGTACGCGGGCAGCGGATCGGCGGACAGGGTGACGTGGTCGATGACCAGGCCGTCGTCCACCGTGCCGCCCGGGACCCGGCCCGCGGCCGCCGGGAGGTCGAGGTCGATCAGCACGCAGCCTTCGGCGAACTGCGGGGCGCGGGCGATCACTTCGCCGTCGGCGGCGACGACGATCGAGTCGCCGTCGAAGACCAGCTCGTCCTGGCCGCCGATCATCGCCAGATAGGCGGTCGTGCAGCCCGCCTCCTGGGCGCGCTTGCGGACGAGGTCGAGGCGGGTGTCGTCCTTCTCGCGCTCGTACGGGGAGGCGTTGACCGAGAGCAGCAGCCCGGCGCCCGCGGACCGGGCGGCGGGCACGCGCCCGCCGTCCTGCCAGAGGTCCTCGCAGATGGCGAGCGCCACGTCGATGCCGTGCACGCGGATCATGGGGAGGGTGTCGCCGGGCACGAAGTAGCGGTACTCGTCGAAGACGCCGTAGTTCGGCAGGTGATGCTTGGCGAAGGTGAGCGCCACCCGGCCGCGGTGCAGGACGGCCGCGGCGTTCTGCGGGGCCCCGGCGGGCTGGCCGTACCGCGGCTCGTTCGCGAGCGCCTTCTCGGACCGGTCCAGGTAGCCGACGACGACCGGCAGCTCGCCGAACCCCTCGTCGTCGAGGCGCACCGCGAGCGCGCGCAGGGCCTCGCGGGAGGCGTCGACGAAGGTGGAGCGCAGGGCGAGGTCCTCGACGGGGTAGCCGGTCAGCGCCATCTCGGGGAAGGCGACGAGGTGGGCGCCCTGCTCGGCGGAGTGCCGGGTCCAGTGGACGATCGCCTCGGCGTTTCCGACGAGGTCGCCGACGGTCGAGTCGATCTGATTCAGTGCGAGGCGGAGTTGAGGCACGCAGCCAGTGTAATCGTCTCTCTGACGCGATGCCCCGCCGCGGGCGTGTGGCCCGCCACACCCCCCTCACTCCCCGGCTACTTCCCGACGGTTTTCCCTGTTCCCCGGATCCTTGTCGTCCGGGCTGTCCTGGCTGCCCGGACCGTCCGGACTCTCGCTCCCGGTTCGCAGCCGTCGCTCGCGCTTTCCGCGGGCGAGCTCGGTGCCGAGGGCGTCCAGCCGCTGGTCCCAGAAGGCGCGGAACCGGTCCAGCCATGCGTCGATCTCCTGCAGGGGAGCGGAGTCGACGGCGTAGGGCCGCCGCGTGCCCTCGGCCCGTACGGTCGCGAATCCGGTCCCGCGCAGCATGCGCAGGTGCTGCGACACGGCGGGCTGAGAGATCGCGAACTCTTCGCGGATGACGGCGGTGACGGCGCCGGAGGACTGCTCGCCCTCGGCGAGCAGCTCCAGGATCCGGCGCCGGACCGGGTCTCCCAGTACATCGAGTGCGTGCACACCGGCGAATATGCCAGCGGGCACTTATATAAGTCATGCCTTAAGGAATGCCGTCAGCCGCGAGGCGGCGCTTCCGGGCGTACGCGCGCAGCATGAGACTTATGAGGCGCAGGCCCAGTCCGGTCTCCGGACGCGGTGGCCGGCCTTCCCCCGTCGCCGGCTGCCGCGCGGGCCGCGACTGCCAGGCGGGGGGCGTCCGGTGAACGGCGTCCCGGGGCGGATTCTCCGCATCGCGGGCGTGCCCACCCACGTCGTGGTCGAGGGCGCGGGCCCCGCCTGCGTGCTGAGCGGCGGGCTCGGGAGCAGCTGGTTCGACTGGGACCCCGTGATCCCGCTGCTGTCCCCGTACCGCACCGTCGTACGGTTCGACCGCCCCGGCCTCGGACTCAGCGCGCCCGCCCCGCCCCCGCTGACCCCCACCGCCGCGGGCGAGGCCGCCCGCATCCTCGGCGTACTCGACGCGCTCGGGCTGACGGGCCCCTGCACGGTCGTCGGCCACTCCCTCGCCGGGTTCCACGCGGAGGCGTTCGCCCGCCTCCACCCCGCCCGTACCGCAGGGCTCGTGCTCGTCGACTGCAGCGTGGAGGAGGACCCGCGCGGCCCCGCCGTCCCCGCCGCGCCGCGGGCCGCCGCGGCGCGGCTGCTCGCGACCGCCCTCGGCGCCGCCGGGCTGCCCCTCGCGCTCGGTCGCACCGCCCGGCGCCTGACCGTCCGCGTGGGGACCGTACGCCACCGCGACCCGGCCTCCGACGACCTCGTACGCCGCTGCTACCGCACCACCCGCGTACTCCGCGCCGGCCTGCTGGAGAACGCGTCCTACGCGGGACTCGCCGCCGAAGTCGCCGCCCTCCGCGCCCGCCACCCGCTGCCCGACGTCCCCGTCACCGTCCTCGCCGCGTACGGCGCGACCGAGTCGCCGCGCGAGCTGCGCCGGCTGGACCGGCAGCGGCGGCTCGCCGCGGAACTCGGCGGTGCGCACTTCCGGATAGCAGCCCCCGCGGGCCATCTGCTGATGATGGACGACCCCGCCGCCATCGCCCGCGCTGTGCTCAGCAGCGTCCCCCGCTCGGGACATCCTGGCCCGGAGGACCTAGCCTGACCCCGGGGGCGCGAAACGAGAGCGAAACCCCGTCACGTGATACTGAGCTGGCCACAGTGCCGTGACGGACCTCAGAAGCACCAGAGCAAGCCGTCTGACCTGCGAGGATAGGAATCATGGATAAGCAGCAGGAGTTCGTGCTTCGGACGCTCGAAGAGCGCGACATCCGCTTCGTGCGCCTGTGGTTCACCGATGTGCTCGGCTTCCTCAAGTCGGTCGCGGTGGCCCCCGCCGAGCTCGAGCAGGCATTCGACGAGGGAATGGGCTTCGACGGCTCGGCGATCGAGGGCTTCGCCCGCGTCTACGAGTCCGACATGATCGCCAAGCCGGACCCGAGCACGTTCCAAATCATCCCGTGGCGCGCCGAGGCGCCCGGCACGGCCCGGATGTTCTGCGACATCCTGATGCCCGACGGCTCGCCCTCGTACGCCGACCCGCGCTACGTCCTCAAGCGCATCCTCGCCAGGACCTCCGACCTCGGCTTCACCTTCTACACCCACCCCGAGATCGAGTTCTTCCTGCTCAAGGACAAGCCGGTCGACGGCTCGCGGCCCACCCCGGCCGACAGCTCCGGCTACTTCGACCACACCCCGCAGAACGTGGGCATGGACTTCCGCCGCCAGGCGATCACGATGCTCGAGTCCATGGGCATCTCGGTGGAGTTCTCGCACCACGAGGGCGCCCCGGGGCAGCAGGAGATCGACCTGCGGTACGCGGACGCGCTGTCGACCGCCGACAACGTCATGACCTTCCGGCTGATCATGAAGCAGGTCGCGCTCGAACAGGGCGTGCAGGCGACCTTCATGCCGAAGCCGTTCTCCGAATACCCCGGCTCCGGAATGCACACGCACCTCTCCCTCTTCGAGGGGGACCGCAACGCCTTCCATGAGTCGGGCGCCGAGTACCAGCTCTCCAAGGTCGGCAAGTTCTTCATCGCGGGCCTGCTCCGGCACGCGGCGGAGATCTCGGCCGTGACGAACCAGTGGGTGAACTCCTACAAGCGGATCTGGGGCGGCGCGAACCGCACCGCGGGCGCGGGCGGCGAGGCCCCCTCGTACATCTGCTGGGGCCACAACAACCGGTCCGCGCTCGTCCGAGTCCCGCTGTACAAGCCGGGCAAGACCGGGTCGACGCGCGTCGAGGTCCGCTCCCTCGACTCGGGCGCCAACCCCTACCTCGCGTACGCGGTGCTGCTCGCGGCCGGCCTCAAGGGCATCGAGCAGGGCTACGAGCTCCCGCCGGGCGCGGACGACGACGTGTGGGCGCTGAGCGATGCGGAGCGGCGGGCGATGGGGATCGAGCCGCTGCCGCAGAACCTGGGTGAGGCGATCTCCCTCATGGAGCGGAGCGAGTTGGTCGCGGAGACGCTGGGCGAGCACGTCTTCGACTTCTTCCTGCGCAACAAGAAGCAGGAGTGGGAGGAGTACCGCTCCGAGGTCACGGCCTTCGAGCTGCGGAAGAACCTGCCGGTGCTGTAGGCGCAGGTCAGCGGGGGTTCCTGGCTGGGGCGTCACTCAGGGTCGACGGTTCGTGACCGTTGACCCTGTGGCGTCTCACCGGCCCTGGGCCGTCTGTGGGCCGTCCGGGGCCGCATCGGTGTCCTGCTCGTCTCGGTGGGTGTCAGCGTTTGATGCGGCTGCGCATGGCTAGGACGGCCAGCGCGAGCAGTACGGGTTCCGTGAAGCGGCTGACCATCTCCGTGTAGGTCCCGGCGGCGGTGAGGTCCTGGCCCCTGGACGGAACACGGCGGAGTTCAGCACCACCCGCAGAGCTTTGTCGACGTGTTTCTTCGGTGAACCGGTCGCCGAGAGGGTGCGTCAGCCGTGGGGCCGGGCCGACCGCCATCGCTGAGCAGGCGTATGCCCTTCGGAGAGACCATCCCCGCGGGCGCGGGGCCGACAGTCCCAGTGCTCGTAGCCAGTGCGACACGAGCGGACCATCCCCGCGGGCGCGGGGCCGACGACATAAACCACAGAGAATTCGCCAACGGCGAAGGACTCCCCGCGGGCGCGGGGCCGACCAGATCATGAAACCGAAGTACGCCGCCCACATGGGACCATCCCCGCGGGCGCGGGGCCGACGGCAGGATCGGCGAGAAACGGGCCCGGGAACGGGGACCATCCCCGCGGGCGCGGGGCCGACACCATCCCGATGCTGATGATGCCCATGGCGATCGGACCATCCCCGCGGGCGCGGGGCCGACACCGACTTGCCTGGACGTGGAGCGTGAATGACCGGACCATCCCCGCGGGCGCGGGGCCGACCTGACGGCGAAGGGGCCCCACCGACCGGGGGTGGGACCATCCCCGCGGGCGCGGGGCCGACGGCGGCCTCAAGTCCGGGGAGCTGTCGCTGGAGGGACCATCCCCGCGGGCGCGGGGCCGACGCCTACACCGACGTCCTTACCTACAACCTGGGCGGACCATCCCCGCGGGCGCGGGGCCGACGCTTGCTGAGCTGCAGGCTTATCGGCGGAGGCGGGCGCTGAGGATCAGTCCGTCGTAGTCGACGGGTCGCCAACGGTCTTTGCCTGCGGTGCGGACAGCCCAGCCTTGTTCATTGCTGGCAGGCTCCACGAGTACCGCCTGACCGTCGCCGATGCGGCTGGCTAGGAGTTCCCAGAGACGGTCGCGGATGCGGCGGCTGGGGTTGCCGACGAAGACTCCGGCGTTGACCTCGACCATCCACCGAGTGAGATGGCCTCGTGGCCCCTCAGGTGCTGCGATGAGGACGATGACCGTCATACGGGCTTGGCTCCTGCCGGCGTATCGAACTCGGGCCCGATGACAGCGATGTGGTCCTCGCCCATGTTCGGTTGGACGAGTTGGAGGTCTGCCGGGATGTCGGCGGCAGACCAGTTCACTCCTCCCGCTACAGACCCGACCTGGTCGTCCCAGAGTTGATTCATGTCGTCCTCGGGGATCTCGCTCCCTTCGGGGTTCAGCAGGGCCTTGATGTCGCGAACGATGCGAGCGAGGAGATGGGTTTCAGCGATGCGGTCGCGGAGGCCGAGCCGGGCGTCGCGTTCGTCCGTCAGCCCTCTCGCCGCGAGGTCGAAGGCGAGCGGGATGGTGTATTCGGCCTTGTACAGGTCGGCGATATCGAGGACGAAGGATACGGCTGAGCCAGTGTGGACGAAGCCGAGTCCGGGGCTGGCGCCCAGGCCGACGATGACGGCGTGACAGATGCCGTACAGGGCCGCGTTGGCCGCGGAAAGAAGTCGGTTGAGGTCATCGCCAGCGGCGTGGGCGTCTCCGGCGCGGTATTCGCGACGGGTCCAGGGGACGCCGGTGCGCTGGGAGTGGGCCTTGTAGAGCTTGCGGATGCGGGCGCCTTCGCGGCCGCGTAGTTGCTGCATCGTGCAGGTGGAGATGTCCTCGCCAGGAAGCGCATGCCGTACATGGCGCGTGCGACGGTAAGGCGTTCCTTGGGGCGGGTGACCAGCCATGCCTGGCGGGCAAGGAGGCCGGCGCCGTGGCTGGGGCCGAGCCCGGCGGCGTACATCCGTACACCCTGCTCCCCGACCCAGCACACGGTCGTTCCGGAGTCCGCGAGCAGGTTGATCGCGCCGTGTGTGACTCGGGTGCCGGGGCCCAGCAGCATGACGGCGATCATTGCAGCAGGGACCCGTACGGTTTCGCGCTTGTTGATGATGACGACGGCGTTCTCGTCGCGGTCGAGGTGGCTGCGTTCGACGTAGACGCTGGAGATTCGGTCGTCGAGGCGGTGCAGGTCATGCGGGTGGGACTTCCACCAGATGTTCGCCATGGTCAGTCGCTTCCTCTCGCTCCGGGCAAGGGGGCGAGGGTGAGGAGCCCGCAGCCGTACGCCTTGGCGGGGCCGATTCCAGTGAGAAGAGCGTCGGTGAGCAGGCTGGTGTCGGTGATGCGCAGGCGGCCTTCGAAGGTGGCGGTATGCAGTATCACGGGCTTGCCGGCGTCGTTCTTGCGGAAAGAGAGGCGATTCCGGGCGACCAGACGTAGGTCACGGGCTGGTTCGGCTGCTTTGTCGTCGTAGGTGTCGACAGGGGCTGGGGGAACCTCGAAGCCCCAGCGCGGGGTGCGCTGCAGGAACCAGGTGAGCTGCTGGGCCGCGGTGCGGTGGCCGATGCGGTAGGAGCGTCGTTCGCCGCGGGCGGCGCGCTCGGCTTGCACACCGCTCGGTTTCACGGGGGTGGAGGTGTTCTGCACGGGGTTTGCGGTGACCCGGAAGGCGAATTCACGGCCGAGTGCAATACGGGCGAGTAGGGGTGTGTAGTCGCGGACGGCGGCATGTTCGCCGTCCGCGTCGGGCCATCCGGAGCTCTCGACCATGTGTGTCCAGTCGGGCTTGGACTGGCTGAGGACGAAGAGCACCGGGCGGCGGGGGTTGTCGGTGTCGAGACGCCAGAGGGTTCGTTCGTCCGTCGGCCGGTCGGGGATGCCCCCTAGGACGGCTCCGCGCATGGCGCGCGGGTTGGCGAGCAGGTTGCGGCTGCCGGCCCGCAGGGGGTTGATGCGGATACGGGAGAGGTAGGTCATGGGTCACCAGCCGAGCAGGGCGAAGGGGTCGTGGCCGTTTCCGTCTGCTTCATCGCCCTGAGCGCTCGGGGCGGGGAAGCCGGTGGGTACCGACAGCCAGGTGTGGTGCACGCGACGGGTCGTGAAGCGGCGGTTGCGTGGGTCGAATGAGAGCGGCGCGTCGTTGAGCTGGTCCTCGCCGTGGTCGTCCTCGAGCGTTGCGGACAGGTCGATCTGCTGTGGGCGGGTGCCGTGGCGGCGGGCGTATCGCTCGCGGGCGTGATCAGAGGCCCGCCAAGGTTCAGCGCTGAGGACTTCCCGGAGTGCTCCGGTGCGCAGGCCGAGACAGAGGGGCTGGCTCGGTACGCAGGAGCGGCGCCCGAGAGCGAGGGGGAACGCGGGCTGGGCGACCGCCGTGGCCAGGGTCGTCAGCAGTGGGCGGGGTCCTGCGACGGCGGCGAGGAATACGGCGTCTTGGAGGTAGAAGCGGTGGGTGACGTGGGTTTCCTTGGGGGGCGAGGTCCGCTTCTGAAGGCCCTTGCCCGTTACTCCGGCTTGTAGCAGCGGCTCGCCCCGGTAGTCGCTGACGGTGTGGTAGTCGCGCAGCAGAGTGCCGGGCTGATCGATCCGCACGCCCAGGCGAAGTCCCAGGAGATTGCCGAGCGGTGCTTCGCGGGGTCGGCCCTCGGCGGCGGCGAGCAGCCCGATGACGCCGGACTTGGTGGGCTCGGGACGGGTCTCGCGACGGTTGAAGACGCTGCGGTCGCCCCAGGACTGGAGCGGCCCGGCCAGACGGAGCAGCAGGACGGTCTCCTCCTGCTCGGCGGGTGCGGTGGAATCGGTGGCCATCAGCCCTGCTTCACGTTCACGGCGAGGGTGGCACGGAGGCCGGCGAGGAAGTCGGCGAACGTCCGGTTCTCTCCGAAGGCCTCGTCGACTGTGGCTGATTCCTTGTCGGCGAGGGTGTGACAGACCGCGGTGTGGAGGGGGGTGTCGCCCCACTGCCGGGCGGCCGTGATGAATTCCTGGGCCAGCCGGTCGGCGGAGGCAGTGGCGATGCCGTTGACGGTGGCGATAGGCCTTTCGAACGCGGAGACCAGGTTGACGGGCTGGTCCTCGCGTACGACAACGGCGACGAGGCTGGGACGGGTGCGGGGAGCGAAGGAGTTGGCGTAGCCGGTGGGCATGGACTGTGCAAAGGAGCGCACGAACAGGTCTACGGCGTCCAGGGCGGCTTCAGTCTCGGTGAGGTTGTCGATGAGCTGGTGCAGGCCGACGGTGGCGTACCGGTAGAGGGTTGCGGAGTTGAAGCCGATGTTGCCGATCATGCCGGCGCCGGTCTCCTCCTTTTCGTTCTCGTCGTCGACGGCGGTGTAGTAGTCGTTCTCCAGCTCCACGGCGTGTGTCGAGAGGGCGTGGGCGACTTGGGTCGCCGCGTCGACGTTGAGGGAGGGGATGTCGGCGACCATGCGGCCGAACAGGGCGACATCCTTGGGGTGGCCTGTGCGGAACTTTTCCTCGACGGGCAGCTCCTTCGCCTGCTTGGCGAGGGCCTCATCGTCCAGGGTGGCGAGGTCAGCTGCATCGTCGGCGACCAGGTCGACGATGTCCTCCAGCTGACGGCGCCCGAAGAACAACAGGTAGGCCGTGTCCCCGGCCTTCTTTCCGGCCGAGATCCCCAGAGGCGCCAGCAGAGCGTTCGCGATCCTGGCGGCGTTCTCGTCATCAATCTCTGTGCGCGCCTGCAGGCGCTTGGACAACTCTGCAGCGATCCGCTTGGTGCGGGTGGCGAGGTCTTCGGCAGGGACGTGCTCGGCGAAGGCCTTGCGGGTGGCGCGCTTCCACGCCTGCGAGGAGACGCGGGAGCGACGGACCCCGCCGAAGAGTGCTTCCTTGGGGTTGCCCTGGTCATCCCGGTTGAGATTGGCCGGCGGGACGGTCTGGATGATGTGGACGTCGATGTACAGGCGCTGGGCCATGAGGACTTCTCCGGGTGTGTGCGTACGGCGGTGCGGATGGAGAGAGGAGCGATGCGGGGTGCGGTGAGGCAGCTCAGAGGCCCGTTGTCTCCGGGGCCTTGGCAGTGGGCTGGGCCCACACCTGGTAGTCCAGGGCCCAGGTGCGGCGTACGCGCTGCCGGGTGTCGGGGTAATGCCAGGCGCGAATGTCACGGAGCAGCCGGTCATAGTCCAGTGGCTGGCGGATCGTGCGCAGCTGCGGGATCAGACCGCGAAGCCGGTGCAGCAGCATGGGGGCGCTGTTGGCGCTCGCGAGAGCGCCGACGCGGGCGTCTATGGCCTGTTCGCTGAATTTTCCGTGGGTCCGCAGTCTGCGCAGCGCCTGCCCAAGGCCGATGCCCGGACGGTGCATGGGGTCCTGCTGGGACTGCTGATGCAGGCCGAAGAGGGCGAGGGCGGCGTGCTCAGCCCTTTGTTCGGTGGATACACCACCACGGCGTGCGAGGCCGTCATCCACCGTGCACGTGTAGTAGGGCCACATCTTGGGAACGTCCATGGCCTCGCGGCCCAGGCCGGCGCGCAGCGCGGCGAGGTCCTCGCCAGGAGCGCGCTCGCGTCGCCAGGTCCCCTCTGCGGTGATGTATCGGTGCCAGTAGCGCGCAGGACTGGTGCTGGTCATAGGTGTCACGCTCCGGGGTTCGAGAGGACAGCTGCTGCCCGGTCTGATCGGCGTTCGGTGGCGGGCTCGGTGGCGCGGGGGAGGATCTGGGCCAGCCGACGGCGGAAGTTGCTCTCCGCAGTGCCCAGGGAGTAGGTAACTGGCCTGTTGTTCCGCATGGCCGTGCGTCCGGAGAAGACGCTCGCGGGGGCGGCGGCGAAAAGCGGCTCGGAGACCTCCCGGGCAAGGAGCCAGGCTCGTTGCTCCCAGACCACCTGTCCGCGGTTGAGAAGGTCGTCGTCCTCTCCGGCTGCTCGCACCTTGGTCAGAAGCTGGCGGACCAGCGGGTCCAGCAGGTGCAGGACGAACTCCCCCGGCCGCTGGCCCTTGTCCCAGGGAATCGGGTCGGCTCCGGATGCTCGCCGCAGATCCGCCGAGAGGTTGTTGATAGCCGTGGCCAGGTCTTCCGCTTGCTGTGCGACCTCCAGCAGCACGGCGTAGGCAAGCCCGTCCGTTCGCAGTGCGGTGACCGGGAGCGGGATCGCATCGTGCAGCACGTCCTCGATGACCGCTGACTGGGTGCCATAGGACATGCCGAAGGTCTGCAGTCGCAGCGGATACTCGTCAGAGACCGCCTGGTGCTCCTGGAGCTCCGCCAATTGGAGGAGAAGGGAGCTGGTCTCCCATCCGTCGCCGCTGCCGGGCTGGTACTCGGAGGCGAGCAGGGCGTCCAGGCCGCGCCAGATCGCCTTCCCGGGCTGATGGCGACGCGGGGAGCGCTCCGCTCCGATACGACTCTTCTTGGATTTGGTGAACTTCCAGGCCGTGTGCGTCTCCCACTCGGGCAGCGCTTCGAGCCGGTCGCCGGCGCACAGAACGATGCGTGTCACCCGCAGCCCGTCCGGGGTCTGTTCAGGGATCAGGCGGATACGCCGGGACTGCCAGGTCCACAGATCGAGCAGCCCGTCGGGGGCTCTGGTCTGCCAGGCCGCTTCCGCCGGAGCGCGGCGCCACTGCGGAGTGCCGGCCAGTCCTTGCTTGCCGATCGGCAGGTTCAGCAGCAGAGTCTCGTACAGCGTCCGCCCCTCGGGGACGATCAGGCCGAGCTGCCCAAGCGGACCGGTTGGATTCCCTGTCGTCTTCCCGGCCTTGACCTTCGGATCGCCGACAGCGCCGGTCTTGATGGCGGCGGTGTCCCAGCAGTGCGTATGCAACAGCCAGCGCACGGCCTGCGCCGGAGAGAGGGGAAGCGGGTCGCCTTCGGTGCGGGAGGCAAACAGAGGGACGTTGTTACCGGTCGCGGCCGTGGCCACCAGAAGCGCCGACCCCTTGGTCTCGACCTTGGCCGTCCGCAGGTCAGCCACCTGAGCGAAGGGCGCATCCGCACCGAAGAGATCGAAGCGATCGCGGTGCTCCTCGCAGTACGCCAGCAGCCGCTCACGCTCGGGCTGCGTGAACCTGCCCTCGGTGAAGCGGCGGGACCACTCGTGCAGGTCGACCGGAGACCCCAGAGCGTCCAGGACGATCGGCAGCAACGCGTGCCGTAACAGCGCGGGCACCTGCGTCGGCAGGTCCACGACGAGTGACTCGAACTCATCAGCCCGCAGCAGCGCTTCGGCCCAGCCGACCTCGACGATGTCGCCGCCGCCGCGAGGACGCAGCATCAGCGAGGGCTGCTCCAGCAAGTCGTAGGAGGGCATAACGGAGATCCTCAACTAGTCATATCTTGCGAGGGGGTGACAGGTTACGGCTATGGATGAGCCGTAATCTGCGAAATGCTTGGATTGCCTCTGGCTCCCGCCCGCGCCCAGCTCCACGCAGGAGACAGTCCCGCGGGGCCGTAGCAGTGTCTGGGCGTGGGCCCCGCTTCCGCCAGGCGTGTAGGGGATACGGGTTGGTCTGTCCCGGCCCAACCCTCTTACTGGCGCGTGGGTTTGCGGGTGACGACGAGCCCCAGCTGCTTGTCATAGCGCACAGTGCAGCCGCCGAGCTGCGCGCTGTGACGCTCGTCCAGGACCAGCGCGCGGCTGTAACGCAGCCACGGATGGTCCTGCCACGCGTCTAGGGGCCGTAGTTCCGCTTCGGCGGCCTCAGTCAGCGCGGTCGGCAGCCGGACCGTCGTGCCCAGCACGTGCTCTACCAGGTCCGTCGACACTTCACCGTTGACGCCGAGCCAGCGGCCGCCCAGCGAGCGGTATCCGCGCTCGTCCCGGGACAGCAGCACGACCTCGGTGCTCTTCTCGCCGTCGCGCACCATGGCCTGAAACGCTGCTTCGTCCAGGCCGTTCTGCATGCCGCCGAAGTGCAGGCCCTCAAGTGTGGTTTGGCCCTGTTCGCCCCGCCGGGCCAGCAGATACGGCTCGGCGGCGCGTGCTCGCCGAGCCTGCTCGGCTTGCCAAGCGGCGCGCGCCTGGGCCTCCTCCTCACGCCACGGCTCAGGGACCAGATGCTCAGCGTCCCCGTACACCTTCGCCACTAGCTGCGGCACGACACCGGGTACCTGCCAGTGCTGTCCCTCACTCGCCAGCACCAGTGCTGCCGTCCGCAGTAGGAGATATCGGCCGTAAATCGCCTCACTCGCTGGCAGGATCCACGGGGCCCGGCCCTCGACAGGGGCGAAACCTGTCACGACCACCTGCGGCTCGCGCAGCCTGTCCGGTCGAACGACCCCGGCGTGACGGTGTACGCGGCCGATGCGCTGCAAGAGCAAGTCAACCGGTGCCAGGTCGGTCACCAGAAGATCGGCGTCCACGTCGAAGGATTGCTCGGCCAGTTGCGTGGCAACCAGGATCAGGCGGTCCGGCCGGGACGGGCCGTCCTCGCGAGGCGGCCCCAGCAGCTCCAAGCATTCCTGCGTGCGCTCTGCCCGGTGTTCGGCGTGCAACCGTCCGTGCAGTAGACGGACCTCCTCACCGAAGACGGCGCGCAGTGTTTGGAAGGTCGCCTGCGCCCGTGCCACGGTGTTCCGGATCACCAGCGCACAGCCGCCGTCCGCCAGACGGTCCTCCAGCAAGCGAGCCACCGTGGCATCTCCTGGCGAACCGGCCTCATCCGTCTGCTGCCGGGCCAGCTCAGGCAGGACCTCGACGCCTACGGACAAGTCACCGCGCCAGGGCTGAGTGTCCTCCACGAGATGCCCCACCCCCTGCTCGGTGCCCCACACGGCCGTGACGCTCGGATATCCGTCCGGCTCCGGAATCTCGGGCCCAGAGGCACTCTCCTTCCCTTCACCTCCGACATACGACTCAAGCAGCTCCCGGCGCTGTCCCGGCGGCAGCGTCGCGGAGAGCAGCACCACCGGCACGCCCGCCTGTCCCAACCAGCGCAGGCCCTCCTTCAGGAACTGCGACATGTACACATCGGCAGCGTGCACCTCGTCCAGAATCACGACCTTGCCGCTCAAGCCGGCCATCCGGAGCATGACGTGCTTGGTCCTCGTCGCGGCGAACAGCAACTGGTCGATCGTGCCGACCGCCAACGGGCTCAGCAGCCCGCGCTTTCTGCCCAGGAACCACTCCGCCGGAGCCCTGCGCTCCGGCACATCCTGCGCATCGGCACCGAACGGCCCGGACATGCCGTACTCGTCTTCGTCCTCCGCGATCCCACAGAAGACGTCATCCGGGGATTCGCCAGCCTCCTGCAGCAGCTCCTGCCACTCCCGGTTGAACATCCGCTTGCCGTGCAGAAGCGCGACTTGGCTCTCCAGACCGTCCCCGATGCCGGCCGCCCACTTCCTGACGTGCCCGAACATGGGATCACTCGTGGCCTGCGTCGGCATCCCGACGTACACACCGTCCGCTCCGAACCGGGCAGCCAGGACCTCTGCCGCGGCCAGCGCGGCCTTCGTCTTCCCTTCGCCCATGGGGGCCTCAACTACCAGCAGCCCCGGCCCACCCATCCGCCCTACGGCATCCAGCACCATCAGCTGAGATGGCCGCGGCCCGTGTCCGAACCGGTCGCGAAACGCCTCCGGACTAGGAAGATCCAGATCTCCCCAACCGCCCCGCAGACCCAGCGCGCTCCACGCAGCTGCGGCGCGTTCACGCGCAACCTTGATACTGACCTGGGCCAGGTCATCGATCCCAGTGAAGAAGCGCTCGTCACTCGCGATCCAGTCGGCCATCACCACGAACCCGCTCAGTTGCAACTGCGCGGTTCGGCTGGGAAGTTCGCGCGGCTCGACCGCCGCAAGCCCTTCGAATCCCAGCCTCTCGCTGAACACCTCCACCACGGCCCGCTGCACCTGCGCCCATGACGCTCCTCTGCCCTGCAGATGCCCCCGCGCTGCCCGTGGCTCGCGCAGATCACCTGCTGACGGGAAGAAACCGTGGTGCCCAGCCACGATCGGCCACACCCACTCGCACTGCTCCGCCCGCCACCCTGCTCCCTCCAGCAGCCCGCGGATCAGCTTCCCTCCGGCCTTGTCATGCCGCCATCGGTAGCGTTCTACGAGATGCCGGTCCCACGACAGCCCCGCTTCCTGCACGGCCCGCGCACCCGGCTCATCCATCCGCTGGAACGCCGGAGTGGCTTTCCCACAGTCGTGCACCCCACATACCCAAGCGAACAGGGCCCTCCCCTTGCCTCGCCCGCCGGCCACCACATCCAGCGTTCGGCGAACCGAGGGAGCCAGATAGAAGTCCCAGATGCACTCCGCCACCGCCGCGGTGTCCAGCAGGTGCGACAACAGCAGGTTGCTACGACCCCCGCCTTTAGACGCTGACTTTCCCCACAAGGCCCCCAACTGACGTCGTACTTCCGGCTCGTAGGTTCTTAAGAAACCGCGCTCCGCCCCCACCGCCGCCTCCTCGCGTCGATGGTTCGAGAGAGTAGGGGCCATCACTGACAATCACGTGAGCTCGCCGAAAATGGCCTCAGAGCAGTCGAGGCGCGGGTATGCCCCCGCAGTCAGTCAGTGCCGCGCACCACCCGATGCGGAAAGCCCTCACGTCGCGATAACGTCGCAGGTCGGCAAGTGTCGGCCCCGCGCCCGCGGGGATGTTCCGCCCAAGCACTCGCGGGCACGACCATCCCGCCGGTCGGCCCCGCGCCCGCGGGGATGTTCCCGACCTCCCTGACCAGCAGTTTCCCGCCGTACAGTCGGCCCCGCGCCCGCGGGGATGTTCCTTCAGGGTCACTCAGCTCCCGACGGCACCGGCGGTCGGCCCCGCGCCCGCGGGGATGTTCCGGCCGATCGGGAGTCAGGCTATCGGGTTGTAGGGTCGGCCCCGCGCCCGCGGGGATGTTCCCTACAAGCCCGTGTTCTCCGATGCCGTGCGCGGGTCGGCCCCGCGCCCGCGGGGATGTTCCGTCCTACGAGCTGTCCCGCCTGATGGGCATCGAGTCGGCCCCGCGCCCGCGGGGATGTTCCGAGGGGGAGACCGGTACCGCAAGGACCGGGACCGTCGGCCCCGCGCCCGCGGGGATGTTCCTCGTTCACGTTCTGTCAGCTCCCTGATAGTTCGGTCGGCCCCGCGCTCGCGGGGATGTTCCCCCCTCCCACTGCTCCCGCCGCCGAATGCGCCGGGCGCGCCGCGGCATGACGAAGGCCCCCGACCAGCGGGTCGGGGGCCTCGCGACGTGTCAGCTGCTCTTGCTCAGCTGCTGACCCGCGTCCTTGGCTTTGGATTGCGGGCACGACTCTTGGCCCGCACAGAGCGTGAGTTCAGCAGCTGGGACACGCGCTGGAAGGACAGTCCCATGATCTTGCCTGCGTCTCGCTGGCTGAGGTCGCGCGTCAGCACAGCAGCAGCGCGCTGCATCACGCGACGCTCCTCGTCGGCGGCCTTCCTTGTTGCTTGCTGGGCCTGCTCGACCTCCTGCAGGACCTCGCGTGCAGCGGGAGACAGCACCGGCTCAACCTGGACTTCGATCTTGTCGGGCTCGACGTCCAGCATCACCGCGATCGCCTCGCGAGCTGCGTCGTCGGCCTTCTCCAGGCGCTTGGCCTGACTGAAGACACCCGGCAGATCGGGGACCTCGAGGGCCCACCAGTCGCCGGCTCGCCGCGCAATAACGCGGTAGGCGCTCACCGCCACCACCCCTCTCCAAGTTCGGGCTCGAGCGTCTTGCAGATGTGCTCTGCGGTTATTTCGTTGACCTCGCTGTGCTTAGGGATTACGACGCGGGTGTGGCCGCAGACCCACATCTGGTGGCTGCCCTTCTGCCGCAGCATCTCGAAGGGGATGTCCTTGGCTTTCGCCGCGTCTCTGATCTTCTTGATCAGGTCCCTATGCTTCATGGTTTAAAGTCTAGTGTAGTTAGACGAGTCAAGTCTAGCTAGGCTAGACAAACCGCGCGCCCATTCACGCAGCGCTCGAACAGACGGTCATCATCCCGCCACCCCGCCGTCCGGCCCGTCACCATTCATCCCCGGACACCAACAAGGGGACTGTCCATGCGCCCGCACACCGCCATCACCGCCGCCTGCCTGCCCGCCGCCCTCACCGCTTGGCGCTGCTTCGCCAGCTCCCAGTCTTGGCATGAAGGCTTGCATGCTGGCGATGAAGATGTCCGCCTCGTCCGGCGTCAGATCAACCGTCTCACCCTGCACGTACGGCAACCGTCTCGCCAGTCCGCGCGCCCTCGTCGTACGGAACAGCTCGGGGCGCAGCATCATCGATGCGTCGTCCACGTTCAGCGGCCGCGGGTTCGCCAGCCGATGCTGCGGCCCCCAGTGGGCGGTCGCCGTCGGGCCGAAGTGGTGACCGACCGCTCGCAGGGATGTTCCTCCACCGTGGGAAGATTCAGTCACGCCCCATGGGTCGGCCCGCGCTCGGCGGGGATGTTCCGAGGCCGGCATCGCCTCGCAGTACCTCCGGGACGTTGGCCCCGCGCTCGCGGGGATGCTCCTGTTTCGCCGTGCTGGGCGGCGGTGAGCCAGGTCTCGGCCCCGCGCGCCTGCGGGGATGCTGCTGCCGAATTGACGTTCTACGCCTTCCAGGTCTGGTCGGCTCCGACACTTCGCATCCGCGGGGATGCTTCCAGCGGATGGGTGCCGCCGCGGAATACGGCCCCGCCCCCCGATAGCCCTTGGCTCAACGTCACATCGGCGCTATATGGCACCTGCCCTCCCAGTACGGGTAAGGCATCCCGGCCGTCTGTGGGCCGTCCGACAGGGGCCGACGGCGACCAACAATGACCAATGACGACGGCTCCGCCGCAGGTCCGCGGCGGGGGAGCGTGAAGCTCCTGAGGCGCCCACGCCAGGGGATCAGTTCCTGCGCAACAAGAAGCAGGAGTAGGAGGAGTACCGCTCGGAGGTCACCGCCTTCGAGCTGCGGAAGAACCTGCCGGTGCTGTAGGCGCAGGCAGCGCCGTCGCTTTGTAGTCCGCGCTGCTGGTCCGCTGGACGCGCACCGGACGGTCCAGCACTTCGGAGGCGACCCCTGCCATGCCCTCGGGGACAGGTCGTCGGGTCCGACCAGCGGGACGTCGTCCGGGGCCGCCTGGCCCTCGCCGACCTCGGCCTGCGCCCCGGCGATCTGCACCGGTTCCTCGACGAGATCCGCAGCGAGGGCCGCGACCTCGCCCAGCTGCTCACGCTCGTCGGACTGGGCCGCCTCACCCCCCTGCTGCCCGCCTCCGTCGCCGCCCGCTATCCGCGCCCGGGCGTCGTCTTCCGGCCGGTCCCGGACGCTCCGCCCGCGGTCCTCGTCATCGCCTGGCCGCAGGGGCCCGTTCGACGGCCACGGCGGCGCTCGTCCGCGCCGCCGCGTCTGTGGCCGACGCCGTGCGGGACCGGCAAGCGGGCTGGCCAGCTAGACGGAAAGCGGCACAGGATGGATCTCGGTGGCCGGGTGACCAGTGCGCTCGTGTATGCGCTTCACAGCTTCTGCGGAGGGGGCCTCGGACAGGCAGTACACGACTCCCGCCTCGGGGTCGGCCCACGCCCGCTCGAAGTGCACCCCTTCTTCCGCCTCGATCTCCAGGTCCGCCCGGTGTGCCGCCGAGAGCTGCTCGGCCGTGATGCCCTTCATGTCGTGGTGGACATCCATGAATGTCGTCATCGTCCGCCACCTTCCTTCGTCTCATCGGCTCATGGGCTGCGGCACGGACGCTGTGAGGCGTCGTCCTACCCTGGCCGCGGTCTCCCCCTCTCACCATCGTGCGCCCGCCACCTCGCCGAGGCGAACCGGGGCTGCTGCCTCAACCCGTGAGGACTTGGGCGGCCTGTCTTCGCCATGATCAAAGGGCGGTCGCATGCGGATGTGCCCGTACGGCCCGCGGTGTCGGTCGCGGCCTGGACCCGCTGCAGCAGCCGCTCCCCTGTCCCGTCGGCGGACCACAGCCGGTGACGTTCGTAGACCGTCTTCCAGGGCCCGCACCGTTCGGGCAGGTCACCTCACTGCATCCCGGTTCGCACCCGGTGCGGAAACGGTCCGGCGACGGTCGGGGACGGTGGGCACGGTGGGCCGGGCCCCAGCGGGGGTGGGCGCGGCCGCACGCTGTGCGCGGTCGCCGTTGACCTCAGGTGCTGTTGATCTCAGGTGCTGAGGAGACGGTTGAAGAACGAACGGTAGCGTTGCAGCGCGACGCGCAGATCTCACACGTCGCGCAGTGCATGCCTGCGGGCGTTATGGGCCTCAGAGGCCGGGCCCGTCTGTGGGCCGTCGAAGGGCGGCCCCGAACCGTCGGCCCTGTCGGGTCTTCCTGCTCCTCCCGAGCGTCGTCGGCAGGACCCGGTGAACCTTCCGCTGCGCGCATACGTCGGGCATACGCAGGCGCTACCTCATCGTCGTCTGACGCAAGCCCGGCTCGAGAGGCATATTCCATGCGAATGCGGTCACTTCTCGTTGTGTTATTGCTGGTCGCTGTCGGTGTGTCAGCCGCAGGCTCAGCGCTTCACGCCCCTTCCGGTGCTCCTGACGAGCGCATAGCCGGGGCGCCGGCCGCTGCCTCGGACAAGCAGGCGCTTTCCGCCGGGGCCGCCGAGCACACCGTTACCCTGCAGAACAAGACGGGCAGCCGTATCTGGGTCGGCAGCACGGTCAACGCCGACGGCTCGACCCCCTTGACGCGGCTGCCGGTGCTGGACCCGGGCCAATCCGCCACCGTCACCATTCCCGAGCACTCGGGTTCCGGGCACTGGCGCGGCACGTTCTTCGCCCGCCAGGGCTGCACCGGTGAGGACGGCAGCACCTTCCACTGCGCCGTCGGCGACTGCGGGCCGTTCGTCGACCGCTGCTCCACCGGCGAGCAGCCCGTCAGTCTCGCCGAGTTCAACTTCGACCGGGGTGACGCCATGGCGCCCTGGTACGACGTCAGCTACGTCAACGCCGTCTCCGTGCCCGTCACCATCACCCCCGACGGCGTGAAGCCGTCCGCGGACGGCGGCGACTGCGCCGAGCTGGGCTGCTCCGCCGACCTGCTGGCCGCCTGCCCGCCCGAGAACCTGACCAAGGAGAAGGGCACGGGCAAGCCGCTGGTGTGCGTCAACCCCAACCGGGACGCGAAGACCGCCTACAGCGACGCGATCACCCAGCACTGCCCCAAGGCGTACGCATGGTCCAAGCACGACGCCGAGCCGGGCAACCAGGTCATGCGCCAGTGCAGCAAGTGCAAGGGCCTGACCGTCACCTTCCACGGAGCCGGCAGCGACGCCCCGCACAAGCCCCGCAAGAGCCCCGGTCCCCATTCCGGCAGGGACGCCGCGCCCTCGCCCCGCAAGGGCGTCAGCCTCAACCCCGTCGACGGCGCCGCCCAGGCGCTGGCCGACTCCGGCGCGTCCTGGTACCACAACTGGACCTCCTCCACCGGCGAGGTCGCCAAGCCGCGGGGCACCGAGTTCGTCCCGATGATCTGGGGCGCCGGCTCGGTCACCGACGCCGAGCTCGGCCGGGCCGCCAAGGAAGGCACGCACCTCCTCGGCTTCAACGAACCCGACTCAGTCGGGCAGGCCAACCTCACCCCCGAGCAAGCCCTGGACCTCTGGCCCCGGCTGGAGAAGACCGGCCTGCGCCTGGGCGCCCCCGCGGTCGCCTCCGGTGGCGACACCCCCGGCGGCTGGCTGGACCGCTTCATGCAGGGAGCCGCCGACCGCGGTCTGCGCGTCGACTTCATCCCGCTGCACTGGTACGGCGCCGACTTCGGCCCCGCCGCCACCGAACAGCTGCGGGGCTACCTTCAGGCCGTCCACGACCGCTACCACAAGCCGATCTGGCTGACCGAGTACGCCCTCATCGACTTCTCCGGAGCCGCGCCCCGCTACCCCAGCAAGCAGGAGCAGACCGCCTTCATCACGTCGTCGACGCAGATGCTGGAGAGCCTGGACTTCGTGAAGCGCTACGCGTGGTTCGCCCTGTCCACCCGGACCAGCCCGACCGGCCTGTACAACGGGGCAACCGCGAACGCCAGCGGCCATGCCTACCACGACGCGGGCTGACACACCGGCCCCTCGTGACCGGCCCCCGCCCCGAGCCGCGACCGGCAGGACACCGGACAAGGGCGGCCCGCCCCCGGCCGAACACCGGGAGTACGTGGTGGGTGGGCGGGATCCCGGGTCCCCCGTAGATTGGTGACTGAGCCGGTGAGGGGGACTGGCATGGAGCGTGTGACGACACCGGAGATCGATTACGCGGCGCTGTTCGCGGCCACGCCGAGCCCGTATGTGGTGCTGGGCCCGGACCTGGTGATCGTGGACGTCAACCGGGCGTATCTGGAGGCAACCGGGCGGACCCGGGGAGATCTGGTCGGGCAGTATGTCTTCGACGCCTTCCCGGAGAACCCGGCGGATCCCGACGCCGATGGGGTGCCGAATCTGAAAGCCTCGCTGCACCGAGTCCTGGCCCAGCGGGAGCCGGACACCATGGCTCTTCAGAAATACGACATCCCGGTCGCGGGCCGCCCCAGCGCGTTCGAGGAGCGGTGGTGGTCGCCCATCAATACCCCCGTGTTCGGACCGGACGGCGGGGTGGCGTGGATCATCGTCCGGGTGGAGGACGTGACCGACTTCGTCCGCTCCCGCCGCCTCCGCCAGGGCCCGGAGGCAGGGGACCGGGGAGCGGAAGCCGAGCTGTACGCACGGGCGCAGGAACTGCAGCGGCTCAATGAAGAACTGCGGCAGGCCAACGCCCGGGAAAGGCAGGTCGCCCTCACCCTGCAGGAAGCCATGCTCTACTCGCCGGACCTCCCCCGGGAGGGCATCGCGGTGCGCTACCTGCCCGCCACCGGGACGCTCAACGTGTGCGGTGACTGGTACGACGTCACTGACATATCCGCGGGAGAGATACCGACGGGAGACGCACCCACGAGCCGGTTCGCAGCGGCGGTGGGTGACGTGGTCGGCCACGGCCTGGGGGCTGCCGCCGTCATGGGGATGATGCGCAGTGCCCTGACCGCTGCCATGCGTGCAACGGACAGCCCGAGCAGGGCGCTGCAAATCCTGGGGCTCTATGCGAACTCCGTTGAAGGAGCGCTGGCCACCACCGCCGTCAAGGTGATGATCGACACCACCACCCACCTGATCACGTACAGCAGCGCAGGCCATCTGCCCCCCATCCTCGTGCACGCCGACGGAAGCAGCGACGTGCTGGACCAGGCCACTGACCCGCCACTGGCCACCCGCTCCGAACACATGCCGCGCCGGGAGGCCAAACTGCCCTACACCCCCGGAGACGCCCTTGTGCTCTACACCGACGGGCTCATCGAACGCCGCGGCGAGGACATCGACGCCGGTATCGCGCGCCTGACCGACGCCCTGTCCCGCTACGCCCGGCTCGACCCCGAGCGCCTGGCCGACGCCCTGCTGGCCCGCCTCGGCGTCAGCAGCGGTGCCCGCGACGACATCGCCCTGGTCGTCATCCGCCTCTGACCCGCGTCCGGCACACCTTCCCCCGGCGTCCCCCGCCACTGCGGCGGCAGCGGGACGTGGTGGGGCCTACCGCGCCGGAGGCGGTTAGGCTCGGCGGCGGGGTCTGACCGACGGGAGGCGGGCGATGCCGATGTCCGTGCCGCAGGGGCGCCGGAGCAGCACGTTCACTCAGCTGCTCAGGCACGGTTTCACCGATCCCTCCGCCGCGGCCCGGCTGCTGGACACACCCGAGCTCTCGCCCGTCCGCTCCGACCCCGTCCTGCTCGACGCGCTCGGCGCCACCGCCGATCCCGACCTGGCGCTCAACGCCCTCGTGCGCCTCGTCGAGTCGCTGCGCAGGCACGGGAGCGAGCCGCAGGTCCTGCTCGACACGCTCGTCACCGCCAAGCCGCTGCGCGACCGGCTGCTCGGGGTGCTCGGCGCGTCCGAGGCGCTGGGCGACCACCTCGCCCGGCATCCGCTCGACTGGCACGCCCTGGTGACGTACGAGTCGGCCGATCTGCACCCCGGCGTCGAGGAGTTCGAGCGCTGCCTCGACGGCGTGGCGGACCCCGACGCGCTGCGGGCCGCTTACCGCCGCTGTCTGCTCACCATCGCCGCGCGCGACGTCTGCGGGACCACGGACGTCGCCGACGCGGCCGCCGAGCTGGCCGACCTGGCGACCGCCACACTGCGCGCAGCCCTCGGCCTCGCCGAGTCCGGGGCGCCCGCCGACGCCGCCGCCTGCCGGCTCGCGGTGATCGCCATGGGCAAGTGCGGCGGCCACGAGCTCAACTACGTCTCGGACGTGGACGTCATCTTCGTCGCCGAGCCCGCCGACGGGGCCGACGAGGCCAAGGCCATCCAGGCCGCGACCCGCCTCGCCTCCCACATGATGCGGATCTGTTCCGACACGACGGCCGAGGGGACGATCTGGCCCGTCGACGCGAACCTGCGGCCCGAGGGCCGCAACGGCCCGCTCGTGCGGACGCTCTCCAGCCACCTCGCGTACTACCAGCGGTGGGCCAAGACCTGGGAGTTCCAGGCGCTGCTCAAGGCCCGGCCGGTGGCGGGCGACGCCGCGCTCGGCCGGGAGTACGTGGCCGCGGTCTCGCCGATGGTCTGGCAGGCGGCCGAGCGCGAGAACTTCGTGAGCGACGTGCAGGAGATGCGGCGCCGCGTCGTCGACAACATCCCCGCCCACCACATCGAGCGCGAGCTCAAGCTCGGCCCCGGAGGGCTGCGGGACGTGGAGTTCGCCGTCCAGCTGCTCCAGCTCGTGCACGGCCGCTCGGACGCCTCGCTGCGCAGCGTCTCCACGCTCGATGCCCTGGACTCCCTCGCCACGGGCGGATACGTGGGGCGGGCGGACGCCGCCTCGCTCGACGCCGCGTACCGCTTCCTGCGCACCATGGAGCACCGCATTCAGCTGTACAAGCTGCGCCGCACCCACCTGGTCCCCGAGGACGAGGCCGACCTGCGCCGCCTCGGCCGCAGCCTCGCCCGCAGCTACGACTGGCCCGCCAGGCACGAGCCCGTCGCCATGCTGAACGCCGAGTGGCGGCGGCATGCGCGCGAGGTGCGGCGGCTGCACGAGAAGCTCTTCTACCGGCCGCTGCTGTCCGCCGTCGCCGAGCTCGAGCCCGCCGAGGCCCGGCTCAGCCCCAGCGCCGCGCGCCAGCGCCTCGAGGCGCTCGGCTACGCCGACCCGGCCGCCGCGCTGCGCCACCTGGAGGCCCTCGCCTCCGGCGTGACCCGCAAGGCCGCCATCCAGCGCACGCTGCTGCCGGTGCTGCTCGGCTGGTTCGCCGACTCCGCCGACCCCGACGCCGGGCTGCTGGGCTTCCGCAAGGTGTCGGACGCGCTGGGCAAGACCCCCTGGTATCTGCGGCTGCTACGGGACGAGGGCGCCGCGGCCGAGAACCTGGCGCGCGTGCTGTCCGCCGGACGGCTCGCCCCCGACCTGCTGCTCCGCGCCCCCGAGGCGGTCGCCCTGCTCGGTGACCCGGAGGAGCTGAAGCCCCGCGGCCGGGCCCACCTGGAGCAGGAGATCCTCGCCGCGGTGGGCCGCGCCGACGACGCCGAGCAGGCGGTCACCGCGGCCCGGGGGGTGCGCCGCCGCGAGCTGTTCCGCACCGCCGCGGCCGACATCGTCGGCGCGTACGGCACCGAGCTGACGCCCGCGGAGACCGACCACGGGTGGGCCGCCGACCTGGTCGGCAGCGCGGTCTCCGACCTGAACGCGGCGACGATCGCGGGCGCCCTGCGGGCCGCCGTCCGGGACACGTGGGGAGACGAACTGCCCACCCGGTTCGCCGTGATCGGCATGGGCCGCTTCGGCGGCCACGAGCTCGGCTACGGCTCCGACTGCGACGTGATGTTCGTGCACGAGCCGCGCGAAGGCGTGGGCGAGCAGCAGGCGTCGCGGGCCGCCTTCGCCGTCGCCAACGAGATGCGGCGGCTGCTCCAGCTGCCCAGCGCCGACCCCCCGCTGCTGATCGACGCCGACCTGCGCCCCGAAGGCAAGGCGGGACCGCTCGTGCGGACCCTCGAGTCGTACGCCGCCTACTACCGGCGCTGGTCGCTGGTCTGGGAGAGCCAGGCCCTGCTGCGCGCCGAGCCGGTCGCGGGCGATCCGGGACTGGGGGAGCGGTTCATCGAGCTGATCGATCCGCTGCGCTACCCGGCCGAGGGCCTCGGCGAGGACGCCGTACGGGAGATCCGCCGGCTCAAGGCCCGTATGGAGTCCGAGCGGATGCCGCGCGGCGCCGACCGTACGACGCATACGAAGCTGGGCCGCGGCGGCCTGTCCGACGTCGAGTGGACCGTGCAGCTGCTGCAGATGCAGCACGCCTGGGCCGAGCCGGGGCTGCGCACCACGCGGA
Organism: Streptomyces sp. 7N604; assembly: GCF_052245475.1. Taxonomy (NCBI): domain Bacteria; kingdom Bacillati; phylum Actinomycetota; class Actinomycetes; order Kitasatosporales; family Streptomycetaceae; genus Streptomyces; species Streptomyces sp. 7N604. Next base: position 42,694 of record NZ_JBQQBX010000001.1, on the reverse strand, counting down.
CGCGGGACGCGCTGCACGCCGCGCACGCCGCGGAGCTGATCTCCACCGAGTACGCGCAGATCCTGGACGAGGCGTGGGTGCTCGCCACCCGGGTGCGCAACGCGGTGATGCTGGTCCGCGGCCGTCCCGGGGACACCTTCCCGACCGAAGCGCGGGAGCTTGCGGCCGTGGGCCGCTACCTCGGCTACGGGCCGGGACCCGCGCGTGGGCAGCCGCACGTCGGAAGCAGTGGGGAGATGCTCGACGACTACCGGCGCGTCACGCGTCGCGCGCGAGCTGTGGTCGAGGAGCTCTTCTACGGGGCGTAGCCCCACGAAGGGCCGTACACCGTTCAGGCCCTCAGACCGGTTGCGGTCGCCTCGGCACCGGCGGGCTCCGCCGCGGTGGTTGCTCGCCGTCGCGGCGGGGAGATCCTTGTCGCCACCCGGCGCGGCAGCGCGTACGGCAGCCCGCCGTACCACGCGTACGACAGGGCGTAGCCGAAGGACAGGCACATCAGCCCGCCGACCGCGTCGAGCCAGAAGTGGTTGGCCGTCGCGACGATCACGAGCAGTGTGAAGCTCGGGTACAGCCAGCCGAGCGTCTTCGCCCACAACGGCCGCGCCAGCATCACGATGGTGATGCCGCACCACACCGACCAGCCGATGTGCATGGAGGGCATGGCGGCGTACTGGTTGGACATGTTGGCCAAGTTGCCCGACGCCATGGACCCCCATGTCTCGTGGACCAGCACCGTGTCGATGAAGCCCTCTCCGGACATCAGGCGCGGCGGCGCAAGCGGGTAGAGGTAGTAGCCGAGCAGGGCGACGCCCGTGGTGGCGAAGAGCACGAGCCGTGTCGCCGCGTAACGCCCCGGGTGCCCGCGGTAAATCCACACGAGCACACCGATGGTGACGATGAAGTGCAGCGTCGCGTAGTAGTAGTTCATGCCGACGATCAGCCATTCCACCGAGTTCACGGCGTGGTTGACCGTCCGCTCCACGGCGATCCCGAGGACTTCCTCCGCCCGCCAGATCCAGTCGGCGTTCTGCAGCGCTTCCCGCTTCTGCTCCGGGACGGCGTTGCGGATCAGCGAGTACGTCCAGTAGCTGACCGCGATGAGGAGGATCTCGAACCACAACCGGGGCCTGCGGGGGGTGCGCAACCGTTCCATCCAGGCGCGCCGCGCCTGTGCCGGGCGGTCCGCACGCTCCTCGATGGGTGACAGGGCCGTCCGGCCTTCCAGAGTCTCCACAGTCGCTTCACCCATAGCGCGACAGTCTGCCAGATGCTCGCCTTCTGCAGATCACTCGCCGGTCGGGTCTACGTCACCCACGTTACGCCTTGGGGAGGACGGCTGTCCTTTGGGGCCGGCGGCGGTCGAACCGCGGACGACCAGCTCGGGGAGGAAGACGAACTCGCTGTGTGGTGCCGGTGTCCCGCCGATCTCCTCGAGCAGCGCCCGGACCGCCGCCTGCCCCATCGCGGGCACCGGCTGCCGGATGGTGGTCAGCGGCGGATCGGTGAAGGCGATCAGCGGTGAGTCGTCGAAGCCGGTCACCGATATGTCGTGCGGCACCTCGAGGCCGTGCTGCCGGGCGGCTCTGATCGCGCCGAGCGCCATCATGTCGCTTGCGCACACCACCGCCGTGCAGCCCCGGCCGATCAGCGCGGAGGCCGCCGCCTGGCCGCCTTCCAGCGTGAACAGCGAGTGCTCGACCAGCGACTCGGCATCACCGGCCGGCACCCCCAGCACGTCGTCCATGCTGCGCAGGAAGCCCTCTATCTTGCGCTGCACCGGTACGAACCGCTTCGGTCCCAGCGCGAGGCCGATCCGCTCGTGGCCGAGCGCGGCGAGGTGGGTGACCGCGAGCCGGACCGCCGCCCGGTCGTCGGGCGACACGAACGGCGCCTGCACCTTCGAGGAGAAGCCGTTGATGAGGACGAACGGCACGCCCTGGGCGCGAAGCTGCTCGTACCGCTCCATGTCGGCCGAGGTGTCGGCGTGCAGCCCTGAGACGAAGATGATCCCGGTGACGCCCCGGTCCACCAGCATCTCGGTGAGCTGGTCCTCGGTGAAGCCGCCCGGAGTCTGGGTGGCCAGCACGGGCGTGTAGCCCTGCTGGGTCAGCGCCTGGCCGATGACCTGCGCGAAGGCCGGGAATATCGGATTCTCCAGCTCCGGCGTGATCAGCCCGACCAGGCCCGCGCTGCGCTGCCGCAGCCGCACCGGGCGCTCGTAGCCGAGCACGTCCAGCGCGGCCAGCACGGACTGGCGGGTGGTCGCGGCGACGCCGGGCTTCCCGTTGAGCACACGGCTGACCGTCGCCTCGCTGACCCCCGCCTGTGCTGCGATGTCAGCGAGCCGTGCGGTCACGGGGTTGGACTGTACCGGTCGCATCTCAGACTGCCCACCAGACGCAGGTGTCGGCCGGAATGTGGACACTCCCGCCGGTGAAGTGCAGGGCCGCGGTGGCGAGCACCGGCCGCCCCGGCACGGGAAGTTCGACCTCCCGCGCCAGCGTGTTGAGCGTGCACACGAAGCCGGGCCGGGACACCGCCAGCACCCCCTCCGGGGCGTCCAGCCAGGCCATCGGGCCGTCGCCGAGCCCGGACAGCTGCCGCCGCATCGCCAGCGCCGAGCGGTACAGCTCCAGGGTCGAGCGCGGGTCGCCGGACTGCGCCTTCACCGACAACTCCCGCCAGGCGGCTGGCTGCGGCAGCCAGCTGCCGCCGGGCCCGAAGCCGTACGGCGCCGCCTCGCCCGACCACGGGATCGGCACCCGGCAGCCGTCGCGCCTGCCGTCCTGGCTGCCGGTGCGGAAGAACGCCGGGTCCTGGCGCACCTCGTCGGGCAGGTCCTCGACCTCCGGCAGGCCGAGCTCCTCGCCCTGGTAGATGTACGTGGACCCGGGCAGCGCCAGCATCAGCAGCGCGGCGGCGCGGGCCCTGCGCAGGCCCGGCTCGCCGCCGCCGTAGCGGGTGGTGTGGCGTACGACGTCGTGGTTGGACAGCACCCAGGTGGTGGGGGCGCCGACCGAGGTGGTCGCGGCCAGAGACTCGTCGATTACCCTGCGCATCGCATCCGCGTCCCACGCGCAGTTCAGGAAGTGGAAGTTGAACGCCTGGTGCAGCTCGTCCGGGCGCACGTACAGCGCGAGCCGGTCCGAGCTCGGCGCCCACGCCTCGGCGACGCCGATACGGTCTCCGCCGTAGGAGTCCAGCAGCTTCCGCCAGGAGCGGTGGATCTCGTGCACCCCGTCCTGGTCGAAGAACGGCAGCACCTGCGCGCCGATCAGCTTCGCCTGCTCCTTGCGGCCGATGTCCGGCATGCCCTCGGCCTTGACCATGCCGTGCGCCACGTCGATGCGGAAGCCGTCGACGCCCAGGTCCAGCCAGAAGCGCAGGATCGAGTCGAACTCCTCCCGCACCTCGGCGTTGTTCCAGTTGAGATCGGGCTGCTCGGGTGCGAAGAGGTGGAGGTACCACTCGCCCGGGGTGCCGTCCGGCTCGGTCACCCGGGTCCAGGCCGAGCCGCCGAAGACCGACTCCCAGTCGTTCGGCGGGAGTTCGCCGCCTCCGCCCCTGCCGGGCTGGAAGTGGTAGCGGTCCCGGGAGGCCGCGCCCGCCCCCTGCGCGAGCGCGGCCCGGAACCACTCGTGCTGGTCGGAGGTGTGGTTCGGGACGATGTCCACGATCACCTTCAGACCCAGCTCGTGGGCTCTGCGCACCAGGTCGTCGGCGTCCTGCAGATCCCCGAACAGCGGGTCCACGGCGCGGTAGTCGGCGACGTCGTAGCCGCCGTCGGCCTGCGGGGAGGCGTAGAAGGGGGTGAGCCATACGGCGTCCACGCCCAGGTCGGCCAGGTGCGGCAGTCGCTCGCGGATACCCCGCAGATCGCCGATGCCGTCGCCGTCGCTGTCCGCGAACGAGCGCACGTAGACCTGGTAGATGACGGCGCTGCGCCACCAGCCGGCGGTGTGCTGCCCGTCTGTCTGCTCGCGGACGGACGGGGCGAGGTCCTGGGTCATGTTGCGTTCCCTATCGGGTAGGCCCAACAACGGGGCGTCAGGTGCGGCTTCAGGTGCGAAGTTCTGGACGAAAAGGGTCAACGCCCAAGGCGCGGACCGGTGACGTGATTCAGCCCTTGGTACCGCCCGCGGTGAGTCCGGCGACCAGATGCCTCTGGGCGAAGAAGAACAGCAGCCCGGCCGGGACCATGATCAGCACGGATGAGGCGGTCATCAGACCCCACTCCGCCCGGTGCGGTCCGACGAAGGTCTGCAGGCCGACCGCGAGCGTGTAGTTCTCCTCGCTGCTCATGAACTGGGTGGCGAAGGCGACCTCGCTCCACGCGGTCAGGAAGGTGTAGAAGGCGGTCACGGCCAGGCCCGGCCGGGCCAGCGGCACGATCAGCCGCCAGAAGGTGCCGAACGGGGTGAGGCCGTCGACCCGCCCCGACTCGTCGATCTCGGCCGGGATGGTGTCGAAGTAGCCCTTCAGCATCCAGGCGCAGAACGGCACGGCCACCGAGCAGTAGGTGAGGATCAGGCCGCCGTAGCTGTCCAGCAGGCCCAGCTTTCCGAGGGCGTTGTAGAGCGGCACGATCAGCACCGCGACCGGGAACATCTGGAAGAGCAGGAAGGACCACATCAGCGAGCCGTGGCCGGGGAAGCGCATCCGGGAGAGGGCGTAGCCCGCGCTGGCCGCGATGAGGACGCCGACCAGCATGGTCCCTCCGGCCACCACGACCGAGTTGGCGAACCAGCTCAGGAACGCGGTGTCGGCCAGCACATGGCCGTAGTTGGCGAGTGTGAACCCCGTCAGCTCGGTGGGGTGGGTCCAGCCGCTCTCGCCGCGCAGCGAGACCAGCACGATGAAGACGACGGGGAACAGCGCGATCAGCGAGGCCAGCACGAGCGTCGTGTGCAGGGCGACCGAGGCCCCCTTGGAGCGCTCGCCGCGCCCGCGGACGCGTACGGCGGGTGCACTCATCGGACCGCCTCCTGACGGTTCAGCATCTTGCGGTAGAAGACGGAGAAGACCAGCAGCAGGGAGAGGATCACGATGCCGTACGAGGCCGAGGCCGCGTAGTCCCGTACGCCCTGGAAGGCCAGCCGGTAGGCGTACGTTACGAGGATCTCGCTCTCGGTGCCGCCCGCCTGCCCGATCACCAGATAGATGATCGGGAACATGTTGAAGGTCCAGATGGTGCCCAGCAGGATGATGGTGCTGCTGACCGGACGCAGGCCCGGCAGCGTCACGTTCCGGAACCGCTGCCAGGGCGAGGCGCCGTCCATCTCGGCCGCCTCGTGCAGCTCCCTCGGGATCGCCTGCAGCCCGCCGAGGATCGCGACCATCATGAACGGCACGCCCAGCCAGGTGTTGACGGCGATGACCGAGATCTTCTGGATCACCGGGTCGCCAAGCCAGTCGACCGCGCCGATGCCCACCTTGGCGAGCAGCGCGTTGAGCACGCCGTTGTCGGTGTTGTACATCAGCTTCCAGGCGAAGGCGGCGACGAACGCCGGGACGGCCCAGGGCAGGATCAGCAGCACCCGGTACAGCGACCGCCCCCTGACCGGCCGGTTGAGCAGCATCGCAAGAGCCAGGCCGATCGTGTAGTGCAGGAACACGCAGCTCGCGGTCCAGATCACGGTCCACGTCAGCCGCGGGTAGAAGGAACCCTCCTGCCCGGAGAGGATATTCCAGTAGTTGTCGAGCCCGACGAACGTGTACGTCGCCGGAACCTCGAAGTTGCCGATCACCCGGCCGATGTTCGCCTCGTTGGCGTCGGTGAAGGACAGGAAGATGCCGCGGCCGAGCGGGTAGCCGACGAGCACGGCCAGCACCACGACGACGGGCAGCACCATCGCCCAGGCGTACCAGTGGGTCTTGTACGAGCGCCGGGCCCGGGTGAGCAGCCCCGGGCGCTGCGGCCGCTTCGGGCCGGAGCCCGCGGGCGCTTCCGTCTGCTCGGTGCCACCGGGCAAGGTGTCGGCTGTGGTCATGGCTCCACGGCTTTCTGCGGTTCTGCGGCGGGGACGGGCGAGAGTCGGGTCGGACGGGGTCGGGACCGGCTCGGCCGGCCGGGCGCGTGGGGCCTTCCCGCGGGCGGCGGAAAGGACCCCCGGCCGGCCGAGCCTGGGTCTCCCCCGGCACCGGCCGGGGGAGAGTCGGTTACCGGCCGGCGATCTCGTAGTCCTTGATCAGCTTGGACTTCCACTCGTCGGCGAGGGCATCGAGCCCGGCCTTCGGGGTGGCCTGCCCGCGCAGGATCTTCACGTAGTGCTGGTCGAAGGCGACGAACAGGTCACCGACGCCGGGGATGGCCGGGCGCGCCTTGGATGTGGCGAGCGCGTCCTGGAAGGCCTTCTTGACCGGGTCGGCCGTGACCTCCTGGGTGTAGGCGGAGGTGCGCGTCGGCAGGGTGCCGAGCTCCGTGGCGGTGTACTCCTGGCTCTTGGCTGAGGTCATGAACTTCACGAAGAGGAGAGCGGCGTCGAGGTTCTTCGTGCCGCGGTAGACCGTGTAGTTGTGGCCGCCGATCGGGGCCGCGGCCTTGCCCGTGGAACCGGCGGGGACGGGCGCGATGCCGAGGTTGTCCTTGTCCTTGAACGCCTTGCCGGTGTAGTCCTCGGCGGTCGACCAGGGGCCGTTGACCACCATGGCGACCTTGCCGTCCTTGAAGGCCGTCTGCATGTTGACGTAGCCGTCGGTGGTGGCGGGCTTCAGCGAGACGCCGGACTTGACCATCTCCAGGGCGGTCTTCACGCCCTTGACGGCCTCGGGGGAGTTCACAGTGATCTTCTTGCCCTTGACGTCGAGCATGTCGCCGCCCTCGCCGTAGATGAACGGCAGGGAGAAGTAGCCCTCGGGGTTGAGCTGGGTGCCCGCGATGCCCGTCTTCTTCTTGATCGTCTTCGCGGTCTCGATGAACTCGTCCCAGGTGGCCGGGGGCTTCTCGATCCCGGCCTTCTTGAAGATCTCCTTGTTGTAGAGGAGACCGAGGGTGTCGGTGACCTGCGGGACGCCGACCGTCTGGCCCTTGTACTTGGCGGTGGACATCGGACCGGGGAGGAAGTCGTCCGCGCCCTCCAGGGCCGCCGTGCCGTCGAGCGGCTGCAGATAGCCGAGGTTCGCGAAGCCGGCGGTCCAGCCCACGTCCGTACGCATCACATCGGGCGCGCCCTTGCCGGACTGGGCGGCGGTCTTGAACTTCTGCTCGGCGGCGTCGAAGGACACCGGAACCCGCTTGACCTTGATCTTCGGGTACTTCGCCGAGAAGTCCTTCACCAGTTCGTCGTACGCCGGGCCCTCGGCCTCGTTGGAGGTGTCCCACCAGGTCACGGTGCCGGAGACGCTGCCCGGGTCCTTGGCGGCCTTGGACCCGTCGCCACCGCTGCCTCCGCTGTCACCACCACAGGCCGTCGCTGCCAGAGCCAGCACGCCGGCCACGGCGGCGACCGATATGCCTCGACGCATATTGATCTCCTCATTGAGTGTGGCCCGGCGTGCGACATGTGTGCCATGTGTTCGCTCCCCCGGCTGACGCCGGGATGTGCCCCCAGTTCCTAGAGGGCCGGGCTGGGCAGGAACGTAACAGGGCTGCAAGTCTTGCGAAAGACCTTGCAGAAAGAAAACAGCGAGATTTCCGGGCTGTGACCTCTCCGTGTCGCAGGGCTTGACCGCGGTGGTTGAGGCTCGTACGGTCTCGGCGGCGGCAAGCTGCTGACGGCTTGCTGCAAGAACCGTCATCAATGGCCTTACGGGCATGGCGCGTTGCCACGAGGCTGCACCGAGCGAACCGAAGGGCGCGGCCGCCCGCGCCGGAGGCGCTGTCAGACGCTGCGAATGTGACGAGGTCAAGCGCGGACCCCAGCCGATATGCGGCTGGCGCCGCGCGAGCGCAGTGCCGAGGAGCGTCGACACCGGGTCGGAGCGCCCGGAGGTGAGCGAGGAAGCGCACTGCCACCCGCACCCTCCCCCCCACGCAGGAGGATCCATGGCCATCAGACTGCTGGCCGCCGCCGTCGCCCTCGCGGCCGGTGCGGCGGTAGCCCTCGCCGTACCGGCGCCTCAGGTGGCGGCCGCCCCGCCAGGGGATAAGGACGTCACCGCGGTTCTGTTCGAGTGGCGATTTGACTCGATTGCACGGGAATGTCGGGAAACGCTTGGTCCGGCGGGCTACGGCTACGTCCAGGTCTCGCCGCCCCAGGAGCACATCCAGGGCGGCCAGTGGTGGACCTCGTACCAGCCCGTCAGTTACAAGATCGCCGGGCGGCTCGGTGACCGCACCGCCTTCCGGAACATGGTCGACGCCTGCCATGGGGCGGGCGTGAAGGTCGTCGCGGACGCCGTGATCAACCACATGACGGCCGGGTCGGGTACGGGCACGGGCGGCTCCTCGTACACCAAGTACGACTACCCCGGCACCTACTCGGGCTTCGACATGGACGACTGCCGGTCGCAGGTGAGCAACTACCAGGACCGGTACAACGTCCAGCACTGCGAACTCGTCGAGCTCGCGGACCTCGACACCGGCGAGGAGTACGTGCGCTCGCGGATCGCCGCGTACCTGAACGACCTGCTGTCGCTCGGCGTCGACGGCTTCCGCATCGACGCCGCCAAGCACATGCCGGCGGCCGATCTCGCGGCCATCAAGGGCAAGCTCACCGACCCGGACGTGTACTGGAAGCAGGAGGCGATCTACGGCGCGGGCGAGGCCGTGTCGCCCACCGAGTACCAGGGCACGGGCGACGTCCAGGAGTTCCGGTACGCCCGCGACCTCAAGCGGGTCTTCACCAGCGAGCAGCTTTCGTATCTGAACAACTACGGCGAGGGCTGGGGCTACATGGAGAGCGGGGAGTCCGCCGTCTTCGTCGACAACCACGACACCGAGCGCGGCGGCGACACCCTCAGCTACAAGGACGGCGCCGACTACACGCTGGGACACGTCTTCATGCTGGCCTGGCCGTACGGGGCGCCCGACGTCCACTCCGGCTACGAGTTCAGCGACCGCGACGCCGGACCGCCGAACGGCGGTGCGGTGAACGCCTGCTGGCAGGACGGCTGGAAGTGCCAGCACAAGTGGCCCGAGATCGCGGCGATGGTCGGCTTCCGGAACGCGGTGCGCGGCACCGCCGTCACCGACTGGTGGGACAACGGCAACGACGCGATCGCGTTCGGGCGCGGCAGCAAGGGCTTCGTCGCCATCAACCACGAGGGCGGGGCACTCACCCGTACGTACCGGACATCGCTCCCGGCGGGCGACTACTGCGATGTGCAGAGCCGCAGCAGGACCGTCACGGTGAACGGCTCCGGCCAGTTCACGGCCACGCTCGGCGCGAACACGGCGCTCGCACTGCACACGGGCGCGCGCGCCTGTACTTGACGTCCGTCCTTTGCCCGTGGTGGTTGCGGCCGGTTCGGCTCCCCCAGCTGCCGCTGGGTGGGGGTACCCCCAGCGGTAGCTGGGGGGAGTGCCCCCCATCCGGGCTCCGAACATCGTGGTTGCTCGCCGTTGCGGCGGAAACTTCTTTCCGCCGCAACGGCGAGAACCTCCCGTGGACCTGACCGGCGGTGCCAACCCGCGCAACCCGGCCACGGTCCCCCCGCATCTCGCCGACGGCCATCCACTTCCCCGAACCCCCCCGAAGGAGATCTCGCCTTGACACACCCCTCCCTGCGACGCAGAACGGCCCTCGCCACCGCCGCGGCGGCAGTGCTCGCGGTGCTGCCCGCGGCGGCACCGCCCGCCGCGCGGGCGACCGCGCCTCCGCCCCCGCCGTCGGACGCGTCTCTCGCCGCGCAGCCCGCGCGTCACGACCTCACGCGCGAGCAGTTCTACTTCGTCCTGCCCGACCGGTTCGCCAACGGCTCGGCCGCCAACGACCGGGGCGGCCTCACCGGCGGGCGCCTGAGCACCGGCTTCGACCCCGCCGACAAGGGCTTCTACCAGGGCGGCGACCTCAAGGGCCTGACGGAGAAGCTCGACTACATCAAGGGCCTCGGCACGACCGCCATCTGGATGGCGCCCATCTTCAGGAACAAGCCGGTGCAGGGCGCGGGCAAGGACGCCTCGGCCGGCTACCACGGGTACTGGATAACCGACTTCACACAGGTCGACCCGCACTTCGGGACGAACGCCGAGCTGGAGCGGCTGATCGACAAGGCCCACGACAAGGGCATGAAGGTCTTCTTCGACGTCATCACCAACCACACCGCCGACACGGTGGACTACGCGGAGAAGGAGTACGGCTACCGGCCCAAGGGCGCGTACCCGTACCTGGACCGCGAGGGCCGCCCCTTCGACGACCGGAGCGGCGGCATCGGCAAGGTGGACGCGGACTCCTTCCCGTACACCCCGAAGGCGCGGGAAGGCGTGGGGACAACGCCGGCCGGTAGCCGGGCGAGTAAGGTTCCAGGCTGGCTCAACGACCCGACGATGTACCACAACCGCGGGGACTCGACCTTCGCGGGCGAGAGCAGCGAGTACGGCGACTTCGCGGGCCTGGACGACCTGTGGACCGAGCGGCCCGAGGTCGTCGAGGGCATGGAGAAGATCTATCAGCGCTGGGTCCGCGATTTCCGGATAGACGGCTTCCGCATCGACACTGTCAAGCACGTCGACCTCGACTTCTGGACCCAGTGGGCGACGGCCCTGGACGCGTACGCCGCGAAGCGGGGCCGGGACGACTTCTTCATGTTCGGCGAGGTCTACTCCGCTGATCCTGCGGTCACTTCGCCGTACGTGACGCGCGGCCGCCTCGACGCAACGCTCGACTTCCCCTTCCAGGAGGCCGCGCGCTCGTACGCCTCCCAGGGCGGCCCGGCGGAGAAGCTGTCCGCGGCCCTCGGCCAGGACTACCGCTACACCACGGGCAAGGCCAACGCCTACGAGCAGGTGACCTTCCTCGGCAACCACGACATGGGCCGCATCGGGACCTTCCTCAGGCAGGACAACCCGCAGGCCGGAGACGCGGAGCTGGTGCGCAGGGCCCGTCTGGCGAACGAGCTGATGTTCCTGACCCGCGGCAACCCGGTCGTCTACTACGGCGACGAGCAGGGACTCACGGGCGCGGGCGGTGACAAGGACGCCCGGCAGACCCTGTTCGCGTCGAGGACCCCCGACTACCTGGACGACGACCAGCTGGGAACGGACCGTACGCACGCCGACGACGCGTACGACACCCGGCACCCGCTGTACCGGTCGATCGCAGCGCTGTCGAAGCTGACGAAGGAGCACCCGGCGCTGCGCGACGGCGTGCAGACGCGGCGGTACGCGGCGAAGGGCGCGGGCGTGTACGCGTACTCGCGCACGGACCTGAAGCGTCAGGTCGAGTACGTGGTCGCGGTGAACAACACGACCGAGGCCAGGAGGGCCGAGATCCCGACGGGCGCGGCCGGGATGCGCTTCGAGCAGATCTACGGCGGCGAGGGCGCCGGTACCACGGGCTCGGACCGGAAGCTGACCGTCGAGGTCCCCGCCCTGTCCGCCGTCGTCCACAAGGCGGCACACAAGCTGCCCGCGCCGGACGCGAAACCCGTGATCGACCTGAAGGCACCGGCCGCCGGAGCGACCGGCACCGTCGAGATCTCGGCGGACGTCGACGGCGGCGGGCTGAACCGGGTCGTGTTCGCGGCGCAGGTGGGCAACGGAAAGTGGCAGGTCCTCGGGTCCGCGGACCACGCCCCGTACAAGGTGACCCAGCACATCGACGAGCAGGTGGAGGCGGGAACTCCGTTGCGTTACAAGGCCGTTGTCGTGGACAGCGCGGGCCGCACCGCCGGCGCCCTCGCCTCGACGACCGCCGGCCAGACCCCGCGGCCCGAGAAGCCCACCGCCGTTCAGCGCGACTACGCGATCGTCCACTACAAGCGCGCGGACGGCGACTACGACGGCTGGCAGCTGAAGTCCGGCGACAGGACGGGCGCCTTCAGCGGGCGCGACGCGTACGGCGCCTTCGCCTGGCTGAAGGTGGCCGACGGCGAGACCGCCGTCCCCTTCACCGTCGAGAAGAACGGCACCGCCGACGGTCCCGAGCGGACCGTCGACCTCGCCCGCACCGGCGAGGTGTGGCTCGAGCAGGGCAAGGACGAGCCGGCCGAGAAGGCCCCGGACGGCGCCTACCCGCCGCAGGACACCAAGAAGGCCGTTCTCCACTACCACCGCGCCGACGGCGACTACGACGGCTTGGGCCTGCACACCTGGACCGGCGCGGCCGAGCCCACCGACTGGTCCAAGCCGCTGAAGCCGGTGCGCCAGGACGCGTACGGCGTGACCTTCGAGGTCCCGCTGGCCGAGGGCGCGAAGTCGCTGAGCTACATCGTCCACAAGGGCGACGAGAAGGACCTGCCCAGCGACCAGTCCCTGGACTTCGGCACCCACGGCCGCGAGGTCTGGCTGCTCGCCGGACAGCCGAAGTACCTGCTGCCGACCATGGGCGGCGCCCCCGACCTCGACCTCGCCAAGGCCGAGGCGCAGTGGATCGACCGCGACACCGTGGTCTGGAAGGTCAAGGCCACGGACGCCACCAGCCAGCAGCTCGTCTACGCGCCCGACGGCGGCATCACGGTCGAGGACGGCGCGCTGAGCGACGAGGGGCACTGGCTGCGCCTGAAGCCGTCGGCGCTCACGGACGCGCAGAAGGCGAAGTACCCGCACCTGAAGGACTATCCGGCCTTCGCCGTGGACCCGCGCGACCGGGACCGGATCCGTACGGCCCTGAAGGGCCAGCTCATCGCCACGCAGCGTTCCGCCGAAGGGGCGCTGCTGGCGGCGACGGGCGTGCAGACGCCGGGCGTGCTCGACGACCTGTACGCGGGTGAGGCCGTGTGGGCGAAGCTCGGACCGGTGTTCCGGAAGGGCCGTCCCACGCTGTCCCTCTGGGCGCCGACGGCGCGGAAGGTGTCACTGGAGCTGGGCGGCAGGACGGTCCCGATGCGGCGGGACGGCGCGAGTGGCCTCTGGAGCGTCGAGGGCGAGCGGAGCTGGGTCGGCAAGCCGTACCGGTACGCGGTGACCGTCTGGGCCCCGTCCGTACAGAAGATGGTGACGAACCGGGTCACCGACCCGTACTCCTCGGCCCTGACCGCCGACTCCCAGCGTAGCCTGGTCGCCGACCTGTCCGACCCGGAGCTCGCCCCGAAGGGGTGGTCGGACCTGAAGAAGCCGGAGGCCGCGCCGCTGCGCGACGCGCAGATCCAGGAGCTGCACATCCGCGACTTCTCGATCGCCGACCGGACGGCCGGACACCGCGGCGAGTACCTCGCCTTCACCGACCGGGACTCGGACGGCGTGCGGCACCTGCGGAAACTGGCCCGCGCGGGGACCTCGTACGTCCACCTCCTCCCGGCCTTCGACATCGGCACCATCCCGGAGCGCAAGTCCGACCAGGCGGAGCCCGGCTGCGACCTGCCGTCGTACGCGCCCGACTCCGAGAAGCAGCAGGAGTGCGTGGGGGAGACGGCGGGGAAGGACGCGTACAACTGGGGCTACGACCCGCTGCACTACACCGTGCCGGAGGGCTCGTACGCCAGTGATCCCGAGGGCACGCGCCGCACGGTCGAGTTCCGGCGAATGGTGCAGGGCCTGAACGGAACGGGCCTGCGCACGGTCATGGACGTGGTCTACAACCACACCGTGGCGAGCGGTCAGGACCAGAAGTCCGTGCTGGACAGGATCGTGCCCGGGTACTACCAGCGGCTGCTGGCGGACGGCTCGGTCGCCACCTCCACGTGCTGTGCCAACACCGCGCCCGAGCACGCCATGATGGGCAAGCTCGTCGTGGACTCGGTGGTCACGTGGGCGAAGGAGTACAAGGTCGACGGCTTCCGCTTCGACCTCATGGGCCACCATCCGAAGGCCAACATCCTCGCTGTCCGGAAGGCGCTCGACGCCCTCACGGTGGAGAAGGACGGCGTCGACGGAAAGAGGATCATCCTCTACGGGGAGGGCTGGAACTTCGGCGAGATCGCCGACGACGCCCGGTTCATCCAGGCCACGCAGATGAACATGGCGGGGACCGGCGTCGCGACCTTCTCCGACCGGGCGCGGGACGCGGTGCGGGGCGGCGGGCCGTTCGACGAGGACCCGGGGATCCAGGGCTTCGCCTCCGGCCTCTACACCGACCCCAACGGCTCGAAGGCCAACGGTACGCGGGAGGAACAGAAGGCGAGACTCCTCCACTACCAGGACCTGATCAAGGTGGGACTCACGGGCAACCTCGCCTCGTACACCTTCAGGGACAGCAGCGGAAAGGAGGTCAAGGGCTCGGAGGTCGACTACAACGGCGCCCCGGCCGGATACGCCGCGGCCCCCGGCGACGCCCTGGCATACGCGGACGCCCACGACAACGAGACGCTCTACGACGCCCTCGCCTTCAAGCTCCCGCAGGGGACCGGGGCGGGGGAGCGGGCCCGTATGCAGGTGCTGGCGATGGCCACGGCCGCGCTCTCCCAGGGCCCGGCCCTCTCCCAGGCAGGCACGGACCTCCTCCGCTCCAAGTCGCTGGACCGCAACTCGTACGACAGCGGTGACTGGTTCAACGCCGTCCACTGGCAGTGCGGGACGGCGGGCAAGGCGGGTGCTCCGGACCATGCGGGCAACGGCTTCGGCCGCGGGCTCCCGCCGGCGGCCGACAACAAGCCCAAGTGGCCTTACGCCAAGCCGCTGCTGGCCGACCCCGCCCTCCGCCCGGGCTGCGCCCGGATCACCGACACCTCGGCCGCGTACCGGGACCTGCTGAGGATCCGCAGCATGGAGAAGTCCTTCAGCCTGTCCTCGGCGGAGGCGGTCCAGGAGGCGCTCTCCTTCCCGCTCTCGGGCACGGAGGAGACGCCGGGCGTCATCACGATGCGGCTCGGGGGGCTGGTCGTCGTCTTCAACGCCACACCGGAGCGGCAGGACCAGCGGATCGCTTCGCTCGCGGGCAGGCCGTACGCCCTCCACACCGCCCAGGCCCGCGGCTCGGACGCGGTGGTGAAGTCCTCGTCCTACGACCGCGATTCGGGCACCTTCACGGTCCCGGCGCGCACGGTCGCGGTCTTCGAGCGGCGCTGACGAGCAACGTCGCGGGGGCCGTTCGTCGCTGTCACTGGGCTGCGCTACGGTGCAGCCCAGTGCACAGACGAAGAAATGACCGGTGCACGGACAACAGGGGGTGGGGTATGAGCATGTCCGCATGGGGGCGCGTGGGCGTCTCGGTGACGGCCGTGGCCGTGCTGGCGGGCGTCGCGGGCTGTCAGGACGGCGCCGACTCGTCGTCGAAGAAGTCGAAGAACAAGACGACCGGACAGCAGGGCCGCGTGCAGACGCCGGTTCAGGCCATCACGGCCGCTTTCAAGAAGACCGAGGCGGCGAAGTCCGCCAAGGTCCGGATGACGATGTCGCTGCCGGTCACCGCCGAGGGTGGTGGCGAGACGGTGATGACGGGTGTCATGGGCTGGGACCCCACGGTGATGGACATGACCATGAGCGGCCCCATGTTCAAGGCCGAGCCCGGAGCTCCGGAGAAGGTCCGCATGGTCTGGCGCGACAACGTGATGTACATGGACATGGGCGCCGCGGCCGCCAAGGACATGGACGGCAAGCGCTGGATGAAGCTCGACCTCGCCGCCGCGGCCAAGGCCTCCGGCGGCGAGACGGCCGCCAAGCAGATGACCGGCGGGCTCGACAGCATGAACCAGGACCCGGCCCAGCAGCTGGCGGTCCTCCTGGAGTCGCCGAACATCCGCCGCGTGGGCGTCCAGCAGATCGACGGGCAGCCGACCGAGCACTACAAGGGCACGCTGACCTTCGAGGAAATGCTGAAGGCCAACAAGTCCGGCATCGGCGCGAAGGAGCGCGAAGAGCTCCTCAAGAAGATGCGCGAGTCGAAGATCAAGGGCTACGACACCGAGGTCTGGGTCAACGAGGACGACTACCCCGTGAAGATGGACCTGGGGATGAAGACCCCGCAGGGCCGGCTCAAGGTGACGGCCGAGTACTACGACTACGGCGCCCCGGTGGAGGTCCAGACCCCGCCGGACGGCGAGACCGTCGACCTCTTCGCGATGCTGAAGGACATGGGCGAAACGCCCGCCCAGAGCCAGTCCTGACACCACGCCCCGGCCGGCCCGGAGCCGCCCGGCATCCGGCATCCGGCCGTCATGAGCGAGAAGCCCCCCCGCGTTCGGGGGGCTTTTCGTGTTCAGGGGGCCTCCCGGGAGGCTCACCCTGCCGCGGCGCGCACGATGAGCGTGCCGATGTGGCCAGGCTTGGGAGCGTGGAGAACCTGCGCGTCGACGTCGTCGAAGCTGGCCCTCAGCAGGAGGTTCCTCCACTTGCGGGGCGTGTAGCTGTAGCGGTAGGTGAACATCGCCTTGCCCGCGAAGCCGCCCTTATACATGCCCTGAGGGCCGTACGCCCCGGGGATGGCCGGGGGCTGGGAGAAGACCAAAACGCCGCCGGGGTTCAGCCGCTCGACGATCAGAGGGAACAACTTGGCCGGGTCGGTGAACCAGACAGCCCCGAAGATTGAATAGATGGCATCGTAGGTCTCCGTGCTGTTGCTGAGGTGTTCGAGCGCTTCGGAGCAGATGAACTGTGCGCCGGTCGGCCCCCAGCGTTCGGTGGTGTGCTCGACCATGACGGGCGAGAGATCAACGCCGGTTGCCTTGATCCCCTGCTGCGCAAGGTATGCCAGCGCCCGCCCGGTGCCGCACCCGATCTCCAGTGCGGTCGTCGGGTCACCCAGGAGCTCAGGGCCCGGCCCATGGCCAGCGTACTGAGTCCAACAGAAGACGGGATCGGAGTCGAACACCTTGTCCTTGGTGCTCTGGGCGTAGGTGTCCCAGAGTTCGCGTTCGGCGTCGATGTCGTGTCGTGCGGGCAACGGGTTTCCTCTACGTGTGCGGCGGGGGTGGGGCCTGCCCCTGTCCTCGGGGGAGGAGGCTGGGGCAGGCGCTCCAGGGCGCGTCAGTGGCTGTCGGGCGCCTTGTTGTCGCAGGGCGAGCAGTCGGAAGCGTCCACTGACCACAACTCGTCGTCGACGTCGAAGCCGTTCCTGCGCAGGAGCTCGGCAGTGCGCATCACGGTGCCATCGCGACGGCGCTCGATCAGTGGTGCGTGGTGCTTGTACGTCCCTCCGTTGTACTGGTCGCAGAAGGCGAAGTAGAGGGGCGTGTCGAGGATGATCTGGTGGACGCCGATATCGACGGTGTAACCGACGCCCATGTCCACGCCGGGGTTCTCCATGGCGGTGATCAGGTACGCGATCCCCTGGCCGAGGATACGCTCGGCGAGGCTGCGGACCGCCACGCTGTCACGGAGCAGGAGCTGTACCTCGCGCTCCCACAGGTCATCCACACCGACATCGGCGACGAGGTGCGGAAGGCGCTGCTGTAGCGCGTTGAGAATGATCCGCGGGTCGCGAGTTCGCATCTGAACGGCTGTGCTCATCGAGTGGTCCTCCTTGTTGTGGGTGCGGGGCGCGGCTTCTTGGTCTCGTCAGCCATCGGCCTCGTCCATCTCGTGCAACTTGCGGTAGACGTTTGCGAGACCTCTCGTAAGCTGGGCCAGCTCGCGCATGTACTCGAAGGCCCTGAAGTGGGTCTCTTCGTGTGTGGGGCGGTGGTTGAGTTCCAGCAGCCGGTACGCTTCCCGGTACATCCCCCGGACTACGGAGTCCTCGTCGAAGCCGAGGTCTCCAGCCAGGAGTTGTTCGAGGTGGCCGATCAGGTCCCGCGTCGTGGCGTCGATCTGCGGGCGTCCAGGCACCGCGAGTGTGACGGCGAGCGCGGTGTCCACGGTCTCGCCGATGACCTCCGGGTCGACAAGGAGACACTCCGTTCCTGGCGACTTGACGTTCTTCGTCCCCATGCCCGCACCCCTTGCCGGCGTCGACCGGTTCTCGTAGCTGACAACATCAAGGAAACCGCTCTGAGTTGGAGCACTCCACGGCATGTGTGCGGCAGCCGTGTGGCACAACCGATGCACGGTGTCCCAGATGGGTAGAGGCAGGTTGATATGTGGAAAGGGGCTGGCATGGGCCTTGCCGAGCGGCGGAAAGTCGTGGGTTACAGTCAGGAGGGTCTCGCCCATGCGCTCGGCGTCGATCGCACAACGGTTGGCCGCTGGGAAAGCGGGAAAACCATGCCTCAGCCGCCGTTACGGCCGCAATTGGCCGAGGCCCTGCAGGTCGACCTCGCCGAACTCGATGCTTTGGTGGTGCAGTCACAACCTCGCCCCAGGAGTCCGCAGGGCCGCCTCCCAGCGGCCGCCGAGGCTGGGGGAGCATCGACGACATGATCCGACGCGAATTTCTGCGCGTGATTGCCGTAACCGGCGCCCTTGCGGCCCTGCCCGCCGACGAGGTCGAAGCCCTCGCTGAAGGGGTGCGTCGGGGAGCATCCGCCGACTTTCTACGCATGAACAGCCACCTGTGGCAGGTGTACCAGCTCGCCCGCTCGAAGGGTTCCGTCTATCCGATCGTGCGGGAGCAACTGGCGGCACTGAACACGACGCTGGATGGCAGATCGGATGTAGAGGCGAGAGTTCTCTGCAGCGCTGCGGGCGACCTCTTCCAGCTCGCTGGGGAACTGGCCTTCGACAGCAACCGCTACATGGACGCTGCGGCGTCCTACACGCTCGCCGCCTCGGCGAGCAAGGAGGCAGGATCGTTCGACCTCTGGGCCTGCGCGCTCGTGCGGCACGCGTACGTCGAGATGTCCGAGCGGCAGTACAACCAGGCCGTAGGCATCCTTGCGGCTGCCGAGAGAATCGCTGGGCGAGGAGACAGCTCGCTGTCAACGCGTCACTGGGTCGCCTCCGTTCAGGCGGAGGCGTACGCCGGCCTGGGCGACCTGGCCGCTTGCGAGCGCGCTCTCGACCAGGCGGAGAAGGTGATCGACCTGGGCGGCCGCGCCCACAATGGCGGCTGGCTCCGCTTCGACGGCTCGCGGCTGGCTGAGGAACGCGGGGCCCGATACGTACAGCTCGGCCGCCTCGACTTTGCTGAGACGGCTCTCATGAGCGCCCTGGACCAAGGCGCCCTTGCTCAGGGGCAGTCGTTTCGCCGTCGCGGAGCTGTCCTTGCGGATCTCGCCGCGATCGGGGCGAAGCGTCGCGACCCCGAGCAGGTCGTCACCTTCGGCCGTGAAGCTCTGCAACTCGCTCGGGAATCTTCCTCCGGCTACGTCGCCCGTAGACTTCAAGACCTACAAGACGAATTCGGCCCCCTTGCTCGCAATGGTCGTGTGGCCGAACTGGGGGCCGAGATCGCCGCTTTGAGCACGACGTGACGAGAGAGGCTGGCATGCCGCAGACCGAGGGCGCGCGACTGTTCCGGGAGACATGGATCGCAGGCGTGCGAAAGCACTTCCCCGGCGAGCCGAAGCCCGGCTACGTGACGCCCTGGGAGGACACCCCGGGGTGGGAGCGCGACGCTGCGGGTGCCGTGTACGAGCAGGTGCGTCAGTTTCTCGACACGAGCGGCGGACACGCGTCGCGACTGACCCGCGAGCAGAAGGGCCGCTTCGTCGCAACCTGCTGGACGGCCCAGATGTTCAAGCACTTCGAGGACCCCAAGCCGGGCTACGTGGCCGACTGGCCCGACCTGCCGGATTGGCAGAAGGAGACCGACTCGGACATCTTCGAGGCGATCGAGAATTCCCTGAAGCAGTGATCCTTGCCACCCCTCGAGGGGTGGCAAGGACCCAAAGCCCGCCGCTTCGCGGCATCACCTACGCCGGCCTCCATGTCGGCCACCACGCCGGGACGCCGGGACGACCCTCGAGCCGCTCTTGTACTGCAGGCCGATCTCGCCGAGCGTCTCACCGGCCTTGACGATGTGGTGTCCGCCGTCCCACAAGACGCCCGGGTCCAGGGTGCCGTTCAGGACGTGCCCGTAGAGCAGGTCTCCGGGGCATTCGGTGGCGTAGCCGTCGCGGTGGCCGGCTATCTCCCAGCCTGCTCCGTGCCGACGCAGGTACGCGATGGCGTCCTGCAGACCGGTGATCATGGCTTGGGGAACGTCGGTGTAGCCCTTGTGGCCGGTGAGCGCGCACACGGCGAAGTGGCTGCGGTTCAGCTCCGGGTTGCCGTTGGCCGCGTTCTGCGCGTTCTTGCCGCGGCCTTCGAAGACGACTCCGTGCTTACAGACCAGCAGGTAGTAGCCGATGTCGGCGTACTTCTCGCCGGTGTCCATGTGTTTGTCCTGGATGGAGCGGACACGCAGCCGGCACTCGAAGTGCCGGTAGTCGAGCTCGAACGACCCCGTGTAGTGGATCTTGACGCCTTCGTTGCTTTCGACCGGGTCGTGCCCGTTCCTGGGTGGCCGGGCGTTCCATTCGGCACGGCGGGCGAAAAACGTGATCCTCCCCGTTTCGCTGCGCTCAACTGTCGCCCAGCGCCGCGGAGTTGATCGGTGTGTGGCCAGGGCAGCTTACCCATGCGGCCGGCGAGGGCTCGCACAGGCGCGCGAAGCGCCCGTCGGGGGTCATGGACTCGCCGCTGTGAGCCCTGGAGGCAATATCGGCGGCTCTCCCGTCGTCCATGTCACCCGTACCGCCATCCGCCGGAAGCGCCAGCCGTCGGCCGTCCGGACGGCTTCGCCGTCGATGCGGCCGCCGACGACGAAGAGTCCCCCGGGTTCCTGGCCGCGCAGTGCCTGCGTCGAGTCGAGGTGTACGTGCGTCATGATCGCGTTCAGTTCCACCGTCGCGCGGTCGCCGTCGAGGCGGATGACGTGATTCGAGCCGACGTGCTGAGTGCGCTCGAACCGCTCGAGGGCCTCACCGGCCCCTTTCACCATCCCGTCGATCCCCTCGTGGCCCCCGAGGGGAGTCTCGGCCCGGATGTCGTCGGTGAACATCGACCGGGCCCACGGCTCGTCGAATTCCCTCGCGTCGAGGGAGAGGAGATAGCGGTCGGCGAGGTCGGTGATCTCGGCGCGGTCGGCGAGGGCCTGAAGCTGATCGTGCAGCGCTTGTGCGGTCATGCGGCGAGCCTGCTACCTCGACCTCGGTTGAGGTCAAGCACTGGTTCTCTGTCCGACCCCTACGCTGCCGCCATGGCATTCTCCCACAACCGGCACTACCACCGGCTCCTCCTCCGGCACGTACCGCGGGGTTGCGGAACGGCGCTTGACGCCGGATGCGGGCGTGGGGAGTTCGCGGAGAAGCTGGCGTCGAGGTCGGGCCGGGTCGATGCGTTCGACCTCGATCAGGGGATGGCGGAGGCCGCGGCCGAGCGGACCGCTCGCATGGGCAACGTCCGCGTACAGCAAGGGGACCTGCGGGAAACGCACGCGGCAGGCAGCGGCACGTACGACTACGTCGCCTGTGTCTCGACGATCCACCACGTCCCCTTCGAGGAGGGGGCCACAGCCCTCCGAGCCGCCCTCGCGCCCGGCGGTACCCTCGTCCTCCTCGGCCTCTACCGGCCCGTGACACTTTCCGACTGGGGCCTCAGTCTCGCCGCCGTCCCCGTCAACGCGGTCTGCCGTGCGGCGCACGCCATTGCCCGTACGCCGCCCCAGGGAACGATGCCCGTGCGGGAAGCGGGCGAGTCTCTCGCCGAGATCAGGCGGGCGGCGGCCACGGCGCTGCCCGGGGCGCGCATCCGGCGGTTGCTGTTCTGGCGGTACGTCCTGGTGTACCGCGAGCCTTAGGCCGTGGAGGCCGCGCTTCCCGCGGAGGCCGGGGAGCGCTGAGGCTTCGCAGGGGCCAGGGAGAGGAGGCTCGTCACCATGTCGCCGAATGCGCCGTCCGGCTCCTGCGCGACGATCCGGCGCGCCAGGTCCGCGCACTCCTCGTCGTACGCCGCGCTCACCACCACCAGCGCCGTGAAGTCGTGCACCAGCTGCAACTCCAGCTCCCCGCGCGGAATGCCCTGCCCGTCAAGCCACGCCAGGGCCGCCGCCTCGCAGAGCCCGATCCAGGAGCGGACTGCCAGGGCCACCCGTGGCCCGGGGTCGGTGACGTCGAGGTGGGCGAGCATGTGGTCGTACGCGGACTGGCGGACCTCGTCGATCATCGCGGTCGCCCGCTCGGAGCCGATGGACGAGCCGCCGCGCAACAGCGCCTCGAAGCCCGGCCCGTGCTCGTCGACGAAGTCGAAGAAGCGCCGGATGACCCGGAGCAGGCGCCCTCCGGGCGGGCCTTCCTGCGGTTCGGCGAAGCGGGCCGTCAGTTCGTCGGCGGCGCGCCGCACCACCTCGTCGTAGAGGCTGTGTTTGCCCGGGAAGTAGTGGTAGACGAGGGGCCGGGATATCCCGGCGGCCGTCGCTATGTCGTCGATGGACACGTCTCCGGGGGGCCGTTGGCTGAAAAGTTCCTGTGCCACGGCTATCAGCTGCTCGCGCCGTTCCTCCACGCCCATTCTGCGCCGGCGCACAACCCCAGTCGTCATGCGCTTACCCTAACCGCCTGCCCACCGTGACCGGCAGGGCAGATGGTGTTGTGTGCAACTAGTCTCAATCGCCGCGGCGATTGATCAGCGGAGCGCTCTGAGCCGTGCTCCGTCGTCGAGGCGGGCATCCAACTCGGAGCGGGCGCCCGCCTTTGCCGGCAGGGCCAGCAGGTGGCCCCGTGCGCTGCCCCGCACACCGCCCGAGGCCGAGATGGCGGCGACCCGCTCGCTGCCCGCTGCCAGTACGTACCACTGCCCGGCGCGCGACTTCCACAGCACCCCCGCCAGCACATGAGGCGCGCGCGGTCCGCAGGCCGCGGTGTCGTCGGCCCGCGCCACGACCGCGCCCGGGAGGCCCGACTGTCCTGCGGGCGGCGGCTGGAACTGGGCCATGACCCTGTTGCCGCCGCCCCGCCAGGTCACCGCGCGCGTGCACACCCAGGCCGCCGTGCCGCCTCCCCCGGGCAGCCGCTGTCGCGCGAACTGCCAGGAGTTCACGGCCCGTACGCCCATGGCGCGCACCGTCGCAAGGTGGCAGGCCGTACGCGACCAGGCCGCGTACGCCTCGCGCCCCGCCACATCGCGCGGCGCCCGGTCCGGACTGCCGTACGTCAGGCGCGCCGGGGTCAGCTCCCCGAGGTCGGTCAGCAGGTGTGCGGTACCGGTGCCGCCCCTCGAAGCATCCCGGGCCGCGCCGCGCTCCGCACCCGCCCGTGCGCGCAACTCCAGCGCGGGCCAGGCCCGGCAGTCGGTCGCGGCCGCCGGACTCGGCAGTGGGTCCGTCACTCCGTGCCCGTCCCGGTGCAGACTCCGCCCCGCGTCACCCGGCCGCAGCAGGTCGCGCAGCTGCACCCCGGACACCCAGGGGGCGGTCAGATAGCGGACATTGTCGTCGGTGCGGCCCACGACGAGGGCGGTGGCCGATGCGGCGCCGGCAGCGTCCGTCCGCGCGAAGTCCAGTACGGCGCCGCCGCCCTCGCCGTCCCTGGGCTCCGCGTACCGCACCACGCGCAGCCCGTCGTACAGCAGCACCACCGCCGCCTCGTCGACCACGCCCGCGTACAGCAGCTGCGCGGGTCCCGGCGGCGGCCCCGAGGCGGTCCCGGGAGTCGCCGACACCCGCACCGACCGGCCGGGGCGCGCCCAGACGGCGAGCGCGCGGCGCTGCAGGGCCTTGTCGCCTGTGCGGTTGCCGCGCGGGGGCCAGGCCGAGAAGTCCGTACGGTCGGAGGTCCGCCAGGCGGCGGGCGCGGCCTTCGCCAGTGCGGCCGGGTCGAGGGCCCGCTCGGAGGCCGGGTCACGGGCGTACGACGGCGCGGCAGCGCCATCCGGGCCCCAGCCGTCGCCGGGCAGCCCGAGCAGCGTGCCGCACACGAGGACGGCTGCGGTCGTGGCGACGGCGGCCCGCAGGTGCTGGCGGCGGCGCAGCAGGTCGGTGGGGCGGGCCTGGAGCGAGCACGGATCGAACTCCGGTGATTCCAGCAGCAGATCGGCCCTGCTGCCCTGCGGCGCGGTCACCCGGGCCGCCGCGATCAGAGCCGCCTGCGCGTCCTTGACCCCCGCCGCCTCCAGCAGCTGACGCGTCTCCCGGTCGGTGAGCCGGTCGAGACCGCGCAGCACGTACGCCGCCCGGGCCGGGGCCGGGAGCGCCGACAGCGCCTGGTCCAGGGCGAGTTCGTCGGCCCCGCCGGAGCGGGGGAACAGCCGCAGGCCCCACACCTGCGGCAGCAGCGGCGGCAGTTGCGCGCGGAGGCGCAGTCCCCGCGGTCCCCGCAATCCCCGAAGTCCCCAGCCGCGCCGCGGCCGCCCGGCTTCCAGCGCGGCCCGCAGCACCCGCAGCCGTACGAAGGCGTACCCGGGCTCGCCCGCTCCCACGGCTCCGACAGCTCCGACGGCCTCGCCCGGCGCGCCACCCGTACGGCTGCGCGGCAGGGCGCGCTGCGCGAGCGCGTGCGCGGTGAGCACCCGGCGGTTCCGGCCGAGCGCCGGCGGCAGCACGAGATACGCGATCCGGACGAGCCGCGGATAGTGCTCGACGAGCGCGGCCTCGGCCTGCTCGAGCCCCACGGGCTCGACCACGGCGGACGAGTGGGTGGCGGCTGTCGCTTCCCGTGAAGTCACGTTCAGCAAAACGAGCGAATCGTCAGATGGTCACCTCGCAGGGCGGCCACGGGCCGCCTCGGAGGGCTGCCGAAGGACCTCGGTTTCCGGTGTCCCGGAATGCACTGTTTCCTCGTGCCGCATCGTCAACTCGATGCGATGTGACGGGGCCGCAGCTCATGGCTGCGGCCCCAGGCGGCGCGTGCGGCGCGTGCGGCGTGGGCGGAGGCGGAGTGCGTGGACGCGGGGAACGCGCCCTACGGGCCGTGGCCGGATGCCTTGGCTGCGGTCTCTTGGGGAGTGGCCGAAGGGCCCCGGCTATCGGTGTCCCGGGATGCGCCGTCTCCTCGTACCGCATGGCCGGCTCGATGCGATGTGACGGGGCCGCAGGCGTGTGCGGCGTACGCGGCGCGCGGAACGCGGAACGCAGCCCACGGGCGGGCTATTTCCGATCGCTTGGCATCGGCATCCTCGCAGGCAGATCCGCTCGTCCGCGGACGCCGAGCTTGCGGTAGATGCTGCTCAAGTGCAGCTCCACGGTGCGTCGTACGACGAAGAGGCGCTCGGAGATCTCCCGGTTGCTCAGCCCCCGTGCCGCCAGGTGAGCCACCCGGCGCTCGGTCGGGGTGAGGGACTCGGGCCCGCAGTGAGCCTGGCTGCGGGGCCGGGCACCGGCCGCGATGAGTTCGGCGCGAGCGAGGCGGACCAGCGCGATCGCGCCGCACTGCTGCGCGCAGGTCGCGGCCTGACGCAGGTGGTGGCGGGCATCCGCGAGCTGGTTGGTCGTACGCAGCGCGGTGCCGAGGTCGGCGAGGGCGCGCGCATGTTCCAGCGACGCATCGGAGCGGCTCAGCGCGGCGACTGCCTCACGCAACAGATCGACGCCCGCGCTTCCCTTCGTCGCCCTGCCTGCCGCCCGCAAGGCCATGCCGATGGCCTGCGTGCTTCCCCACCGGCGCGCCAGGGCCAGTTCCTCCTCGATGAGTTCACGGGCCGCCGAGTTCTTGCCCATCGCCGCATACCCGAGCCCGGCCAGCGACCGCCACGGAATGACGGCGGGATTGGTCACCTGCCAGGAGTCCAGCCGCCGGCCCGCCTGCAGCAGGTCGTCCACGCCCTCCCGGATCTCTCCCGTGGCCAGGCGCAGTCGGCCCCGACTGGTGAGCAGCCACGTACCCAGTAGGTTCGCCGGCACGGTCCGTCCCCCTAGCACGTCCTCGATCACCTGCCCGGCCGCGTCCGGGTCGCCGCTGTCCACCAGGGCGTCCGCCAGCCGCGCTGTTGCGGCCATGGCCATGCCGTCCGCCCGGCGTGAGCCGAACTGGACGAGCGTGTCCCGGCAGGCCCGCGCGTCGTTCTGGCAGTCCTCCAGCCGTCCCAGCCGGTAGTTCACCTCGCTGCGCACGGCGAGTGCCCAGGCACCGCCCAGCGCGGAACGGGTGCGGCGCGCTTGGTCGACCGCCTGGCCGGCGTGGTGGAAGGCGAGTTCGAGTTCACCGGCCACCGCGAGCGTCAGCACGCTCATCGGGTGGTGGAGGGATGCCTCGTTCACTTGTGGGAGGCCGTGATCCAGTGCCCGCGACGCCAGCTTCACCGCCTGCTGCCGGCGCAGGCCCGACATCATCGCGCAGACCGACCACAAGATGCCCAGCGCGTCGTTCTCCGGCTCCTCGGTGAGGTCGACGCGGTCGGCGAGCCGGGCCAACGCCGAATCCGGCGAGGGCAGATGGAACAGGCCCAGCAGAGCCTCCTCGACCTCCAGGCTTGCCGCCACCTCGGGGGAGCGGTCTCGCGCAGGCCCGGCCACGTTCCGCAGCACCCGCATGCCCTCCCCGTAACGCTCGCTCAGGCACAGCAGTCCGGCCAGCCGCCGCGCGGCACCGGCCTGGACCGAGACGTCAGAGGTGACGTGCAGGGCCCGGCGCAGGTAGCCGACGGCCGAGCCGACATCAGCCGGTGGCTGCGCCGAGCCCATGTGCACCATCAGCTCCGACCGTCTTTGAGAGCTCATCGGCTCGCGCAGTGCCGACCGCAGATGGTTCAGCGCGCGGTCGAAGTCACCCTCTGCCGTGGCCTTCGCGGCCACCGCGCACAGCACATCGGCCGCCCACGGCTCGCCGAGCGGACCGGACCGGAGCAGCTGTGCCGCGATGTCGGCCGCGGGCGCGCCCCGGGAATGCAGCAGCCGCGCCGCCCTGGCGCGCAGCACCTGGCCGGTGCCGGGCGCGAGGCCGGCCAGCGCGGCCGCCTGGACCAGAGGCGGCCGCAGGGATACCCGGTCGCGGCACCAGTACAGCAGTCGCGCCGCCACCAGCGCGTCGACCAGCGGTGCCACCCGCGGGGTGGCGAGTTCGGCGGTGGCGACGACGAGGTCCAGTTCGACCGGTTCGCCGAACGCCGCGATCACCTCGACCAGTTCTGCGGCACCGGAACCGCAGGTCGCCAGGGTTCGTCGCAGCCAGGTCAGCACGTCCGGCGGAGGGCTCGCCAACACCTCGCTCAGGACCGCGGAGCTCATCGGTCGTTCCGCTTCCCGCACCGCGCGCAGCACCGCCTGCAGCACCGCCCGCAGCAGCAACGGGTTGCCATCGGTGGCCCGGTGGCACGAGGCGCCGAACTCCTTCTCGACCGGCGTGCCCAGAATGTCTCCCGCGAGGTCGACGACGGCCTCGGTGCGCAGCCCATCGAGGGCGATCCTGTGGTCGAAACGGCTTACGAGGTCGGCGTCGATGACGTCCGTCGGCAGGCTCGTGGTCGCGATGACGAGAACACGCCGGCGACGGATCCTGCGCAGCAGATACGCGAGCCACCGTGCCGAGGCGTCGTCGATCCACCGTAGATCGTCCACCGCGATGACCACCGGGCGGCTCGCCGCCAGATCCATGGCCCTGGCGTAGAGCTCATCCAGGCCATCCAGGCCATCCAGGCCATCCAGGCCATCCAGGCCGGACACGGGCCAGGATCCGTCGACGTCCTCGAACAACTGCCGGACGACGCCGAACCGACAGTCGGCCTCCAGCCGGTCCGCCTCGGCTGCGAAGACGAGCGCCCCCGCGCGCTGGGCCCGTTCGCACGCCGCGCGAAGCAGCGCCGTCCTGCCCATGCCCGCCGCGCCCTGAATCAGCATCCCTGTGCCGTATCCGCCCCAGACTTCAGCGCGCAGCTCGTCGATCGCGCACAATTCGTCCTCGCGCCCCACGAGGTGCACGGATTCCCCACCTTGGCGATTCAATGGGCCCCACCCTGACGGAATTTATCGTGGCTCTTATTCAGAAGGGATGCGCCGAGCGAATGCTCCGTTGAGCCGTTCGCGCCCTACAAGCTGTGATCTATCTCATGGCGAAGCCGGGCAACCTCGGGAACTCCGCCGCAACGACCAGCAGCGGAATAATCCTTCGGTACCCGCCGAGAGGCACCGAAGGCGCAGGGCAGGCAGGCTGATTGAGCGGAAGCATTCCGCACTTCCGCCGGATGAATGATTTATCCGCTGCTTATGTTCTGGAGGTGGTCCGGGTGCCGGGCTCGACTTTGCGCATCATGGCTCCGAGTGGGGACAGACTGGCATTGCGCCTCGCCGGCGAAGCGCCCGTACGAGCCGTGGCGACCAACGTACGGTTCGTCGGCGGCGCTTACAGCCGCGCGTTCCAGATCGGTTCCCGCGGCTATCACGACTTCGTCCGCAAGCACGTGATCAAAGCGGCCCCGACGGACCGGTTCGTCGTCAAGGGGCGCGAGACCGTCGTCGCCGCCAGCGCGGACGGCAACACCACGCTGGTCACCCTGAAGGAGCGGTACCACGAGCTGATGACGGTCTTCACCGGCCCCGCGCCGAGCCGACAGACGCTGATCGGCCTGTTCGGCACGCTGGAGATCGAGGACCACCCCCGCGGCATGCGCGTGCGCCCGGAACGCTTCACGCAGGGCGACACCGCACTGGAGCAGGTGGCCGTCGTCGTGGCCGACCGGGGCACGATCGTCGTTCCCGGACCGCGGCAGGCCGGACGGATGGTGCCCAAGCACCGAGGCAAGTCCACGCGCCACGGCGAGCTGTGGCGGGTGCCGCTGCCCGGGCGCGCCGGCTCCGCCAGCGAGCACGACTACCTGTATGTCGTCGCCGGAACGAAGGGCGCCGCCCAGGTACGGATCGACCCGGGGTCCGGGCTCGGCACCGCCGCCCTGCTGGACTGGGTGGACGGGATCGACGCCGCCTGGACCGCGGCCTGAGGCGATCGCGCATCCATGTCTGCCACCCTCGCTCTGGTGATCCTCAGTTGGATCGCGATCGTCATTCTCTATCTCGCTCTCGCCGCGGTGCTGCGAGAAGTGCGGATGCTGCGGCGGCGGTTGGACGAGCGGGCCGGCACCGCGGTGCCCCCCGCAGAACTGGTGCTGCCCCCGTCGTTCGTGGAACGCATCGCGGAACCGGGCCGGGAGCGAACGGTGCTGGTCGCCGACGCCGGCTGCCCCCTGTGCCGGCACGCCGCCGCCGTCCTTGCGGAGATGGCGACACCCGACTTCCGGCCGGTGCTGCTCACCTACGAGCCGCCGGAGCGGTGGTCGTCGCTGCCCGACGCGCTGGAGCTCGTCCAGGACCGCGACGCGTGGTCGTCGCTGGCCCACCTGAGTCCGCCCGTACTCCTGACCGTCGGCACCGACGGCACCATCGGCTCGCTGCACCTCCCGAGCAGCGAGCGCGACATCGCCGGTGCACTCGCGGTCACCCCCTCGGCCCCACCGATGGAAAGGTCGTCGTGATGACGTCACACCTGGCTGAAATACCCTTGGTCAACCGGAATGATGACGGTGACCTGCAGCCCACCACGGCGCTCCGCGGGCTGAAGAAGCCCGCCTCGCGCAGAAGTGTGCTGCGCGGCATGGCCGCATCGGCGCTCACCGTGGGGGCTCTCTCGCTCACCTGGGGCAACAGCGGGCGGGCCTTCGCCGAGGAGAGTCCGGGCGGGCTGACGGGCTGGGACCGCAACGACTGCAAGGACGCCTACCCCAGCGGCTATGACGAGCAGGCGGACGAGGGCGGTCAGTTCAAGGACGCCCCCGGGGCGTGCTTCGGCGGGCCGGTCTCCAGCGATTACTGCGACGCCAACGGCTGGTATCGCGCCGACGAGGTGACGGAGGGTGACAAGGTCACCAAGTACGCGCCGGTTTCCACGATGTGCGGCGAGAGTGAGCAGAAGAACGCGTGGAAGTGGACGACTCCGGACGGCAAGGCGTACCGGTGCTCCGACGGGGAGATGACGGTGACTGCCGGCGGTGAGACCAACACCGTGTTCAGTATCTGCCGGGCTCTGGTGTCATGAGGCCGGCTCGCCGTCTGACCTGGCATCCCGCGACCGCAGCAGCACTGATCACTGCCGCCGCGGTCGCGGGCGTGGCCACCGCGCTGCCGCTGCCCGGCGCGGGGACGCACTCGCTGTGGCCCTGGCTGGTGACCGGCGCCGCGGCGGGGTTCGCGACCAGCGGCTCCACTTGAAGCCGCAACTCAGCCTCCGTGCTGGGCTCGTCGGTCTGGCGAGGTCTGCCCCCTTATGCTTTCGCGCTCGGCCTGGTGCTGGGCGGAGTGATCAGTGGCCTTGGTGTGATGCTCGTCGGTTCCGTGCTGCGCGCGGTGCTGCCGGTGACCGTCGTGGCCGGGGCCACCCTGGTGGTGCTGGTGGTGCTGGCCGCCCGGGAGTTCGGGTGGCCGCGGTTCCCGCTCCCGCAGAACGCCCGGCTGGTCCCGGAGACCGTGTTCCGGCACGGCCGGTTCTTCGGTCCGCTGCAGTTCGGGATCGAGATGGGCACCGGCATGCGCACCTACGTGCCGTCCGGACTGCCCTACGCGGCTCTGGTGCTGGTAGCGGGGTTCGCCGGGCCCCTCACGGCGCTTGCGGCCGGTGCGGCGTTCGGTCTCGGCCGGGCGGCGATGACCATCGGCTCGCTGTACTACGGCGCCGGCGGTGAGTGGGACCTGGCTTGGAGCACCTGGGAGAAGTGGCTGAAGGTCACGCTCGTGCTGGCCTTCACCGCGGGCCAGGCGGTGCTCGTGCTGCCGCTGCTGG
Source organism: Streptomyces sp. 7N604 (assembly GCF_052245475.1). Taxonomy (NCBI): domain Bacteria; kingdom Bacillati; phylum Actinomycetota; class Actinomycetes; order Kitasatosporales; family Streptomycetaceae; genus Streptomyces; species Streptomyces sp. 7N604. The sequence continues at coordinate 12,166 of NZ_JBQQBX010000001.1, read as the reverse complement.
TTCAACCGTAAAGGAGACGACGGAAGATGAACTGGACGCTGCTCGGCGCCGTCGGCGCCACCGGCAGCGGGTTCGTCCTGCTGAACGCCGGGTGGTGGAAACTGCGCCACCGCCCGGCGTTCGCGCTGGTGCTGAGCGAGCACGGGCGGGTCGTGGCCGCCAACGTCACCTGGCTGGCGTGGGCGCTGCCGGTCGCCGAGCTCGCGCTGGGCCTGGGGGCGATGACGCTCGTCCTGCCGCCGGCGACCCGCGGGGGACTGGTGTTCCCGCCGACGTGGCTGCCGATGCTCGGCATGGTCGTGCTGGGCGGGATCTTCGCCGGGTACGCCGGCGTGCAACTGAGGCGCGGCGGGCATCCGCGCTGCGGCTGTCTGGACAGCCACGACCGGTTCGGCCCGCACACCGTGCTGCGCGCACTGGCGATCAGCCTCGGCGGACTGGGCGGGCTCGCCGGCCGGCTCACCGACGCCGACCGGACCGGCCCGCTGCCATCGCCCGTGTGGGCGATGACCGTCGTCGCCGGAGGTCTGATGGTGGCGGTCGTCCTCCAGGTCGGGCTGCCGCTGGTCGCGAATTCCAGGGGATCAGCGGTCGGTGACTCAGCGGGCGGTGGCTCAGCGGTCGGTGGCTCAGCGGACGGTGATCGACGCCTGCCCCGCGGGCACCAACTGGCCGATCACCGGCGCACCCGGCACCTCACCGGCGACCAGCAGCCCCCCTGACGTCTGTGCGTCGGCCAGCAGCAGCTGTTCGATCTCACCGACGGCCCCGAAGCCGACGTGGGGCTCCACCCAGGCGAGGTTGCGCCGGGTGCCACCACTGACAAAGCCGTCCTTCGCCGCTTCCCTCGCACCGTCCAGATAGCCCACCGCGTCGGCGTGCAGCACCGCCGAGACCCCACTCGCCCGGACCAGCTTGTAGAGATGACCCAGCAGACCGAATCCCGTGACATCAGTGGCACATCGCACCTCTGCCGAAACGGCGGCGGCGCTCGCGCGGTCGTTGAGCTCCGTCATCGCCGCTATCGCCTGCGGAAAGACCTCGCCCGTGGCCTTGTGCCGGGTGTTGAGTACCCCGATGCCGAGCGGTTTGGTCAGCGAGAGCGGCAGACCGGGGCGGCCGGAGTCGTTGCGCAGCATGCGATCGAGATCGACGACGCCGGTCACCGCCATGCCGTACTTGGGTTCCGCGTCGTCCACGCTGTGCCCGCCACCGACCGGGCAGCCCGCGGCGCGCGCGGTGTCCGCCCCGCCGCGCAGCACTTCGGCGGCCAGCTCCATGGGCAGCGTCTCCCGGGGCCAGCACAGCAGGTTGACCGCCACCACCGGACGCCCACCCATGGCGTACACATCGGACAGCGCGTTGGCCGCGGCGATACGGCCCCACGTATAGGGATCGTCCACGACGGGCGTGAAGAAGTCGGTGGTCGCCACCACGCCGCTCGAGGAGTCGAGGGCGACCACGGCTGCGTCGTCCCCGTGCTCCGCACCGACCACCAGATGCTCCGAAGGCCGGGCGAGGCCGGCGAGCACCTCCTCCAGTTCCCCCGGCGGAATCTTGCACGCACAGCCGCCGCCGCGCGCGTACTGGGTCAGGCGGACCTCGGTACCGCTGATCGACTCCATGACTCCAGCCAATCACACGTTCTTCCCACGCAGGGAAGCCCTCAACGTGGAGGCGTATGGCGCCTGGTGGCGCCCGCGGTCTTCAAAACCGACGTGGCCGGGGCTCCCGGCCAGGCGGGTTCGATTCCCGTCCGCCTCCGCCAGACTTCCACGACGGGCGCCATCGATGACTGATCCAAGGCGCCGTGTTCCCCGCACCGACGCGCTGCTCGCCGCACCGGAACTGCACTCTGCCATCACCCACTTGGGGCGAGACGCGGTCAAAGGCGTCGTCCACGCCGCGCAAGAGCGGGCCAGGCGGGGCGAGATCGCCCCCGGCGAGGTGCTCGCCGAGGTTGGGCGGACCTTGCCGCAGACCGCGAGCAGCCTGCAGGCGGTGATCAACGCGACCGGGGTCGTCGTGCACACCAACCTCGGCCGTGCCCCGCTGTCGGCCGCGGCCGTCGACGCCCTCGTCACGGCCGCCGGGTACACCGACGTCGAGTTCGACCTTGCCTCCGGCAGCCGGGCACGCCGTGGCCGCGGCGTGCGCGAGGCGCTGCTGGCGGCCGTGCCCGAGGCGGGTGACGTGCACGTGGTGAACAACAATGCCGCCGCGCTGGCGCTGGCCGCCGTCACCCTCGCCGGGGGGCGGGAGATCGTGATCAGCAGGGGCGAACTGGTCGCGATCGGCGATGGCTTCCGGCTGCCCGAGCTGATGGAGAGCACGGGCGCCCGGCTGCGCGAGGTCGGTACGACGAACCGGACCACCCTGGACGACTACCTCTCGGCGGTCGGTCGGGACACCGCGTTCGTACTGAAGGTGCATCCGTCCAATTTCGTGGTGACCGGTTTCGTGCAGTCGGTCGGCGTCGCCGCTCTGTCCGCACTCGACGTTCCGGTTGTGGTCGACGTCGGATCCGGACTGCTGCGGCGGGACTCCGTACTGCCCGAGGAACCCGACGTGCAGAGCGCATTGCGGGCCGGCGCGGCGCTGGTGACCGCGAGTGGGGACAAACTGCTGGGTGGTCCGCAGGCCGGCCTGATCTTCGGCGAGGCCGGCATGGTCCGGCAGTTGGCCCGGCATCCACTGGCTCGCGCGCTGCGGACCGACAAGCTGACGCTGGCCGCGCTGGAGGCGACCGTGCGTGGCCCGCGCCCACCGGTCGTGCAGGCGCTGTACGCCGAGCCGGCCGGACTGCGGGCGCGCGCCCAGCGGATGGCGGCTCAGCTGTCCGGTGTGGACGCGCGCATCGTGGCCTCGACGGCCATGGTGGGTGGCGGCGGGGCGCCGGACGTGGTGCTGCCCAGCGTGGCGCTCAGCCTGCCCGAGCGGTACGGCGCGGCGCTGCGTGCCGGCACGCAGCCGGTCGTGGGCCGGGTGATGGACGGTCGTTGCCTGCTCGACCTGCGCACGATCGATCCGCACCAGGACGACCAGGTCGTCGACGCCGTGCGCACCGCGTCGTGATCGTCGTAGCCACCGCCGGGCATGTCGACCACGGCAAGACAGCCCTGGTCCGCGCACTCACCGGCCGTGACCCGGACCGGCTCGCCGAGGAGCGACGCCGTGGGCTCACCCTGGATCTCGGGTTCGCGTGGTGCGACCTGCCGAGCGGGCGGCGGGCCGCCTTCGTCGACGTGCCGGGACACGAGCGGTACCTGCACACCATGCTGGCCGGACTCGGCCCCGTCCGTGCCGCGCTGCTGGCGGTGGCCGCGGACCAGGGCTGGGCCGCACAGACCGCCGAACACACCGACGCCCTGGCCGCCTTCGCCGTGCCGCAGCTGATTCTCGTGATCACCCGCTGCGACCTGGCCGATCCCGGACCCACGGCGGCCGTCGCCCGTCGTGAGCTGCTCATGCGCGGCCTCCCGGCCCCGGCCCCGGTGGCGACGAGCGCGCACACCGGCCAGGGTCTCGATGCGCTGCGCTCCGCGCTCGACCAGCTCGCTCCGGCGTTCCCGCCATGTCCGGGACCGGTACGGCTGTGGGTGGACCGGGCCTTCACCGTCTCCGGCGCGGGCACCGTGGTGACCGGCACGCTGCTCGGCGGAACGCTGCGCGTCGGGGATCGGGTCGAGCTCTGCCCATCCGGTGCGGAGGGCCCGATCGCGACCGTCCGGGGACTTCAGGTGTGCGAGCGATCCGTGACGGAGGCCTCCGGGCCCACCCGCCTCGCGGTCAACCTCCGGCGCGTTCCGCTCGACGCGGTGCCCCGCGGCAGCGCCCTGCTCACTCCGGACGCATGGGTCGCCGGCACGCTGGTCGACGTCCGGCTGCACGCCATCGGCGCGAGCGCGAATCCACCGGCGCTGCCGGCCGAGGTCATGTGCCACCTCGGCACGGCCCGTCGCCCCGCCCGGCTGCGCCGGCTCGCCGACGACCTCGGCCGGCTCCGGCTGTCCGCACCGCTGCCGCTCCATGTGGGAGACCGGCTCGCGGTGCGCGACCCCGCCACCCGTGCGGTGCTGGGCGCAACCGTGCTGGACCCGATGCCCCCGCACATGGCCGGTCGCGGCGCGGCAGGGCGGCGCAGGGCGGCACTGGAATCCGCGACCGGAAGACCGCTGCTCGCCGACGAGCTCACCCGCCGCGGCTTGGTCCGCAGCGCCGACGTGCGCCGTCTCGGCATCCCCTTGCCCGCCGGCCGGCCGGAGCAGGAATGGCTGATCGACCCCGAACACCGGCGGCAGCTCGCCGAACGCCTGCTGATCCTGGTGTGGACTCACCACGAACAGCAGTCCGCCACGGCAGCGGAACTCACCAGGGAACAGATACGGGACGCACTGGGACTCCCCGGCACCCGCGTCATCGACCTCATCATGTCGCCCCAGCTCAGGGAAGACCACGGGCGCATCGGCCTGGCCGAAGCCCCCCTGCCGGCCGCATTGCACAGAGTCGCCGAGATCGCCCACCGGGAACTCGCCGCAGCGGGCCCTCGAGCGCCGACCGCCCACCGGTGGCGCGAGCTCGGGGTCAGCGCCGCCGAACTCCATGCGCTGACCCGGCACGGTGTGCTCGTGCGACTGGCACCGGATGTCTATCTCACCCCGGACGCGATAGAGCAGGCCATCGCCGTACTCCAGCGGCTGCCCGCACCCTTCCGCGTAAGCCACGCACGAACCGCCCTGGCCGCACCACGACGCGTCGTCGTCCCCCTGCTGGAACACTTCGATCGCCAAGGCATCACCGAGAAAGTCACCGACGACGGCCACCGACGACTGCGCCGGCCAACGCACCGTGCAACGACCTGACGCGGACGGCTCAGTGCCGCGCCACCAGCTCGACGCCCACGACCGTCAGGCCGATGACCGTGTCCAGCGTGCCTGCCACCGGGGCCGCGACCGGATGGCCCGTGCTCATCCGGCGGGAGCGGGGTCCGGGGAGCCCGCAGAGCCCTTGGCCTCCTCCGGCTCCGTCAGTTCCCAGCCGCTGAACTCGACCGTCCCGCGCGCGCCGTTCCCGCCGTTCGCCGCCGACATGAACAGCCCCACGTCCTGCCGGCCGGCCGCGCCCGGCACGGAAACCCTCCCCACCGTGCGCCAGCCGGCGCCGCCGTCCGCCGAGAACTCCCCGGTGTACGCGCCCGAGTCCGCGTCGCGCGAGAGCCGGAGCAGAACCGGGGCCCGTACGCCCGTGACGCGCTGGTAGGCGTCCAGCGTTCCGTCGCCGTTCGTGTCGTACGACAGGACCACCCCGTTGGCCGGGGTCACCGACAGGTTGAGGAAGCCGGGGGAGCCGGCTGTCGCGAGGCTGTTGCGGGCGATGAGCCCGGACCGCGCCCAGGGGCCCGTGACGGCCTGCGCGTCGACCCGTACGGTCACCGCTGTGCCGCCCGCCAGCGCGCCCTCGCGGTAGACGGCGCCGAACTCCGCCGTCGCACGCCACAGATCCGCGCCCGCCCCGTCGATGCCGATGCGGTCGTCGAGCTGTCCGAAGACGGCCTCGTTGTTGGTGACGGTCCTCCAGCCGTCCGCCAGCGGGCCCGCCACCCACAGCGCGCCGGGGTGGACGACCCGCACCCGGTCCTCGCCCTCCGGGCCGTACTCCGTGCTCAGGTCGTACGGCAGCGGTTTCAGCGGCCGGTCCAGGGGCTTGTCGGGGGCGGTCGCGCGCCAGCGGACCGTGCCGCTGCCGCCCGGCTCCACGCGCGGCAGCGATGGGGAGCCCTCGGGCTCGGCGTCGACGCCGGACAGGGTGAAGTCGACGCGGCCGGTTGCGGACAGGCCGTTGACGTTGCGGAAGGCGGCAGCGACCTGCGCGGCGCCGCCAGGCGGCAGCGTGGACGGCTCGGCGGTGACCGTCACCAGGCCCTGGTACGGGGCCGTGGCCAGCACGTCGCGCACCCGCCGCGCCGTGCGGTACGCGTCGCTCACCGGCCGCAGCGGATAGCCCTTGCGCTCGCGCGTCCACGGTTCCTCGACCGCGTACCAGTCGAAGGACTTCGGCGCGCGGTTCTCGGCGAGGGCGTCCTCCAGTTCCTCGAGGTAGGCCCGCCACTGGGGGAGGTGGAAGTCGCCGATGAGGCCGTTCCAGTCGCGGTTGGCGTAGTTGGCGAGCCGCCCGCCGTCCGCCGTGACCCGGTCCGCCCAGGTGGTGACGAGCACCCGCGCCGTCCGCTCCAGCCGCGCCGACTCGGTCTCACCCGTGGCCATCCGCCTGGCGTCCTCCAGCCACGGCCCGAGGAGGAAGAGGCGGTGCGCCCCGGTCACGTCCTCGCTCAGCGCCATCAGCTTCAGCCACAGCCGGGCCAGGACGCGGAAGGTGCCCAGGTCCTTGCGCTCGTAGGCGGTCCGCAGCTGCGGCAGCAGCTGCCAGGAGCGGTTCGCGAGGGCCTGGCGCGCGGCGTCGGTGAGGTCGTAGCGGTACGCGTCCGAGCCGCGCAGCCCCTCCCGTACGCCGAGCAGCGCGGCGAACGCGGCGTCGAACCCGGCCGGGTCGAAGGCGGGGGTGTGGGTGGCGTAGTACGTGCCGGAGGCGGCGGTGAGGCTGGGGCGGGAGGCGAAGATGGAGTCGTGCGGGCGGCCGTCCCGGCTGCTGATCTCGTACGCGGTGTCGCGCAGGGCGGCGAAGGCATCGCGCGCGTGCCCGTCGCGTCCGCCGTACCGCAGGTCCGCATAGCCGTCGAACCAGGCGGCGCGCTCGACCGGCTCGCTCCGCCAGGCCAGCTCGCTGAAGAGCTCCAGGGCCGCCGGGTCGCGTTCGACGGCCTCGGGCATGTAGGCGACGCCGGTGAGCCTGCTGCCCGGCTTGTCGCGCCAGGCGGTGAAACGCTCCGCCCACATATGGGTCTTGGCGCCGATCGTCGTGCGCCCGCCGAAGTTGGGGATGGTGCCGAAGGCGTACGGCGTGCCGCCCCAGTCGTCCTCGCGGTCGGTCACCGTCTCCAGGTCGGAGAGCCCGTCCACGACCAGCATCCGGTCCTTGTCGACGGCGTCGAGGAGGTCGCGGCGCGGGTTGTCCTGCCAGCCGAGGATGACCCAGGTGGCGCCGGGCCGGGCGGTCTGCAGGGCCCGCTCAACGGCGCGCGCCGCGTCCGGCACGGGCACGTCCCCCGCGCTGCCGCCCTCGTGCAGCAGGTCCATCTTGAAGTGGGATGCGGGGCCGAAGAGTTCTTCCTGGTGGCGGTAGAAGGCGGCGGCCACCTCGCGGAAGGCCTCGGTCCGCGGGTCGAGCCAGTCCGGGCGCTTCAGGCCCGCCCAGGTGCCCTGCGGGACGGTACGGGCCCCGGGGTTGCGGTCCGCGAAGCCGTCGGGGACGGTTCCGAAGTAGCCGGGGAGCACCGGCGCCATGCCGAGCTCGCGCATCCGGCCGGTGATCCTCCGGCCCAAGTCGGTCCGCCTGGCGAGGAGTTCGGGGCTGATCGGGCCGCCGTACGCGCTCATGTTCTGCAGCAGCCACCACGGCTGGTGGGAGGGGGCGGGGAGCCAGGCCCGCGCCTCCTCGTCCGAGTAGCCGAAGTCCTGGAGGAGGCGGTGGTAGACGGCTTCCTGGCCCGGGGTGACGAGGATCTGGTTGAAGCCGTGCAGCGCCATGACGTCGATGAGCCGCTCCCAGCGCGGCCAGTCGGCGTACGGGCCCGTGTAGCCGTCGTGTGTGTCGTTGAACGCGAAGCGGCTCTGCACGGTCGCGGACCGCTCGAGGGGGCGGGCGGGCGCGGGCAGCCGGCGCGGGAGGTTCGCTTGCGTGCCCGCCCAGGAGATGAGCGCCCCGCAGACGTACTTGAGATACCAGTGGACGCCGGTGAGCAGCACCGCGGGGCTGGTGCCCGACACCTCGATACGGCCGGTGGAGCCGGAGACGCGGAAGCGCTCGCGCCCTTCGTTCCCCCCGGCGAGCACCTTCAGCCGGAACTGGTCGGCGTGGCGGGGCAGCAAACGCCCCAGCGCGGCCAGCGCCGGGGCGGTGATGAGCGTCTTCGGTTCTGCGGCGGCCGCGGGCGGGCCGCTGCCGAGGGCCGCGGCGGCGCCGAGCGCTCCCGCGGTCCCGAGCAGAGTCCGTCTGGCCATCCGGCGGCTGAGCGGATCGGTCACGTGCGCTCCCCACTGTGCGTAACGATGCGGTGGTGCGGCGTCATGTGTGTGCGGGGTGCACGTTAATGAGGGGGCCAAGGGGGAGCAATGGGGCGCGCGACGGGGGCGCCCGGAGGGGGAGCTGAGTGATCCGTCCGCGGTTCCCGTAGGGGGAAGTGGCGGCGTGTGCCGTCATGCCTTGAGTTGAGTCCCGTCAGGAGGTCATCGATGCGAGCACTGAGGCGTATTCCGAGCCGTGCCGCCGTCCTGTCCGCCGTGCTGCTGCTCGCGGCCGGGTGCGGCGGCGGGGAGGACGACGGCGAGAAGGTGCCGAAGACGGCGACGGGGACCGTGGAGCAGCTGGCCGAGAAGGCCAAGTGCAAGCCCGATATGCAGATCGACGCGACGGAGATCCGGCAGGGCATCTGCAAGACGCGGGGCGGGAAGTACGTGCTGGCGACGTTCAAGACGAACATCGGCCAGCAGAACTGGCTGAGCAGTGCGCAGGCCTACGGCGGCTCGTATCTGGTGGGCCGCAAGTGGGTCGCGGTGGGCGATCCGAAGGTGATCGGAACGCTGCGCGGCCGGCTCGGCGGGGAGGTCGAGACCGCACCCGCGCACGGCGGTCACTCCTCTGGCGGAGGTCCTTCGCGCAAGGGTCACAGCGGCCATCAGGGATAACGACCGGGCTCCCCCAGCTTCCGCTGGGGGAGCCCGAGAACCGCTGTCCGGTCAGGGTCTGCCGGACGGCTCTACTGGCACTGCCGTCCCTCGTTGATGCAGTCCACAGCCTCCTGCATCAGGTCTTCGGAGAAGACGTTGATGAAGTCACCGTGGTCGGTGATCGGCTTGTGCAACTGGTCCGGGAAGGAGTCGACCGCGAAGTTGGGCTCCGGCTGGACGTCGTAGACGAGCCGCTGCACGAGCTGCGGAATCGCCTGGAAGCCGTTGTCGCAGGAGCCGTCCTCATTGGCGAAGTCGACGTGCGTACGGTGGTTGGCGCTGTCGATGTTCTGACCGTCCCAGCAGCTCTGGAACTTGGACGTGCGCACCACCTGCTCGCCCTCCGGGCAGAGCGGGTACTTGTCCTTCAGCTGCACCTGGTCCTCGAATCCGGTGCAGCTCCACGAGGCATTGGCGTTGGCGTCTCCGTTGGTGAATGCCTTGGCGTCGCCGGTGATGATGCGCAGGAACCGCGGCATCGCCACGACGTCGCCGGCCGGGTTGCCCTTGAGTTCGAGAGTCACCTCCGACGGCGTCTGGATCGTGCCGATGTTGCCGTCCTGACCACCGCCGGGAGCATTCGCGTCCTGCTCGTCCTGGCCGTCCTGCACGCGCAGCACCGGCCAGAAGTAAGTGGACTGGTCTCCCTGGTTCTGGCAGCTGGTATCACCGTTGGCGAGGTCGTCGTCACTCACGAAGGCGCCGGTTTCCTGGTTGCCCACGTAGTCGTGCATGTGCTGGGCACCGTTGCTCACGCCAGGGGCGACGATGACGTTGTCCGAGTTGCGGTTCGCGTTCTCGTTGACGCCGCAGTTGGTGGTGAAGGTGCCGGTCGAAGCGCCCTGCTGCTCCTGCGGCTCCTGGACGTTCGGCTCGACCTGGGTGATGTCGACGAAGTCCTCGGGGGAGGGCCCGCCGGCCTGTGCTTCGCCGCCGCCCTGGTCCTGTCCGGCCTGGTCCTCGCCGCCTTGGTCCTGGCCGCCGTCCTGGACCTGGCCGTCGTCGGCCTGGTTCTGGCCGTCGTCCGCGACGGCACCGCCCTCCTTGAGCTGGCACTCGGCCATCTGGTCGAGGCCCTCGGGGGCGTCGTTGCCGATGGACGAGGAGATGTCATCGATGGTGGTCCTGCGCTGTTCCGCTAGCGGATCGAGAACCGAGTTCTGCACGAAGTTCGGATCACTTTCCGCGGCATCCCGGTTCTGGACCATCTTCTCGTACGCATCGCCGACCTGCGTGTCGAGCTCCGCGAGCTTGTTGTCCACCTCCGGCTGCGCATCTTGCGGTACTTCGGTTATCTGATCTCGCACCTCCGGACAGTCGATGGTTGAGGCATTTTGGACCTCGGCCGGCTGTTCCTGGGAGGAGTCGCCCCCCTGACCGGCGGAGGCGGAGACATTGATGGCAATCAGTCCACCGCCTCCCAGCAGGAGGGCGGCCGCCGCGGCGATCGCCCTGCCTGCCACAGGGGAGCGTTTGTGCGATTTGAGTTTCATGGAACCCCTCTACGTCGTTCCGGAAGATGGGGGGCCTCCCGGTTCGGAGAAGCTCCGTTTCATACGGCGAGGGGTGGGGCCGCGTTCAGGAGCGGATGCGGGTTCGTGGGATTCGCCAACGGCATTTGGTCCCAGGGCCGGTCATATCGGGCCGGTCCGGCTAAGCGGTCCTGGGGGGCGACGGCCCCGCCCCAGCGGCGCACTTCAGCGCAAAGTGAGTATTTCTGGCGCTAATTTACATATTCATACTTAGCGTTTTTGCTCTTCTGCGCCCTGATTGCGCCCTTTTGGTGTCTATCTCATATTCGGTTCTCTGGGAAGTGGCGGGGTGTCAGGGCGGCGCCGCGGGCCCACCGCAGTGGCAAGGCCTATCGGCATGGCGCGCCTCCCTGTTTCTGCGCACTCCTCCGCATAGGGCATCTCATGTCCGGAATCCGGGCCGGGACAACCGGCGTCCGCCGAGCTGGGTGTGGCATGCACGCGATCAACCAACGAAAGGCGAAACGATGCCGTTCATCATTCTCATAGCCCCGAGCGTGGGTCCGGCCGCGGGGGGCAATACGGTCAGCCTCCTCGGTTCCGGCTTCACGGGGGCTACCGCGGTCAAGTTCGGGGCGACCAACGCCTCGAGTTTCACCGTGTGGACTGACAACGTGATCACCGCTGTGGCCCCGCCCGGTACCGGCACCGTCGGGGTGAAGGTGTCCACACCCGCCGGAACCAGCAACTCCGTCCAATACGCCTACATCCCGGCGCCGGTGCCGGTGCCGGTGATCACCTCGGTATCGCCCATCTCGGGGCCGGCTGCCGGTGGAAACGCCGTTACCATCACCGGTTTCGGCTTCACCGGTGCGACAGCGGTCAAGTTCGGCACGGCCAACGCCATCAGCTTCACGGTGACGGGCGACAACACCATCACGGCTGTGGCCCCGCCCGGCACCGGCACGGTAGGCATCACCGTCATCACCCCGGCCGGAGTGAGTAACTCCGTGTCGTACACCTATGTCCCGCCCGCACCGGCGCCACCGGTTCTCACGGCCCTCAGCCCGACTTCGGGCCCAGTCGGCGGGGGCAACCCGGTCTCGCTCACCGGCTCCGGGTTCACCGGTGCCACGAGCGTGACGTTCGGAGCCGTCCCGGCGGCCGGCTTCACCGTGCACTCCGACAGTTCCATCACCGCGATCGCTCCCCCCGGGACCGGTACGGTCCAGGTCAGCGTCACCACTCCGCACGGCACCAGCAACACCCAGGCGTACACCTACGCGCCTGTGACACCCACGCTCACCAGCCTGGTCCCGGAGACCGGGCCGGCCGCGGGCGGCACCCTCGTCGTGCTCAACGGTTCCGGGCTCAGCGGCGCCACGAGCGTGAACTTCGGCACCACCCCGGCGACCGAATTCAGCGTGGTGTCGGACAGCGCGATTGCTGCCATCACGCCCGCGGGCACCGGGACTGTCCTTGTCACCGTGGACACGCCCCTGGGCACCAGCAACACGCTGCCCTTCGTCTACGCTCCGGCCCCTCCGCCGAGCATCAACAGCCTGGTTCCGGATACCGGTCCGGCGGCCGGCGGCAATCTGGTCTTCATCGACGGCTCCGGGTTCACCGGCGCCACCGCGGTGGACTTCGGCACCACACCGGCCGACGGCTTCGTGGTGGTGGGGGACGACGTGATCGCGGCCACCGCACCGGCGGGCACCGGCACTGTTCAGGTCCAGGTCACCACGCCCAGCGGCACCAGTAACGCCGTAGCGTACGTGTATACCTGATCCGCTGCGATCCGCTCAGTGGAGGGGCCTCGGAGCCGGAGCCCCCCCGCGCCTCCGGCCG